>NZ_RZPG01000048.1:0-24096 GCF_004022765.1 Mesorhizobium sp. M6A.T.Cr.TU.014.01.1.1
AATCGTCTCATCCGACGCCGCCAGACCGTCCGCCAGACTCAACTGACCCAAAACACGATCCGCCATCCCGAATCTCCCTGCTCCAACCTTCACCACAGAATCACCGTTCGGCTTCTGTGCAAAGGTCCCACAGGGGGAGAAGGGAAGAGGCAGGCGCTACCCCAATTCCTCTGAATACCCGATCTCGACCCCATACTCGGCGGCCGCGTCGAGTATCGTGCGCCACAGGCTTTCCGCGAAGGTTGCAAACACCAGAAGATTGAACACCGCCTGACCGTCCGGCCGGTCATAGCCACGCCAGAGATTGACGCTGGTATGGTCGATCGATGTCGCGGCGGCAGTGCCGGTCGGAAACGCCGCCGGGTGCTGATCGATCGACGACAATTTCGCCAGCATGGCGCGCGTCTTGGCACCCGAGACCCTGATCAGGGCGCGCGCATGCGACTGGTCGGACAGTGAGGCCGATTGCGAGAACGCCTCGCTCAACGTATCGATCGTGTGCTTGCCGCCCTTCGACAGAACGAAGAACTGATCCGGTCCCGACCAGATGAGCGTCACGTCCGAAGCGCTGACCGCCTTCGGCATATCCGGAGCCGCCATGCCGAAACGGACTTCCGCGGCGCTGGCCAGTTCCGCCCCTTTGCCGCGTCGCGCCATCACCTGGACGAGGTCGAAATTGCGGATCTCGGTGAGCGAAATGCCCGGTTCGACGTCACGCGCGCCATAGTCGCCCACGACAAGCGCGTGCTCCAGCGGACTGCGGGAAACCCAGGAAAATTCAGCCACGCTGGCGCCCTCCATCCGGATCGTAGAAGACGGGATTGCACAGCTCGACATCATAGTCTTCGCCGCGCAGCGGGTCATGCGCATGAACGATCTCGCCGATCCGCTCGCGGCCGCGCTCGACAAGTGCCAGCCCGATCCACTGGTCGAGCGTCGGCGAGAAGCAGACCGACGTGACATAGCCCTGGTCGTTGGCGGAACCCGGTATCTCGCCCTTCGGAATGATATGCGCGCCGGCGCGCAGGCGGCGCGCTCTGTCCGTCGACTTGATGCCGACCACGACCTGCCGGTCGGGAGCGACCAGCGCCTCGCGTCCGGCCATGACGCGGCCGATGAAATCCTTCTTGGTCGACATCATCTTGCCCAGGCCGAGATCGGCAGCGGTGGTGGTGCCGTTCAGCTCCGGTCCGGCGACATGGCCCTTTTCGATGCGCATGACGCCGAGCGCCTCGGTGCCGTAGGGCATCACGCCGAATTGCTTGCCGGCCAGCATCAGGTTGCGCACAAGCGCGTCGCCATAGCGGGCCGGAACGGAGATCTCGAACGCCATCTCGCCGGAGAACGAGATGCGGAACAGCCGTGCCCTGATGCCACCGCGAAGCGCGACTTCGCGCGCGCCCATGAAGGGAAAGCCCTCGTTCGACAGATCCTCGGCCGGATCAACGATTTCCCGAAGCAGATCTCGGGTTTTCGGCCCGGCGATAGAGAATTGCGCCCACTGGTCGGAGACGGAGGTCAGCTGCACGTCGAGTTCAGGAAACAGCACCTGCCGGCAGAATTCGAGATGCTGCATCACCGGGCCGGCCTTGGCGGTGGTGGTGGTCAGGAAATAATGATCCTCGGCCAGCCGCGACGTGGTGCCGTCGTCATAGACGATGCCGTCCTCGCGCAGCATCAGCCCGTAGCGGGCTTTTCCCACGGCGAGACTGGAGAAGGTGTTGATATAGACGCGGTCGAGGAAGGCGCCGGCATCCGGGCCGTGCACATCGATCTTGCCGAGCGTCGAGACATCGCAGAAGCCGACGGCAGAGCGCACCGCCTTGACCTCGCGGGTGACCGATTCCAGCCAATCCTTTTCGCCGGCGCGTGGGTACCATTGCGCGCGCTTCCACAAGCCGGTGTCGACGAACACCGCGTCCTGTTCAGCTGCCCAGTGATGCGACGGCGTCAGTCTTGTCGCATGGAAGGTCTCGTCGCGATGATGGCCGGCAAAGGCGCCGATGGCGACCGGCACATAGGGCGGACGGTAGATCGTCGTGCCGGTCTCGGGGATGGATCTGCCTGACACCGCCGCCATGATGGCGAGGCCGGCGACGTTCGAGGTTTTGCCCTGGTCGGTGGCCATGCCGAGCGTCGTATAGCGCTTCAGATGTTCGA
Organism: Mesorhizobium sp. M6A.T.Cr.TU.014.01.1.1; assembly: GCF_004022765.1. NCBI lineage: Bacteria > Pseudomonadati > Pseudomonadota > Alphaproteobacteria > Hyphomicrobiales > Phyllobacteriaceae > Mesorhizobium > Mesorhizobium sp. M6A.T.Cr.TU.014.01.1.1. Next base: position 2,161 of record NZ_RZPG01000048.1, read on the forward strand.
CCGATTCAAAGCCTTCGCGCTGCGCCAGTTCGATGTCGGAAGCGGTGACGTCATGCTGGTAGTCGACAAAGGCTTTGCCTTTACCGGCGACATGCCAGAGCGGGGTCAGCGAAAATGCCTCGTCGTCGGCGACGGGCGGCATGCCGGCGTTGCCGCTGTGTCCGACGCTCTGCGCCGCCGCAGCACCCGCGGCAAATCCTTGGCTCAGGCAGGCGCCGAGGCCGAAGGCGCCATTGGCGGCACCGGCGGCCACCATGCCAGGAGGGGCGCCGTCCGGCACGAAGGCCGATATATCGTCCTGCCATTTCGGCCGGCCGCGATGGTAGGAGGTCAGCCCGACTGCCGGATTCCAGCCGCCTGAGACGGCAAGCCCGTCGGCTTCGACTTCCGCACGGGCGCCGCCGGCAAGCGACACCGAGATTTTCCGGACGCCGTCCTTGCCGCCTTCGACACCGGCAACCGAACCGTTCAATACCGGAAACTCGGCTTTGGCGGCGAGAGCGCGATGCTTGGCTGACACATCCGGGCGTGCATCGACGACCGCTGCGATCTGCAATCCGGCGCCAAGCGCGGTCTCGACAGTCCGCCAGCCATCCTCATTGTTGGTGAACAGCGCGATCCTCTTCGCAGGGGTTGCCGCATAGCGCTCGACATAGGTCCGCATTGCCGAAGCCATCATCACGCCGGGCGTGTCGTTGCCGGCAAAGACGATCGGCCGTTCGATGGCGCCGGCGGCAACAATCGAGCGCTTTGCCACGATCCGCCACAGCCGCTGGCGCACCTGATGCTCCGGCGGGGAGGGCAGATGATCGTTGACCCGCTCGATCGCGCCATAAGTGCCGCCATCGTAGACGCCGAACAGTGTCGTGCGGTTCATGATGCGGACGTCGGGCAGCGTCGTGAGCTCGGCCAGCGTGCGGGAAATCCATTCGGCCGCCGGCATGCCATCGATCGTGCCGCCATCGGCAAGCAGGCGGCCGCCAAGGGCAAAATCTTCCTCGCACAGGATGACGCGGGCGCCGCTGCGCCCGGCGGCAAGCGCTGCCGCCAGCCCGGCCGGGCCGGAACCGGCGATCAGAACGTCGCAATACGCCCAGGCCTTGTCGTAATGGTCGGGATCGGCGACGCCAGCTGCGCGGCCAAGACCGGCGGCGCGGCGGATTGCCGGCTCGTAGATCGCTTCCCAGAATTTTGCCGGCCACATGAAGGTCTTGTAGTAAAAGCCGGCAACGAAGATCGGCGCGAACAACTGGTTCACCGCCATCAGATCGTGGCGCAGCGACGGCCAGCGGTTCTGGCTGGCTGCTTCGAGACCGTCATAAAGCTCTGCCGTGGTCGCCTTGGTGTTTGGCTCGCGGCGCGCGCCCGTTCGCAGCTCGACCAGCGCATTGGGCTCTTCCGAGCCTGCGGTCAGGATGCCGCGCGGCCGGTGGTATTTGAACGAGCGGCCGACCAGCTTGACGCCATTGGCAATCAGCGCCGAGGCCAGCGTGTCGCCCTCGAAGCCGGCAAAGGTTTTGCCGTCGAAGCGAAAATTCAGCGGTGCCGAACGATCGATAAGGCCGCCGCTCTCCAGCCGGTGTGTCTGTGCGCGACTGACCATCAGGCGCCAACCTTGGCGGCGCCGGCGCCTGCCGCCGGCTCGACCGACGAAATCTCGTGTGTCAGCGTGTTGCGGGTGATCTTCAGCCAGGCCCGGCAGCCGCCGCCATGATACCAATGCTCGGTCGTCTCGCCGGCAATGTTGTCGCGCAGATAGACGTAGTCGAAGACGTCGTCCTCCGAGACGCCGGCCGCCGGACGCACCGGCTTGGCGTCGCCCAGATAGGTGAACTCGCCGAGTTCGCGTTCGCCGCAGAAGGGACAGACAATACGCATGTTTTCTGGACCGTCCTCAGTGCAGGTTCGGTTGGGCGCCGACGCCCTTTTCATCGATCATCGCGCCGCGCCGGAACCGGTCGAGGCGGAATCGCGCCGCCTCCTTGTGCGGTTCGTCGCGGGCCAGAAGATGGGCAAAGACAAGACCGGAGCCGGGCGTCGCCTTGAAGCCGCCATAGCACCAGCCGGCGTTGAGATAGAGCCCGTCCACCGGCGTCTTGTCGATGATCGGCGAGCCGTCCATCGACATGTCCATGATGCCACCCCATTGCCGCAACAGGCGCACGCGACCGATCATCGGCATGAGCGCCATGCCGCCCTCGCACACGTCTTCCATGACTGGCATGTTGCCGCGCTGGGCATAGGAATTGTAGCCGTCGATGTCGCCGCCGAAGACCAACCCGCCCTTGTCGGACTGGCTGACGTAGAAATGGCCGGCGCCGAAGGTCATGACGTTGGGGATCAGTGGCTTGATCGCCTCGGAAACGAAGGCCTGCAGCACATGGCTTTCGATCGGCAGGCGCAGGCCCGCCATCGCCGCGACGCGCGACGAACTGCCGGCAACGGCCATGCCGACCTTGCCGGCGCCGATCTTGCCGCGTGTCGTCTCGACCCCGGTCACCTTGCCGTTGGCGTCGCGCGAAAAACCTGTCACCTCGCAATTCTGGATGATGTCGACGCCGAGTGTACTCGCCGCATGGGCGTAGCCCCAGACCACGGCGTCGTGGCGCGCCGTGCCGCCACGCCGCTGCAGCAGGCCGCCTTGCACGGGAAAGCGCGCATTGTCGAAGTTCAGGAACGGCATCATCTTCTTGACCGCCGCCAAGTCGAGCAATTCGGCATCGATGCCGTTGATGCGCATGGTGTTGCCGCGCCGCGCATAGGCGTCGCGCTGCGCGTCGGAATGATAGAGGTTGATGACACCGCGCTGGCTGACCATCGTGTTGTAGTTGAGGTCCTGCTCCATGCGCTCCCACAGCTTCATCGACAGCTCGTAGAAGCCGGTGTTGCCGGGCAGCCCGTAATTGGAGCGGATGATGGTGGTGTTGCGACCGGCATTGCCGGAGCCGATCCAGCCCTTTTCGAGCACGGCGACATTCCTGATGCCGTACTCGCTGGCCAGGAACCATGCCGTCGCCAGGCCGTGGCCGCCGCCGCCGATGATCACCACGTCGTAGTGATCCTTCGGGCTGGCGTCGCGCCAGGTGCGCTGCCAATTCTTGTGGCCGGAAAGCGCGGCGCGGGCGAGGGAGAAGATCGAGTATCTCATAAATCTATTCCGAGGTCGCTCGCGCCACGCAGGACCTTTCTTGACGCATCGGATTCATCCGAAAACCGCTTCACACTTTTCGGTCCGATGCTCTAGATATCCAGCGTGTGGTCACGCTCCCACTGGGTGAAGTGGGAAGCATAGGAATTCCATTCCTGGTGCTTGAGCTTTAGGTAAGCCGACGAGAATTCCTCCCCCAGCGCCGCCTTGAGCGATTTGTCATTGTCGAACTCGCGCAATGCATCGAGCAGGTTGAGCGGCAGCTTCGGCGCGCCCTCCACCGTGTGTCCGAACTGGTACATGTCGATGTCGTAGCGCCTGCCGGGATCGGCCTTCGAGCGGATGCCGTCGAGGCCGGCGGCGATGATGACGGCCTGCAGCAGATAAGGGTTAGCCGCGCCGTCGGGCAGGCGCAGCTCGAAGCGGCCGGGGCCGGGCACGCGCACCATGTGGGTGCGGTTGTTGCCGGTCCAGGTCACCGAGTTGGGCGCCCAGGTCGCGCCCGAAATGGTGCGCGGCGCGTTGATGCGCTTGTAGGAATTGACCGTCGGGTTGGTGATCGCGGCAAGTGCCGAGGCATGCTTCATGATGCCGCCAAGGAAATTCTTGCCCTTCGCCGACAGGCCGAGCTCCATGGCATTGTCGGCAAAGACATTGGTCTTGCCGTCCTTGTCCCACACCGAAATGTGCGCGTGGCAGCCATTGCCGGTCAGGCCGGGGAATGGTTTTGGCATGAAGGTGGCGCGCAGGCCGTGCTTTTCGGCAACGGACCTCACCATGAACTTGAAGAAGGAATGCTTGTCGGCGGTCGCCAGCGCATCGTCGAAAGCCCAGTTCATCTCGAACTGGCCGTTAGCGTCCTCATGGTCGTTCTGGTAGGCGCCCCAGCCGAGCGCCAGCATGTGGTCGCAGATCTCGGCGATGACATCGTAGCGGCGCATCACCGCCTGCTGGTCGTAGCAGGGCTTCGACGCCGTGTCGTATTCGTCGGAAATCGTCTTGCCGTCCGGCGAGATCAGGAAGAATTCGGCCTCGACGCCGGTCTTGACATGCATGCCGTCGCCGGCTGCCTCGGCAATCAGCCGCTTCAGCGTGTTGCGCGGCGCCTGGGCGACCGATTTGTCGTCCATAATGCAGTTGGCGGCGACCCAGGCGACCTCCGGCTTCCACGGCAACTGGATAACCGAATCCGGATCCGGCACCGCCAGCATGTCGGGATGCGCCGGCGTCAGGTCGAGCCAGGTGGCAAAGCCGGCAAAGCCGGCACCGTCCTTCTGCATGTCGGCGATGGCCTGCGCCGGCACCAGCTTGGCGCGCTGGCCGCCGAACAGGTCCGTGTAGGAAATCATGAAATATTTGACGCCGTTCTCTTTGGCGAATGCGGCGAGATCGTTCCCCATTATAGTTCCTCGCTTATGGAATTTTGTTGTGACGTCTTAGAAGCCGTTCTTCCCCGGTATCCAGTTGGTGCCAGCCAGCGGCACGCCGGCCATGGCGGCGGCTTCGATCGTGAGCGCGACGAGATCCTCGGGCTCGAGATTGTGCAGGCTGTTCTTGCCGCACGCACGGGCAATGGTCTGCGCCTCCAGCGTCATCACCTTCAGATAATTCGCCAATCGCCGTCCGGCGGCGATCGGGTCGACCCGCTTCATCAGCTCGGGATCCTGCGTGGTGATGCCGGCCGGGTCGCGTCCCTCATGCCAGTCGTCGTAGGCGCCGGCGGTGGTGCCAAGCTCGTTGTAGTCCGCTTCCCAGCGCGGGTCGTTGTCGCCGAGCGCGACAAGTGCTGCGGTGCCGATCGACACCGCGTCGACGCCGAGCGCCAGCGCCTTGGCGACATCGGCGCCGTTGCGAATGCCGCCGGAGACGATCAGCTGCACCTTGCGGTGCATGCCGAGATCCTGCAGCGCCTGCACCGCCGGCCTGATGCAGGCGAGCGTCGGCTGGCCGACATTCTCGATGAACACTTCCTGGGTTGCGGCGGTGCCGCCCTGCATGCCGTCGATCACGACGACATCTGCGCCTGACTTCACCGCAAGCGCTGTGTCGTAGTAGGGCCGCGCGCCGCCGACCTTGACGTAGATCGGCTTTTCCCAGTCGGTGATTTCGCGCAGCTCCAGGATCTTGATCTCGAGATCATCCGGCCCGGTCCAGTCGGGATGACGCGAGGCCGAGCGCTGGTCGATACCTTTCGGCAGCGTGCGCATTTCGGCAACCCGGTCGGAGATCTTCTGGCCAAGCAGCATGCCGCCGCCGCCGGGCTTGGCACCCTGGCCGACGACGATCTCGATCGCATCGGCCCGGCGCAAATCGCGCGGGTTCATGCCGTAACGCGACGGCAGATATTGATAAACCAGCGTCTGCGAGTGACCGCGCTCTTCCTCGGTCATGCCGCCGTCGCCGGTGGTCGTCGAGGTGCCGGACAGCGTCGCGCCGCGGCCCAAGGCTTCTTTTGCCGGGCCGGACAGCGATCCGAAACTCATGCCGGCGATGGTGATCGGGATTTTCAGCTCGATCGGCTTCTTGGCATGGCGCGAGCCCAGCACGACGCTGGTGTCGCAGCGCTCGCGATAGCCTTCGAGCGGATAACGCGAGATCGAGGCACCGAGGAACAGCAGGTCGTCGAAATGCGGCAGTTTGCGCTTGGCGCCGGCGCCACGGATGTCGTAGATGCCGGTCGCCGCCGCGCGGCGGATCTCGGAGAGCGTGTAGTCGTCGAAGGTCGCGGATTTGCGCGGCGTCGTCGGCGGGTTGCGATAGGTCATGCTGCCTCAATACGCGTCGGCGTTGTCGATGTTGAAATTGTAGAGCGTGCGCGCCGAGCCGTAACGCTTGAACTCCGCCGCCTTGACGTCGGTCACCCCGGCGCGGTCGAGCAGGCCTTGCAGGAGTTCCAGATGCTCGGACCGCATCTCCTTGGCGACGCAGTCAGCGCCGAGGCTTTCGACCTTGCCGCGCACGAAGAGCCGCGCCTCGTAGATGGAATCGCCGAGTGCGTCGCCGGCATCGCCCAGCACCACCAGATTGCCGGACTGCGCCATGAACGCTGACATGTGGCCGATATTGCCATGAACGACGATGTCGATGCCTTTCATCGAAATGCCGCAGCGCGACGACGCATTGCCTTCGATGACCAGCAACCCGCCCCGGCCGGTGGCGCCGGCATACTGGCTGGCATCGCCTTTCACCGTTATCGAGCCCGACATCATATTCTCGCCGACGCCAGGTCCGGCCGAGCCATGCACGGTGATGGTGCTGCCGTCGTTCATGCCGCCGCAATAATAACCGACGCTGCCGCGGACATCGATGGTGATCGGCTGGTCGACCCCGACGGCGACCGAATGGCTGCCTTTCGGATGAAGCACCTCCCAGGCGGTCTCGTTCGAACCAGAGGTCAAATCGTGAAGCGCCTGATTGAGATCGCGCAGCGGCATTTCGCTGAGGTCGAAGACCCGTGACGCATGGCTCTGGTCGAGTGCTTTGGAGACGTTGATTGCCGGCATGGACTCAGTGCTCCCAGAAATAGACGGTTGCGGGCTCGGGTTCCCAGACCCTCGCATTGTCTATGCCGGGCAGTTTGGTGAGCGCGCGATATTCCGAGCCGAAGGCGACATACTGGTCGGTTTCGGCCATGACGGCAGGCTTGCAGGCGATCGGATCGCGCACCACGCCGAAGCCGTTCTTGGTGCCGACGACGAAGGTGAAGAAACCATCGAGGTCGCTCAGCGTGCCTTGCAGTGCTTCGCCGAGATTCTTGCCATGTGCCATCTGTGAGGAGAGATAGGCGGCCGCGACTTCGGTGTCGTTCTCGGTCTCGAATTTCATGCCTTCGCGGATCAGCTCGCGGCGGACATTGTTGTGATTGGACAGCGAGCCATTGTGCACAAGGCACTGGTCGGCGCCGGTCGAGAACGGATGCGCGCCCATCGTTGTGACAGCCGATTCCGTCGCCATGCGGGTATGGCCGATGCCGTGCGTGCCGGTCATGCTGCGCACGTCGAAACGATCGACGACCGCTTCGGGCAGGCCGACTTCCTTGTAGATTTCGACAACATCGCCGGCGCCCATGATGCGGATATCAGGGCGAAGCGTCTGGATGGCCTCGCGCGCTTCATCGATCTTGACGGGCGTGGTCCTGACGACTGCATGGGTCGACTTCACCGCAATGCTGACCGGGGCTCCGATGGCCTTGGCCAGTTCGGCGTCGAGACCGCGGAAGTCACGCTCCGGCTTTGCCGACTGGATGGTGATCTTGGCCTCGTTGCCGGTTGGCGCGCCGTAGATGGCGATGCCGGCGCTGTCGGGACCGCGATCGCTGAGCGAGATCAGCATCTGCGACAACATCGAGCCGAGCTGAGGCTCGAGCGACTTGTCCTTCAAAAACAGTCCGACGATTCCGCACATGTCAGGCTCCCGAGGTGAGGTATGATTAGGTGCTACCAGCTTCATGAGTCGAATTCAACTCGCATGAAAGTTTTTTTCATGTTGGACAAGTCGTCTGGCGCAAATGACGCGCCAGACGACCCGATGGCGACTTAATGGCGGTCGATCGCCTTTCTCGTTTCCTCTCCGGTGCGATCCGCAGCCATATCGGCTTCGATTTCAGCGCTCTCGTGGCGCGTCTGGAGGACGTGCCAACCGATCCAGAAGACGAGGCCGATGATCACCATCACGACTTCGGAACCCTGAAACGGGTAGATCGCGCCGACGTCCTTGAGGTCCACGGCCCAGCTTTCCATTCCATTAGTAGACATTGCGGTTCTCCTTGTCCGTTGACTATTTGATCATGGCCTTTTCGGCGGTTCCCACTTCGCGGACCGACGCCTCGAAAGCATGGTTGAGGGCAAAGTCGACGCCCTCGAGTTCCACCTTCGCCGGCACGCGCAGGAGGTTCATGCTGTTGAGGATCTTGCAGACTACAAAGGTGGGGGCAAAACCGAGCACGAACATCAGCACCGCACCAGCGAAATTGCCGAGCGGGTTGATGTGCGCGAAGCCCTCATAAGGCGAGGACGGCTGTCCCCACAGCATGAAGCCCGCCGCCACGACACCGAGGAAGCCGCCGTAGCCGTGCACGGCAACGGCGCCGACCGCATCGTCGATCTTGAAGCGGCGCTCGACGAAATAGTGCAGCTTGTAGCAGATGGTCGGGATGATCGCGCCGATCAGCAGTGCCTGGATCGGGTGATAGAGGTCGTTGCCTGCCGAGGTTGAGATAACGCCGCAAAGTCCCATGGAGAATGTCCAGAAAGGATCGCCTTTCGAGACGATGTAGCCGGCCAGCATCCCGCCCGATAGCGACATCAGGAAGTTGAAGGTGATCGCCGAGAGCGTGGTCGGCGCGAGATAGATGTTGGTCGCCGTCCAGGTCTCACCGGTGATCTGGCCGGCAATCGTAGCCGGGCTAATCAGCGGAATGTTGCACGCGGCATAGAAGCCCCAGAAACCGGTGAAGATCAGGAACAGGCCGATCGTGACCAGCCACACATTGTGGGGCGGGATGTCGCGCGCCGTGCCGTCGGGCCTGAACTTGCCGATGCGCGGACCGAGCACAATGAGAAAGGCGAGTGCCGCCCCGCCGGCGATCGCGTGCACGACCCCCGATGCATAGGCATCATGATAGCCCCAGAGCTTCACCATCCAGCCCTGCGGATGCCAGCCCCAGGACGCGTCGAGGATCCACAGGACCGAACCGACCAGCACCGCGACGATCCAGAACGCACCCGAGCGCGCGCGCTCTATGATCGAACCCGAGATGATTGACGCCGTCGTGATGGAAAACAGCAGGAAGGCGCCCCAGAACACGCCGTTGAGGCGGTGCCACAGCGCAGCATCGGTAGGCGTGACCCCCGTCTCGCCTGGATTGACACCGGAGAGGTGGGTGCCCATCAGCGGATTCCATGGTTCGGCAAATGGTGCGGTGACAAGTCCGCCCGCGATGCCCGGCCCGTTGGGGAAGCCGAAATAGATCCACCAGCCGAAAAAATAGAACGTGATCGTGACGAGTGGGATCGCCATCGCGTTCTTCATGAGCGTTTTCAGGTGATTGCGCCGACGCGACACGCCGACCTCGTACATGCAGAACCCGACATGGATGAGGAACATCATGACGATGGTCACCCAGTAATAGAACTCCGTGAAAATGGTCGTTAGAGCGTTGAGATTCCCTTCCATTTCATGTCCCCTCCGTTTAGTTGCGTTCCTTGCCTCTCAGTAAAACTTTTTGCATCTTAGTATTGCGCGCTTTTGGAGTTTTGAGTCAATATGGCGCGGACCGCCGCATGGTCCTCAGTGTCCTGAAGCGGCGAAACGTCGGCAATCGTGTTAAGGAGAAGCAAGTCCATGACGGCATCCTGGAGATTTTCGACCTTGGCGGACCGCCATCGCGCGCTCGGTTCGAAGCTCGAAGACTGGAGCGGGATGGGCACCGCCTGGACCTACGACAAGGACGCCGACGAGGAATACATCGCCATCCGCACCAAGGCCGGGCTGATGGACGTGTCGGGCCTGAAGAAGGTCCACATCACGGGGCCGCATGCCTCGCATCTGATCGACCTGGCGACGACGCGCGACGTCGAGAAAATATATCCCGGCAAGTCGGCCTATGCCTGCATGCTCAACGAGGCCGGAAAATTCACCGACGACTGCATCCTCTACCGTACCGGCCCAAATGCCTGGATGGTCGTGCATGGTTCGGGCACCGGCCATGAGGAGTTGCAGCGCGCCGCCATAGGCCGCGACGTCTCGCTGCGTTTCGACGACAATCTGCACGACCTTTCGCTGCAGGGCCCGGCCGCCGTCGACTATCTGGCAAAGCATGTCCCCGGCATTCGCGACCTCGCCTATTTCCATCACTTGCAGACCCGGCTGTTCGGTTTTCCGGTGATGATCTCGCGCACCGGCTACACCGGCGAACGCGGCTACGAGATCTTCTGCCGCGGCCAGGATGCCGGCACGATCTGGGACACCATTCTCGACGAGGGCAAGAGCGCCGGCATCATCCCGTGCCGGTTCACCACGCTCGATATGCTGCGCGTCGAGAGTTATTTGCTGTTCTACCCCTACGATAATTCCCAAAAGTATCCGTTCGAGAACGAAGGCCCCGGCGATACGCTGTGGGAGCTCGGCCTCGATTTTACCGTCAGCCCCGGCAAGACAGGCTTTCGCGGCGCCGAGGAGCACTACCGCCTCAAGGGCAAGGAGCGCTTCAAGATCTTCGGCGTGCTGCTCGAAGGCAAGGAGCCGGCCGACGAGGGCGCGCCGGTCTATCGCGACGGCAAAAAGGTCGGCGTGGTGACCTGCGCCATGTATTCGCCGCTGGTCAAGAAATCGATGGCCATCGCCCGGCTCGACGTCGACTGCGCCGTCCAGGGCACAAGGCTCGAGATCCGCAACAAGAGCGGCGCCATCAGCGCGACGGCTGAGCCGCTTCCGTTCGATGATCCGAAGAAGACCAAGCGCACGGCGAAAGGCTGAGGCATACTGAGAGGATGGCAGCGAAAAGCATCATCAGCCGGCCGGTCTACGGGACCCTGTCCACGCAGCCCGGCAAGCACCATCTTTTCGTGGCGGATGCAGAGGGAGCGCTGGCGATAACGGATCTGGCATCCAAGGTGCCCGCCGGCTTCTTTGCCGATGCGCACATCATCTTCATCCCCGGCAATGAGGGCAAGCATGTCGCCGCCCTTGAGGCGCTGAAGCCGGCGCAACTCTACCAGGGACCTTCCTTTGCCAGCGCCTTGCCACGGCTGAAGCAGACCCTTGCCAACGCCCACATGGGCCTGCGCCTCTATCTCGCCGGCACCGAGGGGCTAATCGGCCAAGCCATGCAGGCGGCGCTCGAAGCCGGTATCGACCATACCTCGATCCAGACCGAGCACCGCGGCTCGCTGGCGCGCCGTATGCAGTGCGTTCACTGTAAGGGCATCACCGAGAACGTGACGACGCAGCCGGTAACCTGTTCGCATTGCGGCCTGCTTCTTCTGGTACGCGATCACTATTCCAGGCGCCTCGCGGCATTCCAGGGCGTCTGCATCAATGCGGAAGACCGCAGCGAAATTCCTCCGGCGGAGGAGATATTTCGATGAGCACCGGCACCACCAAGCTTGAGGTCGTGGTGAGCGATGTCGTCCCGGTCAACGAGCTGGTGACGCGCTTCCATTTCCGCAGGCGTGACGGGCAGCTGCTGCCGACATTCTCCGGCGGCGCCCATGTCGTCGTCGAAATGCGAGACGGCGAGCGCACCAGGCTCAACCCCTATTCGCTGATGGGCTCGCCGCTCGACACGCGCGAGTACACGATCTCGGTGCGCCGCGACGATGTCGGCCGCGGCGGCTCGCTGTTCATGCACAGGAATGTCAGGCCCGGCATGGAGATGGTGATCAGCTATCCGGTCAATCTGTTCTCGCTCGATTTGCGCGCCAGGAAGCATCTGATGCTGGCCGGCGGCATCGGCATCACGCCGTTCATGGCGCAGACCGCGCAGCTGGCGGCGGATGGCGGCAATTTCGAGCTGCACTACACCTGCCGCACCGCCTCGCTCGGCACCTATGCCGATGTGCTCAGAGAGCGTTACGACCGCCGGGTCAGGCTCTACCACGACGACCGCGACGAGCGCATCGAGCTAGATCGGCTGCTGTCGTCGCAGCCGCTCGGCACGCATCTCTATGTCTGCGGTCCGTCCGGCATGATCGACTGGGTGCGCGACCGTGCCGCCGCGCTCGGCTGGCCGGCGGAAACCGTGCATTTCGAGCATTTCGCAGCCCCCCAGCCCGGCGCCCCATTCGACGTGACGCTGGCTGTCAGCGGCAAGACGATCCGCGTCGGCGAGCAGCAGAGCCTGCTTGAGGCGGTCGAGGCCGCCGGCGTCGATCCGCCCTATCTCTGCCGCGGCGGCGTCTGCGGCCAGTGCGAAACCAACGTCATTTCTTCAGACGGCAAATTCATTCACAACGACCACTGGCTGAGCGAGGAAGAGCATCGTTGCGGCAAGAAGATCATGCCCTGCGTCTCGCGCTTCGAGGGCAGGTCGCTGGTTCTGGAAAGATAGGAGGCGAGCCTGGGCATCACCTTTCGCAAGGAAACGTTCCGCGACGACTTCACCTTCAAGAACAGCCCGGAGCACATCAGGCGGTTTCCGTTCCCGTTCCACGAAGACAGCTACATGTATGCGGTCAACATCGAGCCTCATGTTCTGGGGCCGAAGGGCAGCGTGCTCGAAAACCTGATCGACGTCGACGAGCACTATGTCGCCGAGATGCAGGACCGCGCGCTGGTGCTCGCCGAGGACCCGCTGCGCTGTCAGTCGCTGCCGCACATGACGCTGGCCGGCTGGGACCTGCTCGAACTTCTGATGGAACAGCAGGCGCGGGGCTATCCCGAGCATTTCACGCTGACGCGCGACGGTGACCGCTGGCGCTGGATCAACCGGCCGCTCGGCATAGACGACACCTTCACCTTCGGCGACGTGTCGACACTGCCCTATGGGCCGATGGAATACATCACGCGCCAGAGCCAGGGCGATTTCTGCATCCTCGACCAGCGCGACGGCAATCTGTGGATGGACGCCGGCATGGTCACCACCCAGGCCGACTGGTCGCTGGATTTCGATATCGGCATGAACTTCTTCGAATGGCACGCGCCAGTGCCGCTGGCGCATGAGAAGGGCATATTCGTCCGGGCGCTGAAGTTCCTTACCAACATCCAGCAAGGCAAGCCGGCGCGCCGCCTGAACTGGACGATGACCGTCAATCCGCGCCTCGACACCAGTCCGGAAAATTATCACAAATGGGGACCGGACCGGACGACGGTGACGCCCGAAAACGTCGGCGACAAGGTCCATCTGCGCGTCGAATTGCAGAGCTTCTGGCGGCTGCCGCGCTCGAACGGCATCGTCTTCCCGATCCGCTGTTATCTGATCAAGATGGACGAGCTAGTGACGCAGCCGAAATGGGCAAGGCGCCTGCATCGCGTCATCCGCGACCTGCCCGAGGAACTCGTCAATTACAAAGGCCTGACGCGCTATCGGCCGACGCTGCTCGAGTGGCTGTCGAAGCTGGATGATGGCAGCCCGACGTCAGCAGGCTTCGGGCCGGACTGACTGCTGCCGTCGCCGAAGCTGCCAATCTCCCCCCTCGTGGGGGAGATGTCCGGCAGGGCAGAGGGGCGCGCTGTTCCGCCAACCTCTCAATCGATCGTAATCGCGCCCTCAACCTGGTTCTCTGTTGGTCGTAGGACAGGCGCGAGGTTGGCGCTCTATGGCGCCCCCCTCTGTCCTGCCGGACATCTCCCCCACGAGGGGGGAGATCGAACTCTCACCCCGCACTACTTTGCGGATAGCAAATGATCGAGAGATAGCGCATCGGCAGTTGCGTCAGCACTTCCGGTCCGTGCGGCGCATCCGCGTCGAAGAACAGGCTGTCGCCGGGCTTCATTGGGTAGAGATTGCTGCCGTGCCGGTAAACGACCTCGCCCTCGAGCATGTAGAGAAACTCCATGCCTTCATGCTGGAAGGTCGGAAACACATCGGAATCCTCGGTCAGCGTGATCAGATAGGGCTCGACGACAACGCCGCTGGTGTTCGAGCCGATATGGCCGAGCAGATTGTACTGGTGGCCGGCGCGCGTGCCGCGGCGCTCGACATCGAGCCCTTCGCCGGCCTTGACGAAGACGGCGCTGCGCTCTTCCTCGAAGCGGCGAAAGAAAGCGGTGACCGGAACGCCGAGCGCTCGTGACAGCGCCTGCAATGTCGTCAGCGACGGCGAGGTGATGCCGTTTTCGATCTTCGACAGCATGCCAAGCGAAATGTCGGTGGCAGCCGCAAGATCGGCGACGGTGATGCCGAGTTTTTTGCGAAACGCCCGCACCTCGCGGCCGATCGCCACCTCCAGGACTTTTTCGCGGATATCGCGAACGGCGTGCGGGTCCTGGGTCAGTGGCGTCCGGATCGTTGCCACGCCCTTCGGCGATGGCTTGGTCTTGGCGGGGGCTGCCCCATTCCTGAAATTGGAAGCTTTCTTCGCCATGTCGCCACCCCGGGGTTTTGCGGATTTATTTCACTCACGGTGAACATATTCGGTGCCGATACAGGAGCGCAACCGCCACACAACGATCCACGATCGATTTGTTTGTTTTCCAATACCCACGACGATCAGGTTTCGCTGAAATCCGGCCCGGCGAAAACGAGGTTTCGCAACAAGGCCTGTTGACAGCATCGAAGGGGCAATTACTGTCCTGTCAGTGAAATTTGTTTCGTTAGAGAAATGAGATCGGGAGGCCCGCAATGAAAAGTCGTGTTGCCGTCATTGGGGCCGGACCTTCCGGCATGGCCCAGCTTCGAGCCTTCAAGTCGGCTGCCGACAAGGGCGCGGACATCCCGGAAATCGTCTGCTTCGAAAAGCAGTCCGACTGGGGCGGCCTGTGGAATTACACCTGGCGCACCGGCCTCGACGAGCATGGCGACCCGGTGCATGGCTCGATGTACCGTTACCTCTGGTCGAACGGACCGAAGGAATGCCTCGAATTCGCCGACTATACGTTCGAGGAGCATTTCGGCCGGCCGATCGGCTCCTATCCGCCGCGCGCCGTGCTGTGGGACTACATCAAGGGCCGCGTCGAAAAATCCGGCGTGCGCAAATGGGTGCGCTTCAACAGCCCGGTGCGCATGGTGACCTTCTCCGACGCGACGAAAAAGTTCACCGTCACCGCGCATGACCGCGCCAACGACATCACCTATTCGGAGGAGTTCGACAACGTCGTCGTTGCCTCCGGGCATTTTTCCGTGCCCAACGTCCCCTATTTCGAGGGCTTCTCGAGCTTCAATGGCCGCATCCTGCACAGCCACGATTTCCGCGACGCCATGGAATTCAAGGGCAAAGACATATTGATCATCGGCCGCTCCTATTCGGCCGAGGATATTGGCTCGCAATGCTACAAATACGGCGCGAAATCGATCACCTCCAGCTACCGCTCGAAGCCGATGGGCTTCAAATGGCCGGAGAATTGGAAGGAAGTGCCGCTGCTGCAGAAGGTCGTCGGCAAAACCGCGCATTTCAAGGACGGCAGCACCAGGGATGTCGACGCCATCATCCTGTGCACCGGCTACCTGCACGCCTTCCCGTTCCTCACCGAGGATCTGAAGCTCAAGACCGCCAACCGCATGTGGCCGGACGGGCTCTACGAGGGCGTCGTCTGGGAGAAGAACCCGCGGCTGTCCTATATCGGCATGCAGGACCAGTTCTACACCTTCAACATGTTCGACGCGCAGGCCTGGTTCGCCCGCGATGTCATCATGGGCCGCATCAAGCTGCCTTCGGCCGAGGCGATGGCGGAACACGGCAGGAAGTGGCGGGCGCGCGAGGAAACGCTGGAAGACGCCGAGCAGATGATCTGGTTCCAGGGCGACTACACCAAGGAGCTGATGGAGCAGACCGACTATCCCGGCTTCGACGTCGAGGCTGTCAACCAGACCTTCATGGAGTGGGAGCACCACAAGTTGGAAGACATTATGAGCTTCCGCGACCACGCCTACCGCTCGCTGATGACCGGCACGATGGCGCCGCTGCACCATACGCCGTGGCTGCAGGCGATGGACGATTCGATGGAGAGCTATCTGGAGGTGAAAGGGGTGGCGGCGGAATAGCGACTTCCTCGCGGGGCCGGACTGCATGACAGCCTGCCAGCTTGCAACCCATCGAACCGTCAAATCCTCTATGCAGAGGGTCTAGTTAAGGCGCTTCGCGTTTGGATGGATTTATGCGACGCGCTTTAAGTTCTTTTTATGCATGTCGTTACCGCAAACCCGCTGCGCACTTTTGCGCGACATGCATCACTTGCTGCGGGCCTCGCGCACGTCTTTCGTCGCCTCAATGATCCGCTCGAGCAAGGCATGGAGATCGTCGCGGTGGCCGCTGCGGCCTGCGGGGCCGTCTTCATCGGATGTCATGACCACGGTCAGCGCGCGCCCGGGCACAACATAGACCATCTGCCCGCCATACCCCCACCCGTAGAAGACCGCTTCGCCCGCGATCTGACGGATGAACCAACCATAGCCATAACCGTCACCGGTGAAACGGGAGGCGGTGCGTGGCTGCCAGGAGAGCTTGATCCAATCGGCCGGCACGAGCTGCCGCCCGCCGCGGCTCATCCCGCCGCTGGGGTAGAGCTCGCCAAAGGCGAGCAGCGAGCGCGGGCTCATGGCCATCTGGTTGCCGCCGAGATAGATGCCCTGTGGGTCCCGGTCCCAGGCGGCGACGGAAAAGCCCTCCTGCGGCCCCAGCCATTCGCGTGCCAGTTCCAGCGTTGAGCGGCCGGTCCGGCGCGTCAGGATCGCCGAAAGGAGATGGGTCGAGCCGGTGGAATAGAGCATGGTACCGCCCGGTTCGTCGTCGAAGGGCATGGCGAGCGCTGCCCGCACCCAGTTGTCGCTTGCCACCCAGCGCCCGTAGTTTGGGCCGGAGGTCCGACCCAGCCCTGCTTGCATGGAAAGCAGATGACCGATCGTAACCTGCTGGAGCCGCGGATCCACGTCGGCGGGCAGGTCGGCCTGAAGAAGCGGAGCGATCTTCTGGTCAATGCCTTGGAGCATGCCCTTGTCGATGGCGATGCCGACGAGTGCGGAGATGATCGACTTGGAGGCGGATTTTATGTTGGCCGGACGTGCCGGAGAGTGGCCGCGATAGCCACGTTCCGCCACCACCGCGCCCTCATGCGCGATGGCAACCGTGCGCAGCGGCGTCAGGCGCTCGGCCTCATCAAAGAGCTTTTCAAGCCGCTCCTCCAGGCCATCCGCACCGTGAGCAGCGACGGAAAGGATGAGGAGGAAAGCTAGAATCACTGTGGGGCGCTTCAGCATGAAGCCAGCTTGGGATGCATTTTGGGCAAGACGAAGGTGGGGCGCGCGATCCTATCCCAGCCTTGCCCGTGCCTTCGCCGTCCAGGCGTTGAACAGCCGGTCGGCGACGATGCCGATGAACGCGATGGCGAGGCCCGCGACGATGCCGCGGCCGGAATCGGCCTTGGACAGCGCGATGAACACCTCCTGGCCGAGATCGCGTGTGCCGACCATGGCGCAGATGATGATCATTGCCAGCGCCATCAGGATCGTCTGGTTGACGCCTAACATGATCTCCGGCAGCGCCAGCGGCAATTGCACGCGCAGGAACGTCTGGCGCTTGGTGCAGCCCGACACCTTTGCCGCCTCGATCAATGCCGGTGGCACCTGCCTGAGGCCGTGATTTGTGTAGCGGATGGCCGGCACCACGGCGAAGGCGACCGTCGCGATCATCGCGGTGACGTCGCCGACGCGGAACAGCATCACCACCGGGATGATGAAGCAGAACGACGGCAGCACCTGCAAAGTGTCGATGATCGGCGTGACGATCTTCTCGACACGGTCGCTGCGTGATGCCATCAGCCCAATCGGGATGCCGATCAGGCAAGCGATGAAAGCCGAGATGCCGCACAGATAGACCGTCGCCATGGTCTTTTCCCAAAGGCCGGTCACCGCGCAGAAGACGGTCAGCGCCGCGACCAGGGCGCCGAGGCGCAGGCCGCCGAGCTGGTAGCCGGCAAGGCCGAGCAGGAACACCGCGCCCGCCCACGGGAAGCCCTCGCAGAAGGCGCGCACCGGGTTCAACACGTTGAGAATGAGGGTCACGCGGAACGCTTCGATCGTGTCGAAGAAGTTGATCGTGATCCAGCTCACCGCCGTCTTCCACAGGGGTGCGGTGGTGAAGGTGATCGCCTTCGGCACCGCGGCGAAGGCCGGCACGAACAGGCCAAGCAGCGTCGTGGCTGCAAGGATGGCTATGGCCAGCGTCAGGTTGGGGTAGCGCCGCCAAAAGCTCGGGCTCACCTCCTGATAGACATGGCCCTGCGCGTGATTGCGCGCGATCGCCTGGCTTAGCCGGTCGAGCGCGATTGCCAGCGCCACGATGGCGAGGCCGGCCTCCATAGCTTCGCCGACCTTCAGCGCCCTGAGCGCCAGCAGCACGTCGTAGCCGAGGCCACCGGCGCCGATCATCGAGGCGATAATCACCATGTTGAGCGCCAGCATGATGACCTGATTGACGCCGACCATCAGCGTTGGACGCGCCGAGGGCAAAAGCACGCGCCACAATTTCTGGCGCGCGGTGCAGCCGGCCATCTCGCTGAAATCGTCGATTTCGGACGGCACCCGCGACAGTCCCAGCATTGTCGCGCGCACCATTGGCGGCGTCGCGAAAATGGCCGTCGCGATCATCGCCGAAACCGGGCTGTTGCCGAACAAAAGCAGCATCGGGATCAGATAGGCGAAGGTCGGGATGGTCTGCATCAGATCAAGGGCAGGGGAGATCAACAGCCTCTCCGCCCATGGCTTGCGCCACGCCCAGATGCCGACGAACAATCCGGTGACGATGCAGAACGGCACGGCGATGGAGATCAGCCCCAGCGTCAGCATGGCGCTGGTCCATTGGCCGAACAGCGCAATGTAGAGAAAACAGCCGCCGACCAGCGCGCCGAGCTTCCAGCCACCGGCGGCGCGTCCGGCCAGGAATGCAGCGATACAGACGCCGACCCAGGACAGGCGCGGCAAGACGATCATATCCGCGCCACGGCCGATCTTGAAATTCTTGGCAAGCAGATTGAGCGCGAAATCGAGCGGCACGCCGAGCACCGCGGTGATCGACCGCGTCAGCCAGGAGAAGTTCGACTTCACCGAGTTCATCAGCGCGCTGACCCAGTCGGCGACGGGAACGATTGCGCTGGCCGGATAGTTGACGGCCCAGGGCAGCCTGTCCTGCAGCAGGAATACGGCAAGCACGGCGGCGAGGGCGCAGGCCCACGCCACCAGCCAGACCTGAACCGGCCGCGATCTCGCCTCGCTGGTGCTTGCCGTCACTGTCATGCGCCGGCCCCGGGACGCTCGATACCGGCCAGAAGATCAATCACCGCTTGCGGCGTGACCTCGCCGATCGGCTTGCCGGTGCCGTTGACCACCGCGAACGGCTTGCCGGCCGAGACGATATCAGCCGAAAAACTTGATATCTTGGCATCCGGCGCGACCACGCCGCCATGCTCGGTGCCGTCGCAGGCGCGCATCAGGCTTCGCGCCGAGATCACCTTGGCGCGGTCGACGTCGCGGGTGAATTCGGCGACATAGTCGGTCGCCGGATTGACCACCAGCTCCTCCGGCGTGCCGATCTGGATGACCTCGCCGTCCTTCATGATAGCGATGCGGTCGGCCAGCCGGATGGCCTCGTCGAAATCATGGGTGATGAAGACGATGGTCTTGTGCAGCATGGTCTGCAGCCGCATCAGCTCGTCCTGCATCTCGCGGCGGATCAGCGGATCGAGCGCCGAGAACGGCTCGTCGAGAAACCAGATTTCCGGCTTGGTGGCGAGGCTGCGGGCGATGCCGACACGCTGCTGCTGGCCGCCGGAAAGCTCACGCGGATAGAAATGCTCGCGGCCGCGCAGGCCGACAAGCTCGATCACTTCCCGCGCGCGCTTCTCGCGCGTCGGCCGGTCCTGCCCTTGGATGCCCAGGGGAAAGGCGATGTTCTCCAGCACGTTCAGATGCGGCAGTAGGGCAAAATTCTGGAACACCATCCCCATGCGGTGACGCCGCAGCTCGATTAGCGCGGCATCGGAGATCTTCAGCAGATCCTTGCCCTCGAACTCGACCTTGCCATGCGTCGGCTCGACCAGTCGCGACATGCAGCGCACCAGCGTCGACTTGCCGGAGCCGGACAGGCCCATGATGATGAAAATCTCGCCTTGGCGGATTTCGAGGTCGACGGCGCGCACGGCGCCGACCAGCCCGGCCGCAGCGACGTCCGCCATGCTGGCCTTGCCGTTGCGTTGGCGGATGAAATTTGCCGCGTTCGCGCCGAACAGCTTCCAGACGTTGCGGCAGGCAAGTTTTACCGGGCGGGCATCGTTTGGCATGCCTGCCGCGTGCGGCACCTGTTCAGTCGTATCGGCCATGCAGTCGTCCTTCTGGAATATGGGATAGAGACCCGGCCATGAATGACCGGGTCTCGCAGTTTTCCAGTTGGAACGATCACTCGGCCCAGGCTTTCCAGTCGGCTTCGTGAGCGGCGATCCAGGCAGCAGCGACGTCTTCCGGCGTCTTGCCTTCGAGATCGATCTCGCCGCTCATCTTGTTGAGCTCGTCGGTGTCGACCGTGTAGTTCTTCGCGACCTTGTAGGCGACCGGCCATTTGTCCTTCATGCCGGCCCAGGAATACTTCCAGATCTCGCCATGCGGCTTGCCGCAGTCATACTTTGCCTCGGGGTTCACGCCCCATTTCGGATCGTCGTAGCACTCCGCCGTATGGTCGGGGAATTCGATCCATTCGCCCTTGTATTTGGCTGGCGCCCAATGTGGCGAATAGACCCACAGCATGATCGGCGCCTTGCGCTGGTAGGCCGATTCCAATTCGGCGAACATCGCCGCATCGGTGCCGGCATGGATAACGGTGAAGGGCAGCTTCAACGCCGCGGCACGCTCGTCGTCAAAACCCTCCCATGTCACGGGGCCACCGAGATAGCGGCCGTTCGGCGCTGTTTCCGCCGTCGAGAATGCCTCGGCGCATTTCGGGTCCTTCAGCGCTTCCCAGTTCGGCAGGCCCGGGCATTTCTCTTTCATGTATTCGGGATACCACCATTCTTCCTTCGCCTTGGGCCCGAGCTTGCCGAGGCGTTCGGTCTGGCCGGTCGCATCCGACGCCTTCATGGCTTCGCCGGCCGTCGTGTCCCAGAATTCCATGGCGACAGAGAGATCGCCATTGGTAAGGCCGGTGGTCAGGCTGGAGAGGTAGTCGGCGGTCGGGTACTCGACCGTGTATCCAAGTTTTTCAAGAATGCCGCCGAGGATCTTTGCGTTCAGATTGACACTGGTCCAGTCGAATAGCGCGATCTTGATTGGGTCGTTCGATTCCGGCGCCGCAGCCTGGGCCGAAGGCGTGAATGCACTTGCCGCGGCAAGTGTTAAGGCTCCCATTGATAGTCTCGAAATCATACTCCGCAGTGACATGCTTGTTCTCCTGTCAAGCTCTGGTGGAAGTTATCGTTCGTTCCCTTCTTCTCGTCTTGTTTTGATTGTGTTGGAAAAGCTGGTCGTTGCGCAAGGCCGTAGGCACCACATTGCTGCCGCCGCAGACGGAATGATGCCCAATTCGATGAAGATGTCGTGCGGGACGCGTCGCGTCATGGCTGCCGTGCTGCCGAAGCAGTGATCCGCGGATCGATCGCCGGTCTTTCGGCGCCCTCAAGCTTGCGAGCCATCGAGGTCCCATGACGTCGGCTGTCGGCGATCACCGAAGCCATTTTCATAGGATGAAATTATATATACCAACGTTCATGTTGCGCAATGCATAATGCTATTCGCAGGCGGGTAAGGCGGGGTCCGAAGGAGGATCGACGGCGTTGCGCCTCGCGTGCCTCTTCCTTCTCCCCTTGTGGGAGAAGGTGGCCGAGCGAAGCTCGGTCGGATGAGGGGTGCTCCAGCTTGGCACTAACAGCGCTCCGGCCAGCACCCCTCAACCGTCTTGGCGCTGCGCGCCAATCCACCTTCTCCCCCAGGGAGGGCTTTGCACGGGGAGCGAAGTGGAGTTCGGTGGTCAGTGGGGGCCTTTTTGAAGGCCGGCAGAGCGGTTTTCCGCGGCCCTTGCGAGGCCTTTGTCGGTTTAGGCAGCCATCCTGCCGGATTGTGGACGCACTCCTCCCTCATGTCCGCCTCTCATCGGGTGGATAGAGGACGCCAATCATGGTGCGCAGATTGTAAGCGCAGGCGGCCAGTATGC
>NZ_RZPG01000049.1:0-24046 GCF_004022765.1 Mesorhizobium sp. M6A.T.Cr.TU.014.01.1.1
AATCGTCTCATCCGACGCCGCCAGACCGTCCGCCAGACTCAACTGACCCAAAACACGATCCGCCATCCCGAATCTCCCTGCTCCAACCTTCACCACAGAATCACCGTTCGGCTTCTGTGCAAAGGTCTCCGTGTGGGAGAAGGTGGATTGCCGCGAAGCGGCAAGACGGATGAGGGGTGTTCCAGCTTGGCGCCAACTTACCCCTCACCCGGATTGCCAACCGATTTGTGAAGGACAAATCGGGGCAATCCGACCTCTCCCACAGGGGGAGAGGTAAGGGATGCCCCTAAGGCCGCCGAAACCCCGTCGGGCCGCCATAGAGATAGCCGATGCGGGCGACGGCTTCTCTGAACCCTTCACGCGAGACCAGCATGGTGTGGCCGTTGGCATGGATCATCGTTTCTGGGTCGGTCATAACAGCGACATGGCCTTTCCAAAACACCAGGTCGCCGCGCCGCAACCCGGCAGAATCCCGGTCCGGGTCGAGCGGCTCACCGATGGTCGCTGCCTGCATGTCGGTGTCGCGCAGCACTTGCCTGCCGGCCATGTGCATCGCCAGTTGCACGAGGCCGGAACAATCGATGCCGAAGCCGGAGGCGCCGCCCCACAGATAGGGTGTGCCGAGAAAGGTTTCCGCGACCGCGACATAGTCGGCAGCTGGTTTGTTCAAGGGCCGCAAATGGCCCGATATGACCGCCTCGCCGGATGGCAGCAGCGCATAGTGCGTACCGCGTGTTTCAGCCGCGCCCGTCACCGTTACCGCCGATCCCATCGAGAGCTGTCCGTTCGACGGAAACCGCAAATCCGGTCCGGGATAAAGGAAGGTGCGCGGCACCGAGACGACATGGGTGGGCGTATGGCCTCGCGCCCCCAGCACGGTGTCGGCGACATAGCCGACATAGCCATCGCGCTCGGCCTGGATCCAGGCCCAGCCCTCAACGTCCTCGAAGACGAGGACGTCGTCGCCGAACAGAAGCTGCGTGTCGACGCCGGCATCCGGGCGCGGCGCCTTGCGGATATCGGCCACTGAAGCTGATATACGCGCTGGCCGTCCGGCGACGAAGCGATCGGCGGCGACCTCGCCTTTCAGCCTGACATCAGCGAGATCGGAACGGAAGGCGTGGAGGCGGGCATCCCTGGCGGTCAAATCGGCAACTCGTTCAAATCGGCAACTCGGTCAGATGGGCAATTCCTGGGCCCTGGCGATGATAACATCGCCGAAGCGCTCGACAAAGAGAGCACCTTCGACAGTGCGCTTGACCAGCACGTTGCGCTTGTCGAGCTCGTCGCGATGGCGCGAAACTAGCTTCAGCGCGCCCATTGTGTCGAGCGCGCGGGTAATCACCGGCTTGGTGACATTGAGCCGGGCAGCGAGCCCGCGCACCGTGTGCGGCGGCGGGTCGAGATAGATGGTGAACAGGATCGCCGTCTGGCGCATGGTAAGGTCCGGCGTATCGTCGCGCACCTGGGACAGCATCACCTGCTGCCACAGTCGCAAGGCCTGGCTCGGGCGCATGGAAATCGACATCCGGCCAACATGACGGCAAATTGTTTCGGTTCCGTTTCAGTCTCGAGAATTTCCTGTCGGACAGCAACCGTCAGGCGTAGCGTTTCGAGATGACCCTTTCCAGCGCCCGGATGCCTTGCGCCTCACCGCCGGCGAGACCGTACGGACGATCGGACGGGTTCCAGGCGAAGATGTCGAAATGCGCCCAGCCGGCGCTCTTCTCGACGAAGCGCTTCAGGAACAGCGCTGCGGTGATCGAGCCGGCGAACCCGTCAGACGTGACGTTGTTGATGTCGGCGATCTTCGAGGACAGCTTTGCGTCATAAGGTCGCCACAGCGGCATGCGCCATAGCGGATCCTCGACCGCGGCGGAAGCCGCCGCCAGTTCGGACGCCAGCGCTTCATCGCCAGTGTAGAAGGGCGGCAGGTCGGGACCGAGCGCGACGCGAGCAGCCCCCGTCAGGGTCGCCATGTCGATCAGCAGTTGCGGCTCGTCGTCGTCGGCCAGCGCCAAGGCATCAGCCAGCACCAGCCGTCCCTCGGCATCGGTGTTGCCGATCTCGACGGTGATGCCCTTGCGGCTCGCCAGCACGTCGCCGGGCCGGAAGGCGTTGCCGGCGATCGAATTCTCGACCGCCGGGATCAGCACACGCAGCCGGATCTTCAGGCCAGCGGCCATGACCATGGAGGCAAGGCCCAATACGTTGGCAGCGCCACCCATATCCTTCTTCATCAAGAGCATGCCCGAGGAGGGCTTGATGTCGAGACCGCCCGTGTCGAAGCAGACGCCCTTGCCGACCAGCGTCACCTTCGGGGCGTTCTTCGGCCCCCAAATCATGTCGATCAGGCGCGGCGCGCCGACCGATGCGCGGCCGACCGCATGGATCATCGGGAAATTCTTCTTGAGCAGATCGTCGCCCTTGGTCACCGACACTTCGGCCTTGTGCTTTTTGGCCAAGGTCCGAACAGCCGCCTCCAAATCGTCCGGCCCCATATCGCTGGTTGGCGTATTGACCAGATCGCGGGTCAGGAAAACGCCATCGGCGATACGACGAACGTAAGCCGCTTCAGCGCCGGATGGCAGCGAAAAACGCAGCGCCTTGCCAGGCTTCTTGCCGTAGCGGGTGAAGACATAACCACTGAGAGCCAGCGCAATTGCCGCAAGTTCCGGCTCGGCCAGTGCGGAGACGAAATGCCAGTCGCCCTCCGGCAAGGCTCGCGCTAGCGCGCCGAGGGCAAGCGCGCTTTCACCATCGCCGAGGCCGAACAAGGCTCCGGCCAGCGCGCCGTTTTCGCCGGGCACGACCAGTGTCCTGCCCGCCTCACCGGAAAAGCCGTTGGCCCTGGCCCAGGCGATCGTGGATGACGCAAGGCCTGCCGCCTCCAGCCTATCCTTCTCCACCAGATGGACCGGCAGCGCGGTCTTCAGTTTCTTCTCGACGAGTTCGACAGGCATTCGATGGTCTCCGGCGTTCGAGTCGGCGCTTCTTAACTGTCCGTTAGGGTTAACAGAATATTTCTGCGGGAGGGAAGATGGCCACGTAATGGCCACGTCTATGAATGGAGGCCTGGTGCAGATGCCGACCAACCGCATGATGAACGCCACGGGAAAGCGGCTGATCACCACGGCGTTGATGATGGCGCTTGCGGCCAGCGTCGCCGGCTGCGGAACCAGCAAGTTGACGACCGGTTCCATCTCGCGCTCCAGCGGCAAACCGCTGGAAACCATGTCGGCCAGCGAGTTGCACAATGCGACAGCAGCGCTCGGTCAGTCCTACGCCAGGAACCCCAACGACAAGCGGGTCGCAACGAATTACGCGGCGGCGCTGCAAATGGATGGCGACGCCGACCAGTCGCTCGCCGTGATGCGCAAGCTGGCGATCGCCTTGCCGAAAGACCGCGACGTGCTTGCCGCCTATGGCAAGGCGCTCGCCGCCAACGGCCAGTTCGAGCCGGCGCTCGACGCCGTGCGCCGCGCGCAGACACCGGAATATCCGGACTGGAAACTGGTGTCGGCGGAAGCCGCGATTCTCGACCAGCTTGGCCAGAGAGACGAGGCGCGCCAGGATTACCGCAAGGCGCTGGACCTCAAGCCGAACGAACCTTCGATCCTTTCAAATCTCGGCATGTCCTATGTGCTGGAAGGTGACCTGCGCACGGCCGAAACCTACATGCGCTCGGCCGCCCAGCAGCCGAACGCCGACAGCCGCGTCCGCCAGAACCTGGCGTTGGTCGTCGGCCTGCAGGGTCGTTTCGACGAAGCCGAGAAAATCGCTTCGCAGGAGCTCTCGGCCGAACAGGCGCAAGCGAACGTGGCTTACCTTCGCCAGATGCTCGCCCAGCAGAACGCCTGGAGCCAGCTCAAGGACCAGGACAAGGCGAAGCCTGCCACCAACTGACCGCGCCGGCTTGCTTGGAGCCGGTCAGTTCCCTCAACTCGTCGACATGCCGGAAGTACGAAAGCCGCGTTGCATCAGCACCGCGGCTTTTGCGTGTATTGTCGCCTTGGCGAGGCTATTGGCCACTGGATGTCGACGGGGCGCCGAAGATGCCGCGCTGGCTCACCTGGATGCCTGCAGGACCCAGAATGATGGCGAACAGCACCGGCAAGAAGAACAGGATCATCGGCACGGTGAGCTTCGGCGGCAAGGCCGCGGCCTTCTTCTCGGCGGCGTTCATGCGCATGTCGCGGCTTTCGCTGGCAAGCACGCGCAGCGCATGCGCCACAGGCGTGCCGTAACGCTCGGCCTGGACCAGCGCCTGCGACACCGACTTGACCGATTCCAGGCCGGTGCGACTCGCAAGGTTCTCGTAAGCCTGCTTGCGTTCCTGCAAGTAGGAAAGTTCGGCGTTGGTCAGGATGAATTCTTCGGCAAGCGCCACCGATTGCGCGCCGATCTCGTCCGCGACCTTGCGAAACGCCGCCTCCACCGACATGCCTGATTCGACGCAGATCAGCATCAGATCGAGCGCGTCCGGCCACGCCATCTGGATCGACTGCTTGCGCTTGGTGGCGCGGTTGTTGACATAGAGCACCGGCGCGTAAAAACCCGCATAGGCGACGACGACGCAGACGAACAGTTTGATGAGAGGCGGCTGTTCCGGCAATCCTCCGAGCACGAACAGATACATCGCGGCCAGCGCAAAGCCGATAAAGGGCAAGACCAGACGGAAGAAAAGGAAACGCGTCAGCGGATTCTGCCCGCGAAAGCCAGCCACCTTGAGTTTCTGCAACGTGCCTTCATCGGCAAGGGCGCGTCTCAGGTCCAGCCGGTCGACAATATTTCGCATGCCGATCGACTGTTGCTCGCGCAGGCCCTTACGGCGGCGATCGGCCTCGACGGCAAGCCGCGCACGCTGCTTGGCGCGCAATTCGTCGCGCTCCAGCGCTACGGATTTCATGCGCGCCTTGAGCTGGTTTCCACCAAAGGCAGGCAGCAGCGTGAAGACGGTCGCAAACACCGCGATGCCGACCAGCAAGGCAATCAGGAATGCCGGGTCGGTAAGGGTTTTGACGACATTTTCGGTCATGCGCTCGAAATCCTAAACTTCGAAGTTCATCATCTTGCGCATCACCAGGATGCCGATAGACATCCAGACCGCCGAGCAACCGAGGATCAGATTGCCGGCGCTGGTGGTAAACAGAGGCATGATATAGTTCGGGCTTGTCAGGTAGACGAGAAAGGCGACGACGAAAGGCAACGCACCGATGATCACGGCGGACGCCTTCGCTTCCATGGACAGCGCCTGGACCTTGGCTTTCATTTTCTTGCGGTCGCGAAGCACGCGCGAAAGATTGCCTAGCGCCTCGGAAAGATTGCCGCCGGCCTGGGACTGGATCTGGATGACGATGCCGAAGAAGCTCGCTTCCGTGCACGGCATTGTTTCGGCCATGCGTAGGCTGGCGTCGGGGATCGACAGGCCCATCTGCTGCGAATCGACGATGCGGCGGAACTCGGTCTTGACCGGTTCGGGAGATTCGTTGGCGATCAGGCGGACGGCGTCGTTCAGCGGCAGGCCGGATTTGACCGCACGCACGATGATGTCGAGCGCGTTCGGAAATTCGTTGAGGAACGCCTTGACCCGGCGAGCGCGGCAAAACGAGACGAACCAGCGTGGCAGTCCGAGGGCGCCGACCAGCAGCGCACCCGGCAAGACAAGCAGCGGCGCGCCGATGAAATAGGCAAGTAACGTCAGGAGGACGCCGCAAACGGCCGAGTAGAGATAGAAGCGCTCGAGCGAGACCTTCATGCCTGCCTGACGGATCTGGGCCTTCAGTGGCGGCTTCTTGACGATGCTCTGGTTGGTTTTCTGCTTCTGCTCAAGATCCTTCAGCGAATCCTGGACCGATTTGCGGCGCTTGGCTGCTTCCGCCACGCGATCGCGCGAGGCCTTGACGACGTCACGATCCGTCTCGGCGGTCTTGATCGTTTCAAGCCGCCTGCCGACTTGCTTCTCGGTGCTGATCCGGTTGAACAGAAAAACATAAGCGACCGCGCCGGCGCTGAAGCCGGCGAGCACGATGAACGCCAATACGGTGCCGTCAATTCCGAACATCGATCCCGGCCCCTACGCCTCCGAATGCTTCAGTCAGCGCGTTTCTCCATCGCCTCGAGCGCATTGGCGAGGCGCTGTTCCTCGCCATAGTAGCGGGCGCGCTCCCAGAAATGCGGACGACCGATGCCTGTCGACACGTGCTCGCCCAGCAGCCTGCCGTTCGCGTCCTCGCCTTTGATATTGTAGAGGACGATGTCCTGCGTGATGATGACATCGCCCTCCATTCCGATCACCTCGGTGATGTGGGTGATACGCCGCGATCCGTCGCGCAGGCGTGCGGCCTGGATGATCACGTCCACGGACCCGACCACGATTTCACGCACGGTTTTCTGCGGCAGCGTGTAGCCGCCCATCGCGATCATCGATTCGATACGGTTCAGGCATTCGCGCGGGCTGTTCGAGTGGATCGTGCCCATCGAGCCGTCATGGCCGGTGTTCATCGCCTGCAGGAGATCGAACACTTCAGGTCCGCGCACTTCGCCGACGATAATGCGCTCGGGCCGCATGCGCAGGCAGTTCTTGACCAGGTCGCGCATGGTCACCTCGCCCTCGCCCTCGAGGTTGGGCGGACGGGTTTCCAGACGCACGACATGCGGCTGCTGCAATTGCAGCTCGGCCGAGTCCTCGCAGGTGATGACGCGTTCCTCGCGGTCGATATAGTTGGTCAGGCAGTTGAGCAGCGTCGTCTTGCCCGAGCCGGTGCCGCCCGAAATGACAATGTTGCAGCGGACGCGGCCGATGATCTTGAGAATCTCGGCGCCATGCGGCGAAATGGCACCGAACTTGACCAGCTGATCGAGCGTCAGCTTGTCCTTCTTGAACTTGCGGATGGTGAGCGCGGTGCCGTCGATGGCGAGCGGCGGCGCGATGACGTTGACGCGGGAACCATCGGGAAGGCGTGCGTCGCAGATCGGGCTCGATTCATCGACGCGACGGCCAACCTGGCTGACGATGCGCTGACAGATGTTGAGAAGCTGCTGGTTGTCGCGGAAACGAATTCCGGTCTGCTCGACCTTTCCGTTGACCTCGATATAGACGTCCTTGGAACCGTTGACCATGATATCGGCGATGTCGTCGCGGGCAAGCAATGGCTCTAGCGGCCCGTAACCCAGGACGTCATTGCAGATGTCGTCGAGCAGTTCTTCCTGTTCGGCGATCGACATCGCAAAATTTTTGATCGCGATGATGTCGTTGACGATGTCGCGGATTTCCTCGCGCGCGCTTTCGGGATCGAGCTTGGCGAGCTGCGACAGGTCGATCGTGTCGATGAGCGCGGAGAAGACCTGGCTCTTGGTGTCGTAGTAGGCTTCGCTCTTTTCGCGCTGGATCCTTTTCGGCTCCGGTGCCAGTGGCGGCGCCTCGACAGCGCGGCGCGCGAGGGGGGCCGCAGACGTGCCAAGCAACGGCGGCGCGGGTTTGGCAAGAACCGACGTTTCCGCAGGGTTTGCCGCCGCCGGCGCGGCGGGCGCAGGTGCCAGCTGACGGAATTCCGGGGTGAACCGGCTGCCGTCGTCGCTACCTCTTTTACCAAACATGATCGACTACCAATTCCGCTGCGAAAGCATCACTTCTTGCTGCGCGAGAGCTTGCCAAGGAGATTGCCCAAGCCCGCTTTCTTTCTTGCCTTGATTTCGCTGCGCCCGGTCAGCACATGCGCAATCTCGTTGACCATGCCGACGACCTGGTTCTTGGCATCCATTTCACCGAGCATGCGCCCATTATTGGCGGCATTTCCAAACAGCAGCGGCTCGAAAGGAATCACCGACATCGGCGACAGTCCGAGCGAGTCGGCGAAGTCGGATGACGTAATCTCCGGACGCTTCGGCACGCCTGCCTGATTGATGATCAGCTTGGGCGGCGGATCGTTCGGGCGAAGCCGTTTGAACATGTCGACGAGATTCTTGGTGTTGCGCAGATTGGCCAGCTCCGGCGTCGCTGTGATCACGATCTCGTCGGCCTTGACCAGCGTGTTCTTGGTCCAGCCTGTCCAGATGTGCGGGATATCGAGCACCAGAAGCGGCACGCTGCGCTGGGCCGTGTCGATAAGCTGCATGAAGGCGTCGGGATCGAAATCGTAGACCCGGTCGAGCGTTGAAGGTGCTGCAAGCAGCGACAGGTGCTCGGCGCACTGGGCAAGCAGCCGGTCGAGATAGACCTCGTCGACGCGCTCCGGTGAGAAGACGGCCTCGGCAATGCCTTGCGCCGGATCCTGATCGAAATTGATGTTGGCCGTTCCGAAAGCAAGATCAAGGTCGGCGACGACCACTTCCGATTTGAACAGGGACGACATCGCCCAGGCCACATTGTGGGCAATGGTCGAGGAGCCGACGCCACCCTTGGCGCCGATGAAGGCGATCGAGCGGCCGATCGGCTCGGCCTCCGGATCAACGAAAATCGACGATATCACGCTGACGATGTCGGCCATCGACACCGGCGCGATGACATATTCGGAGATGCCGGAGCGGATGAGCTCGCGATAGAGGCCGACATCATTGTAGTGGCCGATGACCACGACCTTGGAGGTCGGATCGCAATATTCGGAGAGCTGCGTGAGCTGCTCGAGCAATTGCGTCGGCTCGCTGCGCGATTCCAGCAGGATCAGGTTCGGTGTCGGCGCCGATTGGTAGAATTCGATGGCGGTGGCGATGCCGCCCATATGGACCTTCAGATGGGCCTTCGCCATGCGGCGATCCTCTCCGGCACGCTCGACCGGATTGGCAACGCCCTCGGTCTCGCAAAATGCCTGGATCGAGATGCGCGGAATCGGCCGCAACGCCTGCATGGCGGCGATGTCCTGCTGCGAGATTTCGCCGCCATCTATCCCCGTGTCGTAGGCAAGATTACTCATCGTCATTTCTTTCCGTGACTTGTGCGGCTCGAGCTCAATAATCAACTTCCGAATTGCCGAGGAATTCGTCCGAAATGCCTCTGTTTTGATACACGTCGATCACATTCTCCCGATTTTTCGGTTCGATATCGGAAGGCTTGCGCGGCCCGAGCAGATCGGCCGGATTGGCCATCTGGGCGGCAAGGTTGTTCTGATACGAGCAGCCGAAATCGGCATAGTGCTTGTTTTCCGAGGTCTGCAGCAGGTCTTCGGGCCAGCGTCCGCATCTGTCGGTCTGCGCCTTCACCGAGACATAGGCGACGCGGATCGGCGCGGATGCTTCAGCCGAAGCCGACTGGTAGGTGGTGATGACGATCCGGTTCCGGCTGATGCCGTTGGCAATCGCAAGCCTGGCGAAATCGCGACCGGCCGCGGTCGCGGCGATCTCGTTGGCCGAACCGCTCGGGATCGAGATCGTCAGGGTCGGAGCGGCACTCTTGTCGTAGCCGTCCAGAAAGCCCAGAAGCGTGTCGCGCTGAAAGCCGGTCATGCCGCGATCGCCGGCGCCGACCGGAAGGTCGATCTTCTCGTTCTTCTCGGCAATGACGATCGGATGGTTGGTGCGATAGTCGTCCGGAACAGCGCCGACCGTGATGCTGTCCCGGTTGGCGCAGCCCGCCAGCAATGCCGCGACCGCAACCGCCAGGACCGGCCGGCAGATCCGCGAACGGCCGGACCGCATCGCTGCGGTGACCGTAATTGGCTTCCACGCTAACTGAGACATGTCCGCTTCCCCGCTTACTTGTAGATGAAGCCGACGACGCCGTGGTAACGGCCGTTGGGCTTATCGGTCTGCATGGTGCCGTAGACGCGATTGACACGGCCAAGGAACATGCCGGCGCCATCGCTGGCGGCGTTGAAATTGTCGTCCGGCTTGGCAAGAGCGTTGCGCGTCACCGGCTTCACCAAATAAGGCGTGATGATGATGACCAGCTCGGTCTCGTTGCGAACGAAATCCCGGCTGCGGAACAGCGTGCCAAGGACGGGGATCTTGGTCAGCCCAGGCAGGCCGTTGACCGCCTGTCTGAGATCGTCCCGGACGAGGCCGGCGATCATCATCGAGCCGCCGGACGGCAGCTCTACTGTCGTGTCGGCCAAGCGTTTGCGGATCGACAGGACGTTCATGCCGGGGCTTGTTACACCCTCGGACAAAGATACTGATCCCTCCGTTGTCGGCTCGGATACCGAAGTCCTGACCTTCAAGCTGATGCGGCCGGGAGAGAGCACCACCGGCTGGAATTCCAGGCCAATGCCGTATTCGATCTTCTCGATTGAATACGTCTTCAAACCGGTCTGATTATCGATGGATACGGCTTGGGAAACGCTAGTCGCCATATTGTACTCGCCGCCGACTTTGAAGGTCGCCTTCTCGCCGGATACGGCCGTCAATGTTGGCTCGGCCAGGGTTTTCATGACGCCCGACTGTTCCATGGCGTTGATGTAGGCATCCAGCGTCGAGCCGCCGATAGCGAAGCCAGAATTCGACAGCGACTTGCCTAAACCGGTGAAATTGTCGCTTACCGCACCCCAACTGATGCCATTGCTGTCACCGTTGCCGATCAGGTTGACGCCGAGTTGCTTCATCACCGAGCGGCTGACTTCGGCCACCGTCACCTTGAGCGTCACCTGGTCGTCGCCGACGATCTGCAGCAGGTTGACGATCTGGCTGACGCGACGCTCGGAATCTGGATTGTCGATGTCGACACCGGCTTCGGCCGAGCCGCCGGAGGCGGTTTGCGAATATTGCCCCGTGGTCGCCTCACCGCCGGACACGAATATGGTGGCCAGTTCGACCGCTCGCTTGGCATCCAGGGGGGTGTCCACGGTTCCGGTCAGGACGACGTTGTCGTTCAGCAACTCGACCGTGATGGTCGATGACGGGATGAAGCGTCTGATATAGTCTTCCAGTCCGGCAACATCGCGTTCGACTGCCAGATCCAGGCTGACGATCTGTTCGCCATTGGGG
Organism: Mesorhizobium sp. M6A.T.Cr.TU.014.01.1.1; assembly: GCF_004022765.1. Classification (NCBI taxonomy): domain Bacteria; kingdom Pseudomonadati; phylum Pseudomonadota; class Alphaproteobacteria; order Hyphomicrobiales; family Phyllobacteriaceae; genus Mesorhizobium; species Mesorhizobium sp. M6A.T.Cr.TU.014.01.1.1. Next base: position 10,918 of record NZ_RZPG01000049.1, read on the forward strand.
CCGAAGACGAAGATGTTGGTGTCGCCCACCGCCTTTCCGAACAGATAGATGCGCCTGGCGGTGCGGGTCACCGCATCGGCGACCGCCGGGTTGGCGACGAGAATATCATAGGCATCGCTCGGCAGGTCAATGACCACCGATTTGTTGAGACCGAGCTTGACGCGCTGGGTGGCGGTCGAAGCCGACACTTCGGCGTTCTTGCCTGCCGCATTCGCCTCGACGAGGCCATACGCATTCGTTCCAATAAGAAACAGGCCGATTGCCGCAGCCAGGGTGACCGGCAGTCCAGCGTTTAGCCTCATTGCCTTGCTCCCACTTCGGAAACTTCGCCCGACTTGATCAATCGCACTGTTCCGCGCCGCCCATTGCCGGAAACGAGATAGTCGGCCTCGCCCAGATTCTTCTCCTGGGTATCGCTGACCGACCGCAGCGCCAATGTCAGGCGGTCCGCCATCTGCTGGGCGACGGTGATGATCTCCGCCTGCTGCGGTGTCAGTTCCAGCGTGGCGGTCTGACCGACCCTGGTCCTCTTGCCTTCCTCGTCCTCCTGGATCGTCTGGTCGATTGCCAGGACGCGAATGTTCTTGAGGATGGTTTCGGTCGTAAAACCGCTGCCGCCGCTCGCGGCATCGGCTCTGCGGGTCATGATGACGTCGACGAAATCGTTGGGAAGAATGAAGCCGCCGGCGGAAGTGTCGGCAGATACGGCTGTGGCGACGGCCCGCATGCCGGAGGGCAGGATCGACGACATGAAGCTCTGTCCCTCGCCGATCAGCTTGGAGCGCCGCAACGGCTCGCCGGCATACATCGCCACTCGGGCAACACCGCCTTTCAGCTTCTCAAGCGCTTCGGGCTCCGCGGCGCGGGTTATGAAATTCGCATTGATGCCGTCGGCCGGCCAGGACTGCCAGCTGATATTGTTCTCGAGCGGGCTGCCCATCGGAACGTCGCTGGACAGGACAAGCACGTCCTGCAGCGCGATTGCCGGCGCCGTGGGGCCGGAATCGACGATTTGAGGCGGCGGAGCCGCCACCATGTTTTTTGCAACATAGCCTGCGCCACCCGCCGCGGCCACCGCCACGCCCAGAATGATCAGTCGGGATGCTGGCATTTGTCCGAACCCCTTGGCAAACCACTTAGCCAAGCCGGACCTTGCAGCGGCAATCGTCAAAACAAGGTTAATATAATGCTTACGATCGTGATTAATTTAAGGTTTACATAAATTTGAGGCATTCGGTTCGGCCCGCAAAAAGGCGGCCAAGCCGCCTGCTCCAACGCCAAATCGAAATAGTGGAAGGCTAATCTGGCGAGGGAAGGTTGGCGAGAGAATTAGGCTGCCAGCCTTGCGAGTGCCCACGCCATCAACGGCGAATTCGGAAAGGTGAGCAGCCCGCCAATGCCGAGCGCTATGCCATAGGGCACGCCGGTCGTCTCGTCGGCGAAGTGGCGCAAAAACGGATTGTGGCTTGTAACGGCTGCAAGCGGCGATTTCCGGTAGGCGAGGATGGCGAGCGTCAGCAGGCCACCGATGAATGCCGAGGCCACGAGATATTCGACGAGATGGATGCTCAGTCCCATCCAGAGGGCCGTGGCGGCCAGCAGCTTGGCGTCTCCGCCTCCCATGCCGCCGAGCGCGAACAGACCGAACGTCACGGCGAGGACAAGGCCGCCGGAGGCGAAATGCAAGCCATAGGTTGCCCAGTCCATGCCCGTCAGCGGTGCGACCAGAGCGAAAACAGCCACGAGCAGCACCGGCACGCGATTGGCGATCATCATCGACAGCGTGTCGGAGATCGCGGCGAAAAGCATGCAGAACGGAAAGACAACGAAGATCAAGGCTTCAATCATCAGCGCAGCGCCCATGGTACCTGGCCCAGCCTAGACGTGTTCGATTAACGATTGATGAGGCCGGGAATTCAAAATCGCCTGACACAATGAATAAGGGCCGCCAAACGAGGCGGCCCTTGATCCGAAAAAGCGACTAACGTCGCTATTATCAGGCGCCGTTCAGCGTCGAGGAAATGTCCTTGAACTTCTGGTTGATGCTATTGCCCAGTTGACCGGCGCCGACCATGATAGCGAGCGCGATGAGGGCGGCGATCAGACCATATTCGATGGCGGTCGCGCCGGATTCGTCCTTCACAAAACGTGCAATGAGATTAGCCATTCGAGAGCTCCTACTCCAGATGTTACAGCAAATCCGTCAACTTCTCTTGGCGGCTGATCGGATGCTGCCAATCTATGGAGAAGCTCTTTCGATCGGCTTAATAAACAGCCTTACCGATTCCTTTCCCGCTTCGAAGGCATTGCGTGGTTAACCGTAAACTAAGTGACGCCCGCGAACCGACAGGCACGTCAACGGTGGCGAAAGCCGCAATTTGGCGATTTGAGAAAGGGGCGGCGCGCTCCAGGCAATCACGATTCCGATCCCGACATCGTCACGGCTCCCATCCGCTTAACCGTTGGTTCACCAATCTCGTTCATGTTCCGTTGAGCAGTTCGCCGCCGTGGAGCGCTTCAATGACCGGGCCGAGATCGTCCTTTCCGATTGCCGCGCTTCTTGCCGCCACGGCCTTCGTCGTGCCGGCCAAGGCGGGCGCCGGCATCGAGGTTACGATGAACCAGGCGAAGATCGTCAAATTGTCGCGCGCCGCCGATACGATCGTCGTCGGCAATCCGGCGATCGCCGACGCCTCCGTGCAGGATGCTTCGACGATCGTGCTGACGGGCAAGGGCTTTGGCGTCACCAACCTCGTCGTCCTCGATCAAGAGGGCAGTCCGATCATCGACGAGCAGATCACTGTCGTGCGGCAGGACGCGTCGTCGGTTCGCATCTATCGACGTGCCGAAATCCAGACCATGTCCTGCACGCCGTATTGCGAAAGCTCGTACAAGAGCGATGCGGAGAAAGCCTCGGAAGCCGAGATGAGCGCCGGCCGGTAAGCAACCGGACTGTTCTCGTCTCACAGAAATGCCGCTTCGGTTATCGGCCGCTTAAAACCTTTCCGTCGAATTTAACGATCATCCAAACTGCACCTCAATGGGTTTCCGCTAATGTTTCCTCCGACACCCCTTCAGGATCGGCAGCGACGGGACATGAGCAAAGCAGGACGAGCGAGCTTTTCCGCGCGATTCCTTGGTGACCGGCGCGGCAGCACAGCCATCGAATTCGCGATGCTTGCGGTGCCGTTTGCGCTCCTCGTCTTTGCCATCCTGGAGAGCTGCATTTCATTTGCCGGGCAAGAGGTGATGGCCAACGCCACCGACGATGTCGCGCGCCGGCTGCGGACGGGCCAAGATAAGGCAGCCGACATGACCGAGGCCACGCTGAAGGCCATGATCTGCAGCCGGCTGGAAATCATGGTCGCCAAGGACTGCCCCGGATTATTGGTGGATCTGCGCGAATATCCGACCTTCGCCGATGCGGCCAAGGCGGGCTTCAAGATCCAGGACGGCGACGTCGTGCTGACGCAAGGCACGAACGCGGAGACCTTCACGGTAGCCCCGGGCTTGGCTGCGTCGAAGAACATGCTGCGGGTTTTCTACAAATGGCCGGTCATGACCAATTTCATGGCCAAGTCGATGGCCAATCTCAAAGATGGCAAAACGCTGCATTTCGCATCGGTGACCTGGCAGAACGAGCCGTTCGACGACTGAAACGCGCCGTTGCGCGAGTGGGAAAAGGATGAAGCATGGTTCGTGCGGGGGCACATAGGGGGATCGCCGGGATCTGCACGAAAGCCATCCGGTTCTGCTGCGATCGCCGCGGTGTCGCGGCCGTTGAGTTTGCCTTCATCGTGCCTGTCCTGCTGATCATGTACTTCATGACCATGGAAGCCTCGCAAGCCATCGAGACCAGCAAGAAGGTCAGCCGCATCGGCAGCATGGTGGCGGATCTGGTCACCCAGCAGGAGATAATCTCCGCCGCCGATCTCGATGCGATCATGACGATCGGCAACTCCACCCTTCAGCCCTACAACCGCTCGACCCCGAAGATCGTCATAACCGCGATAAAGGTCACCAACGAAACGCCGCCGAAGGTGCAGGTCGTGTGGTCACGCAAGATGGTTGGCGATGCCTTCAGCGCCGACGCCGCCAAGGACTCCATCACCACGGTTCCAAAAGCGCTTGAGATCAAGGACACCTTTCTCATTCGCGTCGAAAGCAGTCTTGCATACGAGCCGATCATCACCTGGTCGGCGGACAGCGAAAAGCGACTTGGATTGAGCTCGGCCTTCAACAAGATATCGATGGGGGAAACATATTATCTCAGGCCCCGCAGGAGCCTGACGATTCCTTGCGCCACCTGCTGAAACAACCGCGGGCAGAGCGGCGGACTCTCAAATCGAGCCGCACCGCCGCTCCATTTTTTGAACTCGGATTGACACAGAACCGGTCTTCTTTTTTTGCTCCGATGCTCCGACGCCGGTTGCTATTGCTGTCGATGGTTGCCTGACACCAGGCGCACGATCGCCGCGGCCATCGCGTAGTCATCCGGACTGGCGACGGCGAAGCCGCCGGAATGTTTCCATTCCAGAAGATCGTAGACATCCGGCGACATCGATCTGAGATTGATGAGGAACACGGTGAGCCGCCGTTTGGCTTCGGGGTCGAGATCGCTGCGGACGGCATGGGGACCATATCGCAGCACGCCGGACGTCCACACGACCCGAAGTGCTGCTTTCGAAATCCCTGCCATTTCCAGCCTGGCCACCGTGCCGCCCGGAACATCCGGCTGGCCATCGGCCATCGCCGGCATCCAGCCGAACAGGGCATCGGCCTCACCATCGACCAGCATCATTTCAGCCGCCGCAGCCGAACTGGCGTGCGTCAGAAATGGTGCGTCCTCGGCAACCTTGACGCCTTCGGCGGCCAGCCCGGCAAGTGGCAAGAGAGAACCGCCGACGCTGTCCGGGGGCGCCATGGCGACCCGATGTGCTTCCATCGCGGCCAGATCCGGGACCTTGCCGTCCCGCGTCAGCAAGACGGAGCGGATGCCAACCGCGCCGTCGGAATCGACAGGCGCCACAAGAGGCTCGACGCATTCGCAACGTTCGGATGCGGTGGCGTAGGCGGTCGCCGAATAGATCGCATATTCGATCTGGGCATTGGCCTGCGCCTCGATCAGCGCCGCGTAGTCGCGGGCAACGACAAACTCCACCCTCATGCCGAGCGCCTTGGTGTAGGCATCCGTCAACAGCTCAAGACCTGGAACGGTGTTGCCGGCGCCGGGCTCGGCAACGATGCCGACACGAAACGTGCCGATGTCGTCCCGCCAATCGGCGCGCGCCGGGTTTGACCAGGATGCGCCCAGCATCGTCATGATGGCTACGGAGGCCTTCAAGGCATGCCTCATGTGAGTCCCCGCTCGCCTTTCATCGGTCCATGCCCATGCCGGCATTTCGCGGCATCTCAACTATCGCGCCAAGCCGTCTGGTTCCGAATTGCCAATGGCGCCGCGGAACCCTATGTCTGGGCGGACGGACAGACAATAATAATGAACCCTGCAATGGCGCGCGCCTTCCTTTTCGTTCTCGATTCCTTCGGCATCGGCGGCGCGGCCGACGCCGAGCGCTATGGCGACGCCGGTTCCAACACGTTCGGACACATCGCCAGAGCCTGCGCGGAAGGCCGGGCGGATCGCGAGGGGCTGCGCAAAGGACCGCTTTTCATACCCAATATGCTCTCGCTCGGTCTGGGTCACGCGGCAAAAACCGCGACAGGATTCAGCATCGAAAGCGGCGGCAAGGCCCATCTCGCCTCCGCCTTCCATGGCGCGGCGCAGGAGATTTCAAGCGGCAAGGACACGCCGTCGGGCCATTGGGAAATCGCCGCCTTGCCAGTCCGGTTCGACTGGGGCTATTTTCCGAACACCGTTCCCGCCTTTCCAGCCGAGCTGACCGAAGCAATCATCCGCGAAGGAGAGGTGCCGGGCGTTCTCGGAAATTGCCATGCCCCGGGCACGGAGATCATCGAACGGTTCGGCGAGGAGCATATCCGCACCGGCAAGCCGATCTGCTACACTTCGGTCGACTCCGTTCTGCAGATCGCCGCGCATGAAGTTCACTTCGGCCTGGAACGGCTCTACGAATTCTGCAAGGTGGTGCGCAGGCTGGTCGATCCGCTGAATATCGGACGGGTGATCGCGCGACCTTTCATTGGGGAAACCGCCGCCAGCTTCGAACGGACGCACAACCGCCGGGACTATTCGGTGCCGCCGCCCGAACCAACCCTGCTCGACCGGCTGACGGCGCGCGGCAGCCGGGTCATCGCGGTCGGCAAGATCGGCGATATCTTCGCCCATCGCGGCATTTCGGAAGTGCGCAAGGCCGCCGGCAACATGGCGATGTTCGACAAGGCGCTCGGCGCGATGGATGACGCGGGCGACGGCGATCTCGTCTTCGCCAATTTCGTCGACTTTGACACCGAGTTCGGCCATCGGCGCGACGTTGCCGGCTATGCCGCCGCGCTCGAGGCCTTCGACCGGCGGCTGCCGGAGGCGCTTGCGCGGCTGAGGCACGGCGATCTTCTCATCCTCACGGCCGACCATGGCAACGATCCGACCTGGCACGGCACCGATCATACGCGCGAACGCATTCCGGTGATCGGCACGGGACCAGGTTTTGGCGGTGACATTGGGCTCAGAACGACGTTCGCCGACATCGGTGAAACGGTCGCCGAGCATCTTGGGCTGGCACGCGGCCGCCACGGCACCTCCTTTTATGCAACGATAGGCGGCCATGCCTGAATTGCCTGAGGTCGAAACGGTCCGGCGTGGCCTGCAGGCGGTCCTGGAAGGCGCCCGCATCGCACGCGTCGAGGCACGCCGACCCGACCTGCGCTTTCCGTTTCCTGAAAAATTCTCGGAGAGGCTGACCGGCAAGACGATTACGGCACTCGGTCGCCGGGCCAAATACCTGACGATGTATCTGGCAGGCGGCCCGGTGCTGATCTGCCATCTCGGCATGTCTGGTTCGTTCCGCATCGAAATGTCCGATGACAGCGAAATGCCCGATAACAGCGAAATGTTGGGCGCGTTTTATTACGAGCGCTCGAAAAACGCGGTGCACGACCATGTCGTCTTCCATGTCGTCTCGCCCAAAGGCGTCCGGTCGCGCGTGACCTTCAACGACCCGCGTCGTTTCGGCTTCATGCTGTTTTCGGAAGGGGCGCCCGACACGCATCCGATGCTGGCGGGGCTGGGCGTCGAGCCGACAGGCAATGCGTTGGACGGCGGGCTTCTCGCCTCGCTGCTGAAAGGCCGGAAGTCGCCGCTGAAGGCGGCACTTCTCGATCAGCGGCTGATCGCCGGGCTCGGCAATATCTATGTGTCGGAAGCCCTGTGGCGCGCCAGCCTGTCGCCGTTGCGCGAGTCGGGCACCATCGCAAAGCCTGGAAAGAAGGCCAGACAGCAGAGCGACGCCTTGGCCGAAGCAATCCGCGCGGTGATCGCCGATGCAATCGCCGCCGGCGGATCGTCGCTGCGCGACTATGTGCAGACCGACGGGTCCCTGGGCTATTTCCAGCATTCCTTCGCGGTCTACGATCGCGAGGGCGAACCCTGCTCAAAGCACGGCTGCGGCGGCCACATAGAGCGCGTCGTGCAAAGCGGGCGTTCCACCTTCTATTGCCGGACCTGTCAGATGTGAGCCAGCCTGGACGCCATGTGTGAGTTGGACGCCAGATGTAGATAGATGACCGAGCGAGGAGATACAGTCATGACCTATGAAACGATTATCGTGGAAACCCGCGGCAAGGTCGGGCTGATCACGCTGAACCGGCCGAAGGCGCTCAATGCGCTGAACTCCCAAATCCTGGCGGAAGTGGTCGCGGCCGTGAACGGCTTCTGCGCGAATGCCGACATCGGCGCGATGGTCATCACCGGTTCCGAAAAGGCCTTCGCGGCAGGTGCGGACATCAAGGAGATGCAGGCGATCTCCTTTGCCGACGCCTATGTGCAGGATTTCTTTGTCGGCTGGGAAGAGTTCACCCGGGCGCGCAAGCCTGTTATCGCGGCAGTGGCCGGCTATGCGCTCGGCGGCGGCTGCGAACTGGCGATGATGTGCGACTTCATCATCGCCGCCGACAACGCCAAGTTCGGCCAGCCCGAGATCACGCTCGGCGTCATGCCGGGAATGGGCGGATCACAGCGCCTAACCCGCTTCGTCGGCAAGTCGAAGGCGATGGACATGTGCCTGACCGGACGGATGATGGATGCCGCGGAGGCCGAGCGTTGCGGCCTGGTGTCGCGCGTCGTGCCTGCCGACGAGCTGATCGAGGAGGCGTTGAAGGCGGCGGCCAAGATAGCCGATTTTTCGCTGCCCTCGGTGATGATGGCGAAAGAGGCCGTCAACCGCGCCTATGAAACGACACTGGCCGAAGGGCTGCGGTTCGAGCGCCGGCTTTTTCACTCCCTGTTTGCGCTCGACGACCAGAAGGAAGGCATGGCCGCCTTTACCGAGAAGCGGAAGCCGAATTTCACGAACCGGTAGATCGTGACGACGGCGGCCGGATGCGAGCGACAACAGCGGCCAAAAAGAAGGCGAAGCAGCGTTGACGCGCCGGAAAAGCTGAACTATAAGCCGCACCAACCGAGGCGGCCCTGTGGCTGCCCGTTTGTTTTTTGCGCCCTGCGGCATCCCGCATGCGCCCACCAGATCAGAAGAGAGGCATCATGGCCAATACCTCCTCGGCCAAAAAGGCAACGCGCAAGATCGCCCGTCGCACGGCGATGAACAAGAACCGCCGCTCGCGCGTGCGGACCTATATCCGCCAGGTCGAGGAGGCGCTCGCCTCGGGCGACAAGGCCGCCGCGCAGGCTGCTTTCAAAGTGGCGGAGCCGGAATTGATGCGCGCCGCGACCAAGGGCGTGGTGCACAAGAATACGGCATCCCGTAAGGTGTCGCGCCTGGCCCAGCGGCTCAAGGTGCTGTCGGCCTGATATACCTTTCCAGAACTGATCTTCTTTAAACCCGGCCGCTCGCGCCGGGTTTTTTCGTTTGCCGGCAAGTACTTAAAAAGAATGCTCGCAAACCACACCTCCGCGCGAACTTCAATGTTCGAAATGCTTTGCCGGCATATACATGCCCGCTGATATTCAAGGCCGCTGAAAGCGCCCGCGATGAAAATATCGGCTGTCAAAAACTACCCTTACTTTTCAATAACTTACGGACGGTCCATCCACAGCTTGTTCACATCGCGTGCGGGGGATGGGGGACAATTGCCTGTCAAGAAAATTATTTCAGAAAATTTCGCGCGGTGTGGCCTTTTTCATATTCGCCGGAAAAGGGTTTGAATCACAATGGCTTTGTCAAAATACGCCCGTGCAACACAGGGTTCGAACCCGTCTGCGGTAACCACATTCCTTAAAAATCCGTTAGTCGTGGCCTTGCCCTATCCACAACGATTTCGTTAATGTCGGTCTATCGAGAGGGACGGGCCTGTTGGCCCTTAACCCAGCCTGAATCGGCCAGCAAAAAAATGGCGGAATTCATGACGTGGATCATTTCCGCGTCGGGTTTGGTTTGTCTTTTCGATACGGTAGGGGATTGGCGTAACTGTATATGGCAGGTCAATGCGCGCCGGCGTTTTCGCCGGACGGCATTGTATTGCCCTGACATGACCAAACGGGCTGGCTCTGAGGAGCCGGCGCCGGTCCCCTGACAACGAGGCGACATCATCTGCCGGCGGCGGCGGTAGTGTCGCAGCGAAGACACGGTCGCCGGAAACATGGATGCAGGAGGCGTATCCCCGGCGAAAAAAGGTACAAAAGGACAAGGAACTCGATCATGCAGAGCGGCATCGAAAGGGAGCTTACGGGCGACCTCCCATTCCCTGGAACCTTAACCGGAGGGGACACTATGTCGGCTTCCAACGACGCGGAACAGAAGTTCGACCGGGTCAAGGCCCAGTTGAAGGCGCGTCTGGGAACCGAAGTCTATTCGAGCTGGTTCGGGCGCATGAAGGTCGCCGAAGCATCCCGGGGCATTGTCCGCATCTCCGTGCCGACTGCCTTCCTGCGCTCATGGATCAACGGCCACTACCTCGACCTCATCGCCGAGCTGTGGAAACACGAGGATCCCGAAATCCTCAAGATCGAGATCGTCGTGCGCACCGCTACCCGCCCGGGGCGCAATGGCGTCGAGCCCGAACTGGCCCCAGCGCGCAAGATGACAAGGCAAGCGCAAACGGCGCTGGCCGCTGGAACAGCGGGCCCCGGCAGGGTGGAGCGGGTGCCGGCACCTCGCTCGGGAATGCCTGCAGAGACCGAGTTCAGGCACAATGTGCTCGGTTCGCCGCTTGACCCGCGCTATACGTTCGGCTCCTTCATCGAGGGACCGTCGAACCGGGTGGCCTTCGCCGCCGCCAAGGCGGTGGCGGAATCGCAGTCGAGCGCGGTGCGCTTCAATCCGCTCTTTCTTCACGCGACGGTGGGGCTGGGCAAGACGCACCTGTTGCAGGCGATCGCGGCGGAATCGCTGAAGCAGAATCCAAAGTCGCGCGTCGTCTATCTCACGGCCGAATATTTCATGTGGCGGTTCGCCACCGCGATCCGCGACAACAATGCGCTGACGCTGAAGGAGCAGCTGCGCGACATCGACCTCCTCATCATCGACGACATGCAGTTCCTGCAAGGCAAGTCGATCCAGCATGAATTCTGCCATCTGATCAACATGCTGCTCGACAGCGCCAAGCAGGTGGTGGTTGCCGCCGACCGGCCGCCGTCGGAACTGGAATCGCTGGAGCCCCGCGTCCGCTCGCGCCTCAACGGCGGCGTCGCGCTCGAAATGTCGGCGCCGGATTTCGCCATGCGCATCGGCATGCTCAAGCTGCGCCTTGCCACCGCAAAGGCTGACGATGCATCGCTCGACATCTCGGAGGAGATCCTCAACCATGTCGCCCGCACGGTGACCGGCAGCGGACGCGAACTCGAAGGCGCGTTCAACCAGCTTCTGTTCCGCCAGTCGTTCGAACCGCAGATCACCATCGACCGCATCGACGAGATCCTCGGCCACATCTATCGTTCGGGCGAGCCGAAGCGGGTGCGCATCGAGGACATCCAGCGCATCGTCGCGCGCCACTACAATGTTTCGAAGACAGAACTTCTGTCCAACCGGCGCACGCGTACGATCGTCAAGCCGCGGCAGGTCGCCATGTACCTGTCGAAGGTTATGACACCGCGCTCCTTGCCGGAGATCGGACGGCGTTTCGGTGGCCGCGACCACACGACGGTGCTGCATGCCGTGCGCAAGATCGAGGATCTTTCAGGCGTCGACAACACGCTGGCGCAGGAGCTCGAACTGCTGAGAAGACTGATCAACGATCAAGCCTGACCGGCCCGAAAAACAAAGCGTGTCGCGTGGCTGCGACGCGCTTGAAATCTACGTTTTTATGCATGTCGTTGCCTCAAAACCGCTGCGCACTTTTGGGCGACAAGCATTGGCTTGCGGGCTTCGCCAGCTTTATCCCCAGAAAGCCTGCGTAACCGGCTCGAACCGGTGGCGTGGGCTTGCGCTTGCGGGGTTTTTCCTATCAGTTTATGCAGATTCTGAGCCTGTTCAGACCTTTCGCGGGGCACCGCTTGCCGGAGACCCGCTCATTCATTCAAGCGAGCCTGTTTCGTCATGCGTGTTATCTTGGAACGGTCAAATCTCCTGAAGTCGCTCAATCACGTTCATCGCGTGGTCGAGCGGCGCAACACCATACCGATTCTGTCGAATGTGCTGCTGAGCGCCGAAGGCGCCACCCTCGAGATGAAGGCGACCGACCTCGATCTGGAGGTGACCGAAGCCACGCCTGCCAAGGTCGAGCGCGGCGGGGCGACGACGGTTCCGGCGCATCTGCTCTACGACATCGTGCGCAAGCTCGCCGACGGCGCTGAGGTCATGCTGAAGACCGACGAGGACGGCAACGCCATGACGGTGACCTCGGGCCGCTCGAGCTTCCGTCTCCAATGCCTGCCGCAATCCGATTTCCCGGAGCTTTCGGCCGGATCGTTCTCGCATATCTTCCGGCTCGATTCGGTTGCGCTCAGGGGCCTGATCGAGAAGACCCAATTCGCCATCTCCACCGAAGAGACGCGTTACTACCTGAACGGCATCTATCTGCACACGCATGATGCCGACGGCAAGCTGAAGCTGCGATCGGTAGCGACCGACGGACATCGACTGGCGCGCGCCGAGATCGACGCGCCGGCAGGGTCCGAGGGCATGCCGGGCATCATCATTCCGCGCAAGACCGTCAGCGAGCTGCAAAAGCTTGTCGATGACCCTGATATCGCCGTGACCACCGAATTGTCCGACACCAAGATCCGCTTCACCATCGGCAGTGTGGTTTTGACATCGAAGCTGATCGACGGCACCTTCCCGGACTATCAGCGGGTCATCCCCACCGGCAACGACAAGAAGCTGATCATCGACCGTCAGAGTTTCGCCGCCGCCGTCGACCGCGTCTCGACCATCTCCTCCGAGCGCGGCCGCGCGGTGAAGCTTTCGATTGGAGAAGGCCAGGTCACGCTTGCGGTCAACAATCCGGATTCAGGCAGCGCCACCGAAGAACTGGCTGCGGATTATTCGTCCGACGCGATCGAAATCGGCTTCAATGCCAAATATCTGCTCGACGTCGCAGCCCAGTTGACCGGCACTGAGGCAAAATTCATGCTGGCGGACGCCGGTTCGCCAACGCTGATCCACGACATGGCCGACGAAACCACGCTCTACGTGCTGATGCCGATGCGGGTGTAGGCCTGAACGAGGCCATCTTGCTGTCATGACCGGAGTTGCGAAGCAGTCTGCGCACGACCAGCAGACTCATATAAGTAAGCTATCGCTTACGAATTTCCGCAACTACGCAACGCTGTCGATCGACATCGACCCCGGCGCCGTGATTTTTTCCGGTGACAATGGCGCCGGCAAAACCAATCTGCTGGAAGCGATTTCCCTGCTGACGCCGGGTCGCGGCCTGCGCCGCGCACCTTATGCCGACGTGGCGCGCGAAGGCGGCGACGGCGGCTTTGCCATCCACGCCCGGCTCGATGGGCCGGACGGCCCGGTCGAGATCGGCACCGGCATTGCAGGGGGCGGCGCCGCCGGCGAGGGCGGCCGGCGGGTGCGGATCAATGGTGCGGCAG
>NZ_RZPG01000050.1:0-19816 GCF_004022765.1 Mesorhizobium sp. M6A.T.Cr.TU.014.01.1.1
TGAGGCCAACTGGGTCCAGACAGTTCCCGGCAAGGGCTGGAACGTCCTTCTTCGCCTCTATGGCCCGCTGGAGTCCTGGTTCGACAAGACCTGGAAGCCGGGCGAGTTCGAACTGGTGCAGCAATAGAGCTGGTTAAAGGCATTCCGCGACAGCCTGTCGAATCCGGTGGCCTCAAACGTTACGGCTGTCGATCATTGTAGCTGGCCGTGTTTGACGGCGGGATAAGCTATTGAACGGATCGGATGGATTTTGCTTTCGGGTCATGGCTTTTCGCAAACCTTCTCTCAGAGAACGGCTGCAATGGGGTCAAACCCGGGCATCCTGCCGTCGTTGCGGGCGTTTTAGCGAACGTAGTCAGATACCAAGACATCGACCCTTAGGTGGCGTTCGTATGAGATGCCAACGGCCATTTTAGCGTCGCGGACTGAACGGTCCGCAGTGCGCTGGGCCAGTACTACCCCGTAGGTTACAGTTAGTTACGTTCCCTGACGTGAGCCGATCGGCCAAGGTCACTCACAGCCGTCATATCCCATCGCCCCGCAAGAGGACAGCAGCCTCTGGAGCAAATGGTGCCCGTAGCCAAAGAACAATTCAGCCTGCACACAAGGGGAATAGCAATGCGAAAATACATGACACGCATCGCGGCAACGTCAGTAGCACTTTCGACTGCGATGGCAGCCTACGCACAAGATCAAAACCCCCTTCCCAAGGCCAGCGATGTGCTTGTCCGATATGGGGACGACGTCGAGGGCTGGACCGTCTATGCCAATCAAACCCGCGGTGATTGCTTGATCGTGCACTCAGATGGCCCAAGTTCGGTGCAAATGGGCGTTACCGCAAATCGGGAGGTCGGGTATCTTGGCGTGTTCACGAAGGAGGATATCGGCCTTCAGAACGGGACCAAGTCGGACATCTTCGTCTCCATTGACGGCAATCTCTATCGTGGTGTGGCCACTAGCACGAGCGGCGAACTCAAGGGTGGATACTCTGGCGGCTACATCTTGACAGATGACCCGAAGTTCAAGCGCGACGTAGCGAAGAAATATAAAATGACCGTGTTTCCGGAAACCAAGGGGGCCTTTGTCGTCGATCTGAAGGGGACCTACAAGGCAATGGCAATGGGCCGCAAGTGCCTCACGCAGTGACTCCGGCGAGCAAGGTCTATAGCGAGGTTTTTGAAAAATAACGACTTTTATGGAAGTCAGTTGGCGGAGAGAGCGTCCTCCATACTTATGTCCTCCATCGTCTTCTGATGTCCACCAACCTATTGTAAATAGGTGATTTTCTTTGACCAACTGTCGTCCATTGACGTGACGCCAGAATACTCCATAAGTACTACGCCTTCTGGATCCACCGCAGGACATTGTCCTCTATATCCACTAACCTTTCCACGCATTATAGTGCTCTAAACGCACGCGATCATGGTGTGCGGGTTGGGAGGACTATTTCATGGCAAAGCCAGTGTTAGTACCAGTCGGCCCGGATTTCTCGCTGTCGGCGGCAAGTGTCGACCTGAACCTGAAAGCACACAGAGTCCAACTCGAAGAGAACGTCCCGCCGAGCGCGACAGTCACCGACGAGGGCGCTTATTTCGCCGGCGGGACCGCGGTGACAACAGATTTCACGTACACCGGTATCTGGTTCGGTTCGAACTTCTCAGACCGAATGATCGGTGACGACTTCGGCAACCTTTTTTTCAGTGGCCTCGGCAACGATTTCCTGCACGGCGGGGCCGGGGATGACTCCCTCAGCGGCGGTCTCGGCGACGACACCATCAACGGCGGTGACGGCAACGACACTATCAGTGGCAGTGACGGTAATGACATCTTGAACGGTGGGGCTGGCGATGACTCCATCAGCAGCAGCGATGACAGCGGAGGTCACTCCTCTCCCGGTGACGATACCGTCAACGGCGGGGCCGGGAACGACACTATCAGGGACGGTCGTGGGAACGGCATCCTCAACGGTGGGGCCGGGAACGACATCATCGGCGGCGGCGAGGGTAACGACACCATCTACGGCGGTGCCGGCAACGACACCATTCGCGGCGACGGCGGCAGACCCCTCAATAGTAACGGCACCGACATCATTCACGGCGGTGCCGGTGACGACATCATCTACGGTGATGAATTCCTTCCATCCGGCCGGGATAACATCCTATTCGGCGACAAAGGCAACGACACCATATTCGGTTACCTCGGGAACGACACCATCGACGGCGGTGCCGGCAACGATATCATCGACGGGGGTGATCCCGTCTTCGGAGATTCCGGGAGTGATACCTTGACAGGAGGAGGCGGCAACGACACCTTCATCTTCCACGACTGGGTAAAGGACACGATAACAGATTTCAAGCACGGCCAAGACAAGTTCGACCTAAGGGACACCCACGCCACCTCGTTTCTGCAAGGTGTCGATTTCAACTCAGCACAGTCGGCTCTCGATTACCTCGACGCCAACGAAATATCCGCCGAGGGCATGGTAGTAAAGGTCATCGACGGTTCTGCCGGAACCCTCATCGGTTTCAGCGACGACGCCGGCACAATCGACCTCGACGTGTCAGTGGGTGCGAAGGCAGCAGCTCTCATAACCGATTCAGACTTCATCTTCTAACCCAGAGTGAGGGTGGCGCACAGGTCGCCCCTCACACCTGAGATACACGGAAATGCGGACAGAGCTAGGGAGTGCGCGGCTTAGGGGACGCCCAAACCGGTATCAGAGCCAACCTGACCGCTCCACACACCTCGGCTTCCCCGGGCGGCGGTAACACAGACGGCTTCCAAGTCTCCGACGGGCTCGGCGCCACAACCGCCTGAGCATACGCTCCGCTGAAAGCTTCACGGCTCCCGGAACTGAAGCAAGACCATGCCCAGCTATTCGAAGCGGCGAGCGCGGGCGATTGCTGCAGCGCGTCGGCATCCTTATTTTTTAGAAAAATTTTTGATCACCCTTTGCAGAGGTTAGTCTGCATCTTTGCTAGAAGCCGACCGGTCTACCGCGGGGGTGGTGGGTAGGTTCCACAGGCTTCGCAGGCAATCGAAGGGCAGGTACCTGCTCGGAGGGGCATAGTGGGGAAGGAAATGGGGAAAGATTACAACCAAGCCGTAAAGCCAAACGTTTTCAGCTGGATAGGACGATAGTTGGCGGAGAGAGCGTCTTTCGATTTCACGCCTATACCATTGAAAATATTGACCTATTCGCGCTGTTTGTTACACAGTTTGTTACACGGCTACAACGACGATTTTAAGCTCTCTGCTTCTGAGCTCGCCCGCACAATCCATCCGACCTGATGGACAACCGGCGGCTTGTAGACGCTTCCGCGTATGTACCTTGTGGACTGGGTCACCCGAGTTTCTGTTGCGGCGGGAAGCACACGTCAAAACCCGAGTGGTCGTCGTGCAGAAGGAAGAGCTTCGTGGTGTATGGCGTGATGACATGAAGCACGTGGCGGCGATGGCCGCCGCCACATGGCGTTCGGGCGGGGCTCGAAAGAGCGCACGAAGACGCGGGATAATGATCCTGGCCGAGGAAGCTAGGTTCATCTGGCCCACGATGGCAAATCTATCCTAGTGGAAGTCAATCTTTTTTGGCAGTTGCGCGGTGTGGCTTTTCAGACTGATCAGCGCAGGCGTGTCGATTTTCGACGCTATGCGCCGGGCGAGTTCCCGCAATTCGAAAAAGCCGTCAATACTCATCAGGCTCAACGGTGTGCCTGACGAAGTGTCCCACCGCAAAGGTTCTTTGTCATGCCTGTACGAAGATCCGTTCATCTCGCAAATGGCGTCATAAATCGCCTGTGCGATCGACATTTCGGCACGGATACGCTCTGCGTCTTTTTGGCTATTCACGAGAATTTTTCCCCCAAACCCGCGATCCCCCTTAGCCGGTTTAATTGGGCACCGCTAGATCACGCGGATGTGACACGTCGGATAAAATCGATTGATATGGCGGGAGCCACGCCAGGCTCGCGGCGTTGAATGGGCACTACCCGGCATATCGCGCGCTTCTGGGGAATAGCGAAGTCGCGCGTAAAGCGAGATTCGAAGACCAAGCCGGCAAGAGCCAACGGCGAGGCGCTCGCTGCCAGTGTCGCACGCGCTTTCTGGCCATGTTGGGGTTCCCAATATCCCCCACTCTGCGAAACGTGCAGACATCCCGCCTTCTCAGAAGCCCAACTCCGCCGCGGGGATACGAAAAGTCATAGAGGAAGCCCTGCGATCGGCAGGCTTGATGCACTAACGTCTCTCCGAAACAACACCACTTTCAGGACCTCCGCACTGTCAGGTCGCGCACATCGCCGACCCTTACACCGGCGTCGCCCGCAAAGAACCTCCTCGTCCTGGTTACAGCAAGTTCAATTCATCAGTCTGGTAGCAGAATTCGTTGTCAATAAGTCACTTGCGCCAGCAAGATAAATTGAGCCATTGCCGTTCATCTCGATCAGGTTGACGACAAAGATGCGAGGCTTACTGTCGGTCGACAATCCACCGCCACCTATAAGAAAAAGCTTTTGTGACGGCAGATAGATTATGCCGCCTAGATCTGTATCGCCTCCGCCAATGAGCGTCGAGGTTCTCTCCACGCTTTGGGGTTTTTGAGCTAGCGCGATCCCCATCCACGGGCCGCTGATCGGCGCCGTCAGGCGTAGCTTGGCGCCGGCCTGCATTGTGGTGGTTGCCTGATCATCGAGTAGAACGATGGTGGTACCTTCAGCTGCATTGAGAACCGCGCCGGAGGAGAGCACCCTCCCGTCCTGATTACATATGTTCCCGCGGCAAGATTGACCACCGCTCCGACCGATAGAGTGAGGGCCTCCACAAAGAGTGCCGGGAGTCAGATTTGCGGTGCCGTTTTTGACCACCAGATTATTGTAGGTGCAGACATTGTCTGTTGGCCAGACCAGTCGGGAAATAATGGGATCAGCCAGCTCTTTCTGATTGAAAAGCGGTTGAGGGTTGAAGCCGGGAGACGGCCCGGAGGGGCCGACGACTGACGTTACCAATGTCCTGACCGAGGATGCGCCATTCGTGGCCAGCGCAGACCCCGATCTTGAATTCACCTGCGCAACGCACTTCTGGCCATTTATCGATTGAAGTCCCCGAATTCGACCATGCTTTCGAGGCGGACTGATCTAACACGAGGAGACAGACAGGGTATCGAGGATAGGCCGTCGCGGTTGCGCTTCGGCTGATATCAAGTTTGTTGACGCCTAGGACTGCCGAAAAGGCCAATTCCTGCGGTTGGTGCAATACAACCGTCACGATTGTGGGATTGGTCGATCCAACCGTCTGGTGGGCGTCACCACTATAGGGACTTCGCGTGGCCACAAAGGTGGGGCTGGCGAAAGTATCAACGTTCGCCTGACGCTCCTCCGACGTCATGTCGCTGCTGTTTGAGTATGCCACGGCCAACTGAAGGGCCGTGGCGTCAGCTCCCTCCTGCAACTGTTGAGCGGTTCGGCTCACACGCGCAAAGTCTATCGCCACTCCGACGCCCAAAAGCAGGACTGGCAAGACCAACGCAAACACCACGGCGAGGTTGCCGCGTTCTGCACGCCAAAATCGTTCGGTCAGGTCGTTTACCCGCATAACACCCCCCTTTTAGCTTAACCTAATGTAGAGACTGCCTGTTGAGCGTTCGTTCCTTGAGCCGGTAAAGTTGTCTCAATCACGACCAGTTTTTACGGAGGCAGCACCGGATGCTGGCTTCCAGCTTGTCCGGCAAGCGAACAGGAATTCGGGAGCAGGGTATGCGGCGATACACGTCATATTCCAGGGCTGATATTGGTGGCCCGCCCTATCGTGCGATTAAGAGACGAGGGTTGCTTCTATATTCGACAGATTGAAGGCAAGCGCTTGGCGAGCTCTCCACTTCGCCGGCACGTTGCCATCATTCGCGGGGTCATGCTTCTCTTCGGAATTGGCGCTCGGGCCCTCCCTTGGTGGGGATCAGAAGAATGCGGCCAGGCAGCACCGCATGGCCGGCTTCAAAGGCCCGCAGCGGACGAGGAGACAATCGAGAAGGTCGAAGAGGCTATCGCCAGACTGTCTGCGTCCCTCTCGGAAGCATCCGGCGAGCGCGCATCCCTGCAGGCCGAACGCGTGGAGGCCACTGAAGCGCTGCAGCGTTCGGAGTCCCAGATCATCGCGGCGAACGAACTTCTGGCCCGCTACCGGCTGCTCGACAGCCGATATAGCTCCGATCTGCAGAGGCTCGACTTTGTGACGGAAGGCGCACACTTCTTCGGCGGCCTGCAGGCCGTGACCTGTCCACTATGCGAGCAGCCCATGACAGGCGATCATGCGCATCCTGCGGCCTCGTCCATCTCGGCCGTCTACGAATCTGCGCGGATCGTGTCCCAGGGAGTGGTGTAGCTGACGGCTTGGTCGCCGCGCTCTCCGGCATGGGGCCGGGCTGATCAGCGTGCCACGGCTGGCAGGCTGATGAGAGGATCATCGCTCATTTGGCTGATGGTTTCCAGCGTCATGTATCTGGCGCGCTGCACGGCCCATTCGTCGTTCTGTTCGAGCAAGATCGCGCCGACCAGGCGGACGATGGCGTCATCATTTGGGAAGATGCCGATGACCTCGGTGCGCCGCTTGATCTCGCCGTTGAGGCGTTCGATCGGGTTGGTCGAGTGCAGCTTGGCGCGGTGCTCCTTGGGGAAAGTCATGTAGGCAAGCACGTCGGGCTCGGCATCGTCCATGATTGTCGCCAGCTTCGGCACCTTCGGCCGGATCTGGTCGGCGACGGCGCGCCATTGCGTGCTTGCGGCCTCGGGCGTTTCCTGGGCGAAGGCGGTGGCGATGAAAGCGGAGACGACGCGGCGCCCGCTCTTGCCGGCATGGGCCAGCACGTTCCTCATGAAGTGGACGCGGCACCTCTGCCATGTCGCGCACAGCACCTTGGTGACGGCCGCCTTGATGCCTTCATGGGCATCGGAGACGACGAGCTTGACGCCGCGCAGACCGCGGCGGGTCAGCTTGCGCAAGAACTCCGTCCAGATCGGCTCGGCCTCAGACGTGCCGACCTGCCGTTTTCAACTTTCAGCCGGGGCCAGGCGGCGGCGAGCATGCCGCTGGTGATGGAGCCGCCGGAGACGCTGGAGAAGCGGATGATTTTGGTGAGATAGCCAAGCTCGTTCAGCCGCATCAGCGCCGCAACGGTAGAGCGTCGCCCGGAAGCCGCCGCCCGAAAGCGCTAGCGCGGGGCTGTTCCAGTTTTCCGGTTTCACCTTCTTCGCCATTCGTTCAAGCTCATCGTTTGTTGGTCAGGCTTCAACAGCCGTCGCATTGGCGTTCAGGGCCGCCGCGTCGGCTGCCATTCGCAGCCCTCACACCTGAATGCGGTAGTCGAAATACAGTTTAGTCTCGGTTAGGCGCTGCTCGAAGGTGGTCCAGTCGGCCTCGACCGCGTCATCCGGCTTCATTGCGGCAAAGGCGGTGTCGGTCTGAAACACGCGGCCGGAGGCCTTCTTTAAAAGTTCATCCTTGATCGCCTTCAGCGGATGATCCCAGCCCTTCTGGGTTTCCGCCCAAGCGCGCACCGCGGTGATCATAGCGGTAAACTCACCGGCGGCGTCGCCGGTCGCCATCCAAGACAGATTGGCCCATTCGTCGCTGATCTTGCCATTCAGCGTGGCGTTGTGGCTGCAATGGTGCCCGACCTTGTAGAGCACGGCCCGCGACAGCAGGTCCTTCGTCGTTATGACGTCATTGCCGTCGCGCCAGTTCTTCCGCCCCCATGACAGCCAGTTGCCGCGCTGCGCGTCGGCGGCGAACAGCAGAACCTTGCCGCCCTTGCCGAGCTCAAAGGCCAGCACCAGGCTGGCATTGTTGGTGGCGTCGTTCATGTCGAGCGCCAGCTGCTCGGCCGAATATAGCCACTCCTTGTTAATGCGCCGCCACTCGGGCGCAGAAGACGAGGTGGACGGCTCCACACCAGCGCCAACGGGAGCGTCCTGGCCGTAGTTGGTGATGAAGAACGCGCCATGCTGCGGGTCGGCGAATGCCTTATCGGTGTCGAGCCGGTAGCGCTTGGCGAAGGGCGAGTCGCCGCCCGCTGCGCCGCCGGCCACCGCCGCCGCGAAATAGTTGCCAGACGAGGCCAGGCCCACGCCGTGAAATTCTTCCCGGCCTTTCGGGTCGAGACTTTCGAGCAAAGCCTCGTCCCGGGGCGGGCCGAGCGCGAAGGCTCGCAGCGCCTTGGCGCGAGGGACCGCGAGGACCTTCTCATGCGGCCTGAGATACTTTATCCCGCCCTCCTTGCGGGCGAGATCCTTGAACAGCTTCATCGACTGCTTGTTAGCAGAGTTTTCCAGACCGGCCGCGGCTGCTCCGAGCGCCTGCACTGCGTTAACAGCGTTGAACTGCTCGTCCTCGCCGCCGAGTTCGAACTCGATCAGCCGGTCGATCTTCTCGGTGGCGTCGGGATCAACCGCCTCAAGGCGGTTGCGGGCGCCCATAAGCCCGATCAGTTGATCCTTGAATTTTACGCGCAAAGCATTGGCGAGCTCGTCCTCTGGATTCTCTGTCCATGCGAACCAGGTTTCGCTGATGGAAATCCCGGCGAAATTCTTGGCGCTGATGCCGTTGACGTGGTCCTGGTGCTCGTGGGTGATCACCGCGACATCGATATGGCCACCGGTGGCGTCGCGGATGTTCTGGGTGATGTCCTTGACCTTGTTGGGGCCGATGACGACATTGCGAGCCTGTTCTTCCTTGAAATGCACCAGCTTCGACGAGCCGGGCTTGTAGCCGCAGTCGATCAGCACATAGACCGGCTTGTCGGGAGTATCGCCCTCGAAAGCGAGCAGGAAGCAGTCGCCATGGCCGATGCGGTACATGCGCACAATGACCTCGCCCGGTTTGGGCAAGAGCCGCGCCGCAACCTCTCCAACGGCCTCAGCCTTCTTCTTGGTTGTCGTCTTGGCCATGTGTCAGGCCTCCCCGTCGCGATGCAAAAGGGCAAAGGGCTCGCGCGCCTTGAGCAACTGGCGAGCGCTGTCGAAGGCGTTCGCTGGCTCCAGACCGCCGCCCAGATAGCTCCGGATGCGACCGAGTTCCTTGTCGTCGGCGATCGTGCCCGCTGTCTTGATGACCCGGCGTACCGAAAGGTCGGATGGGTTGATGATAAGCGTGCAGCCGGCGCGGTAACTGAAGTCGCCCGGCCTGACGAATTTGGTGTTGCCGCGCCGGTCCATGCGCTTCTGCTCGGCCGCGTCGAAATAGCCATGACGGCGCTGCGTCACCTCGATCAGCAGATTGGTGTCCATTACATCACGAAAGCCGCGCCGCAGCGCCAAGCGCACGGAATGCACCTCCACCGCGACCCGGTTGGGATTGGTTGGCGAGCGAAAGACGGTGGGTGGGGAATCATCTTCCTCCAGCACAAGGCCGAAGCCGCGGGCGAACTGCCGTCCGTCGCCTTCGATCAGCCAGTTCCAGACAATGGCAGCATTGGTGTCGATCTCCGCCCAGGCCTCGTAGCGGTCAAGTTCGACACTTGCCTGACCGAGCTTGCGGGCTGTGCGCGCGGATTGCCGTTTAGGGCTCAACTGGTCCGGCCCGGCCGTCGATTCCTGGTCGTTGAGCAGCGATAGAACTGCCTGCGTCTCCGCACGCTGGTAGTCCTCGACGGCGAGTTCATCCATCGCCGCAGCCTGACCGGGCACTGCGGCCGGCGGACTGTCACGCTCTGGCATTTCGGCGAAGGCCGTCTCGCCGGTCGGCCAGAACAGCGTATCGACCGATGTGCTGCGCGCACCATGGGCGTGAATGCCCCACTGCCGGAAGCTTTCCACGAAGGCCAAGCGGTAACCGGCGGAATCGTCGGGATTGAGGTCGTAGTCGGCGGTGATCACGCCACGCAGATAATCGCTGAATGTTACCCCCACCGGCGGACAATAATCGATGCCGCGGATGCACATCTGAAGCACGTAGCTCGCCGTGCGTGCGGCCTCATCGGCCAGCCGCCGGGTCAGGTCCGGGTGGATATCGCCCTCCCGAAGCACGCCGGTACCGTCGGTGGCGATGCGGTAAAGGTCCAGCGTGCGGCTGCGATAGACCTTGAGGAAGGCGCCGAACACCGCTGCGACAAGAATGGCGCCGCGTGCGTGCGGCTCGGCGGTGCGCTCGAGGATGCGAACGTCGGGCTCCTTGGGCTTCCATTTGCCGGTCTTGGGGTCGATGTCCCCGAGCGCGTCGCGCAGCGCATTGCCGCGCCCGCTGGCGCGGCCGAACTGCTGCGCCAACTGGCCGAGCAGGTTCTCGTTGGCGAGGTTGCCTCGGGTGCGCGAAATCTGGTCGCGCAGCACTCCGGGATAGGAAAAGTGCTGGAAAAGCGCAACGATGTCGGCAAAGGCCTCGTGGAAGGCCAGGACGTCCTGATTGATCGGCTCGTTGAAGCGTGGATGCACGCCGTCGAGCAGCGCATGCGTGGTCTCGTGGGCGATGATGTCGTGCGACAGGCAGGTGAAAACCAGCGTGCCTGGGGTGTTGTTCGCGTCCTTGATACCGACCGGAAAATAGCCGAACAGCAGCGCCTTCTTTTCCGGGCTGTAGAAGGCATTTCGGTCGCGCAAGGCGTGCGGATAGATGCGCAGCCGGCGTACGAAACTTTCTTCAGGGCTGCCCTTGTCGTGGTGCGACGACCAAAGGGCTACACGCCCCAGCGCCCGCTCGAAATGGACGATGGTGGCCATCGCGACGGCGTAGACCATCTGCTGATGGAATTGCGGGTTGGTCTCGGACGGGGGCAACCCCTGCTGCGCGAGCACGCGCGGATCGTTGAGGTCCACCGGACGATAGAAGGCACCGCTCGCCGGATCGGCATCGATGACCTCGATGTAATCGCCAACCGGTCCGGGCTGCAGATTGCGCTCCCAGGGCACGTCGATCGTCATCTCGCTGATGCCGGCCATATCGAACTGCGCCGCCACACTGGGGTCGAAGGCGAAGACGCGCAGCTTGCGCGAGAGCGGTTCAGGGATGAGGTTGCTGCCGGCCGACGTGCTTGCCACTCTCGTCTCCCCAGGAAATATCCAAACATCAAATGGGATTCGGCTACTCCAGACAAGTCAACAGGGCATCACGCGTCGAGCATGCGACCATCGACCTGAGGACAGGCCAGGACGTAATGTCTTTCGTAGCTCCAAAACGGCCGCAACCACTCAGCCGAAAGCTACATCTTGGCAATGTACTTCAATCGAACTATTACGCATGCACTCGCATAAAGTAAACATCAGTTTACGACACGCCGGCGAATACACCTCACAAAATACGGATAACTGCAAGTCGCCCTCGTTTCGGAAGGGTAGCAGGCAACCTGGTTCGATCCGGAACTGATGATCCCGATGCTGATCGTCGGCTACTGCTTCGGTATCCGCCCCGAGCGCCGCCTCTGCGAAGAAGTGCATCTCAATCTTGTCTATCGCTGGTCTTGCCGGCTTGGCCTGGAGGGTGATGTCCCGGACCATTCCACTTTCTCCAAGAACCGGCACGGCCGCCTTCGGGATAGCGATCTGCTACGCGAATTGTTCGAGACTACGGTGCGCCGCTGCATCGACGAAGGTCTCGTCGGCAACGAGGGCCCCGCCGTCGATGCCAGCCTCATCAGAGCAGACGCGAACACGCAGCGTTCAGCCGAGGGAGCGGAGCAGGTCGACTGGGAGATGATGGTGGCAACACGCCGGTCGGGGAAGGCCCACCATAGCCGGGAGAACCCTCGTCTAAGGCTCATGCCGTGAACTCCCGCTCAGAGAAAGCTAGCCCAATGGCTCTCGGCCACAATCGAGATCGGCAATCCCTGGTCGCGCCAGTCGGTCGCCTTGACGATCTTGTCGCCAAATGACGAATGTTTCCACGATTCGGTGGCATAGGCCCCTATCACCAGAACCTCTGTCTTCTGGCTCAGACCTCCCGCGAAGCCACCACGATCTGCAATGGCCTGTTCGCAGTATTTTCGCTGACCGAAATTGAATGTGCCTGTGAAGCAGTATAGCCGGCCGGCGAAGGTCAAAGTTGGGGCCGGCCTGCAGAGTGGCAGCGTTGTCGGCTTTAGCACTTCCCCAAGTTCGAAATCACGATTCGAAAAGCTGTTTAGCGTGTCCAGAAGTTCGGCGTGTTCATCCGAATCGAGCATGCCATCTGCGAGGATATCGTTGATGCGCCGATACAAGGTTCGGATGAGTGGCTGATTGCTGATCTCCGCATTCGCCGCCAACCATTTTTGAAGGAATTCGACCTCGGCCTTGTTGATGGTTCCATCCGCGGCCAGCCCGCGCGCAAGTCCGATGAGTTCGTCGACTTGACGCGATGAGATGCGATCACCGCCAACGCGATTGTAAAATTTGTCGTCCACTAAGACCTCCCTCTTTCAAGAAATTCAGTCCTCATGCGTACTTTGCAGGCCAACGCCAATCCGTTTGCGCCTTGCCGTAGCAGTTGCCATAGTCGACGAACTGCCCGCTAGAGATGTCGCGGCATGCCCAAACCAATTGGCCGTACTGGTTGTAGAATTCATCCCAATCGGCGCCCTGATAATAGTTCGGCCTGCCATATCCGCCGCCGCCGCAGTTGTTGTTCGAGCAAGCCGCGATGGCGGCGCCTACCGCAGCGATCGCCACGCCCGTGGCGATCGCCTGGTTCTGCTTTCTGATCATGTCGGCGCATTGCTGTGGCGTCACCGACCGCCGAGCAAGCTCCGTGTAGAGACCGTCACGGAAGCCTTGACTACTCGCCGAGGCATATGATCTGCAAAGCGCGGACTTGCTCACTGCCTGGGGGTTCTTGTTCAGCGCCTCTTGGGACGTTGTGCATGATGCGCTTGCAAGCGCAAAAACTGCCGCGGCCGAAGCTGCGGCACGCCGGCCGATTTCCATTTAACCCCCCACCCAAATTGTTCAGGCGACCAAAATTCCACGGCCGTTTGTCGTTCTCTAACAGAGCGTTTCGCATGCAACGCCGTCGCCATCACGATCCAACTTGCGGCCCCATGGGCAATTGCTGAGATACCATTGGGCTTCGTCGCAGGAGCCGATTTGCGAGCAAGTCCGCCGCGGCTGACATGAGTAGCTTTGCGCTACCTGCCGGCGGCTGATGATGCCGAGAGGTTGACTGACGGCTGGCTGCTGACTGTCCGCATGCTCAGCACGCCAATCCCATGGCTTCTGAAACGTTCCGACCCACAGGCCGACCTTCGCCTTCTCGGCTTTGGTCTGCTGCGCTGCATACGCGCCGTGGCTGTAGCGAAACCAGTCGAGCGCCTGGCCGTGCTCGACCATCCAGGCGGCGACACCGGCGCTGTCGGCGCGCCGGCAGTCGCCGACAAAACGGCCGTAACGGTCCCAGGTGACGAAGCTGCAATGCACTGGCCTTGAGGCCGCCAGGAACTCATCCAGTGCTTCGGCGGCTTGGCGCCCGCAGGCATATTCGAAGCCCTTGGCGTCGTCGCAATACTGCCGGCTTTCTGGCGCGTCGATTCCGTTAAAGCGGATCCGCTGTCCGTGAATTTCGATCGTGTCGCCATCTATCACCGACGCAACACCGGCGATCGGCGCCGGGCTCGTGTTGGTCCAGTTCGCCAGATTGAGCTCAGGCATGCCGTCAAAGTGCTGCATGACGAACTGCGTTGCATAGGCCGCCATCGCAGCCACGGTTACGATGACCAGTCGCTTTGGAATGCCGGCCAATTGGTGCACACGCCGCAGCTTGGCGCCACTCCGTTTGCGCCATTGGGCAGATCGATTGTCGTAGCGAGAGCTGTCCAACGTCCGTCGCCCCTACTCGCACCCGACGCCGTGGTGATCGCGGTCCAGCTTGTTGGGATCACCGTTGGTGATCTTCACCGGACCAACCACGACGGGAGTATTCCCCCTGCCGCCTGCGCAATCCAAATCGCCGCCGCCCGCCCGTGACGATTGCGAGGGCGCTGCCGACACCCCTCGATATCTATTGACGACTGCGGCAGCGTGCACGCCGTCGCCCTCGATATGCGTGTTCTGACTGTTCGGATTGACCGGATCGGCCGTTAGGAGAAGCAGATTTATATGGCCGCCGTCGCCAGCCGCGAGTGTCACTGACTCGTAATGGTTCAAGTAGTCGGCTACGAAGCCCGAGAAGAGCACAGCGCACAACACGCACGAAAATTCGCGCACGCCCATGAATGAATTTCCCCAACCCAGGCAAGATCATGCGCCATTTGTCTTTTGTTGTCGAATCCAGATGAGGTTCGACCTACCGCGTCGTCTACAGTTGATAGATCAGCAAAGTATCGGCGTCGGGGAGGAATACATGCGTGGTGCGCTCGTCGTTGGTTCCGTTCTTTCGTTGATCCTATCATCGGCTCCTGCGCTGGCCTAGTGGGACGGCGGGCACATGCAGGTCGCCGCCGTGGCTTACTCGATACTGACGCCGCAGAACCGGAGTATCCGAGTTGGATCGCTGGCGTGCCCAATGACAAGAAGGCGCAATACGCCTTCGTCCACGCGACCATTTGGGCGGATGACATCAAAGACCCTAACTGCGGGTGGCTTTAACGCCCGACGTCACGCCCCTGAACGGAGAGGATGATGTCACGTTGTCAAGCATGGCACACATCTTGTTCGGACCATCAAAATTGAAGCCTAGACATCTCTGATCAGCGGCGCAGGCCAGTATGCAGTCGGCATAGCTGCTCCGCACATTCGCGTAAGCGCCCCCGACGACCACTGTGTCCTTGGCGAAAACGAGGCTGGAGTACTGGAGATTCGCCTGGATGGCCCCCTTCGCCGCCATCACTGCGTCAGGACTCCTAACCAGAATCGAACCATTGTCTTTCATGAAACAGGCGGCGTGCTTCTTATCGTAGGTGAGTGCTAAGCAGCGCTGATCTGCTTCGCATTGGGCCCGACACTGTTCAAGCGAGACATTCCAAGCGGGCATACCCGGCAAATCGTTACCGATCGCGTCCCATCCGTCCTGCACAGACAGTTCTTGGGTCGCGGCAGCTGCTTCTTTCCGCTCAAGGTCCATGTCGAAATCGCTTGGCGCGAAACTGGCCTCGTCGAGCCACAGGCAATGGCTGGCGAGTTCTCGCGCCGAATTGTCGTCAAGGCCCACCGACGCAAGTGTCTCGATTGATGACACCGGTGCCTGCGGCTTCGATGTAGGTGAGGCTCTGTTGGCAAGACTTACCTGAACCTCGACTCCGGTGTTTGCCAGCCTCCGCGTGTAGCACCAAGCGCTGTCCCAAGTTGGAGCTTTCTCACTGTCAAAATGATGACCGGACTCGAGTTGCCAAGTGCTGCGAGCGTAGGCCACTTGGCGATTGGCGAACTTTACGAAATCGAACGTATCTGGATTGGCTGGGTCTGAGGGCGGCAGCATCGGCTGCTCGATTGGCGGTGACTTCAGCTTGTCTGCCTTTCCCTCCTCGGCGATTGTCTCGCCACCCGGAATTCTGTCTTCTGATTTCTTCGTCTCATTTGGCTGGTTCTCGTTCGGGTTTAACGGTTGATTTTGAGCGACCGGCGGCTCCGGTTGGATCACCGTCGGGTCGCGATCAAAGACCAGCCATATCCCCACCCCGATCCCAATTGCGGCCATTGCGATGGCAGCGCCGCTAGCCATTCGCCGAAATGCGTTGGCACGAGCGATCTGGTCGTGCGCAGCTGCTTCTGCCTGCAGAGTTGGAATAGCCGACCGTTTGATCTGCAGATCGATCGCTTGTTCGAGAAGCTTGGTGTTATGTCGTACGAGCACGTCTACTACCCCGTTTAGCCCCCGGTGTCGGCTCGTCAAAATCTAACTGCAATTCACCTTCTAGGGCCTTCTCCATTCGGTCGTATTGCCCTTTTGCAGAGACCTTCACCAGATCGACTACTTCCGGGGCCAGTTCCCGATCCAATGCCCGGCGTAACGCTTCGGGGTCGTCAGTAAGGATGGGAACATAGAGGATCTCTTTGACGACCTTCTCGACTTCCACGGGAACCTCGACGCGCCTTTCGACTTCTCTGTCGACCGGCACCTGCACGGACACCTTCCGGACACGGCGCCACCGCCAGCGTAGCAACAATCGGCGTAGCAAACGCGAGAGTTTGCTATCACGTTGAACTTCGGGCTGTGCGCCGATGCGTTGTAGGGCCAGCGCAACCATCGCCGTGATCGGCCCCGCCAATGCGGCGATGAATGCAAGCGAGGCGAACCAGATCGTCGATACCGTGCCGGCCTGAGGGTCTGTAACGTCTTCCGGCTTCACGCCATACCAGCGAGCTGCCAGCCTACGGATCTGATCGTTGCGAGCGATCGGGAGGCGCTCTGTTTCCAGGCGGTTCAGTTCCGTCGCGATGGCTTCTTGCCGCTGCTGGTTTTTGGCGAGCGTCTCTGACTTGCGTGTCGCGGCTTCCTGGGCGGCCGCTAGCGCAGTACGCGCCTCGTCAAGCTTACCATCCCAATCGGCAGCCGTGCCATCGTAGAGTTTCTCCAGATCGTTGCGCCTAGCCTCAAGGCGCTGCTTATCTTGGGGGGTCATCGGAGGACTATCTTTTCGCAGCCTCTCATATTCTGCGCGGGCCGCGGCGACTGCGGGCTCCAATTCGGCCAATTTCGGCGCGAATTCGGCCTCCTTCTTAGGCCGCGGGTTAGTTAGCTTGTTCAGCCCTTCTTCGTTGCGCTGTACTGATGCAAGGTCGCCTGTTTCGCGTGCGCTCTTTATACGATCAACGTAGCTATCCCGCTGTCGCTCGAACTGCTCCACGGCGTCCTTGATCTCTCGATCGCGCCGTTCCACCAGCGCGCTCAGCGCTGCTTGTTTCTCCTCAAGGTAATCTTTGGCTCGAGCCGCCGCCGGCGAAAGGGTAGTTGCCGCCTGCAGCTCTTCGTCAACCTCTGTTATCCGTGCACGCAATTTGTTGCGCTCGGTGTCCGCCAATCCACTGAGCTGCTCCAGATCGCTTCTAGCCTTGGCCTCGTCGTCAGTGTTTCGCAAGCTCTCGCCTGTCGTCTTGAGAGTCTCGAGCTCTTGCTGGAGTGCCTTAGTTTGGTTGGCGAAGTTGGCATACTGCACCTCGCGCATCGTGCTGGCACGCTCCAATCCGAGAAGGACTGTCTCAAAAGTGATGCCGGCTAATACGAGTAGAAACGCCAGGATAACAGGTTTCCAAAACCACGAGGCGCCGAACAGAAGCGTGGCGATTGGGATTTTCGTCAGCTCAGCAATCGCAATCATAAAGAAAGGGGCACTTGCAAGGACAAGGTCCATTGAGTCCGCCGCCTCATTGGCAACAAAGCCGCGGTAACTCAGGGCGACGCCGGTCGCTAGACCGATGATCGCCGCAACGATTTCAAGTGCCCACGCACCGCGATACGTCCACTGGCCATAGCTCGCCAGTTTCTGGCTCATTGCCGTGTGCATTTGCAATCCCCACCCTTTACCCAACCCATCTTGACATGCGACGTTGGCATTTGCAGCAAAATTCACCGCTAGATACAGCGTAACTTGGAACAGGGTGAATAACCGGCGAGCCAGCGACAAAGGCGTTGTTGTGTCTGCTAGACTGATTTGTTTCGAATGGCGCCTGCGGGAGATCGTGAACGCGGCTCTTGCGGCGATGGACGGCGATTTTGCGGTGCTTTATCCGCCCGGGCTCGGCCGCCCGTCGATCGCGCCGGGACGTTTGCTACGTGCGATGCTGTTGCAGGCCTTCTACGGTATTCGCTTGGAACGTCGGGTATTGGAGCGGATGGAATTTGATCTTCTGTTCCGCTGGTTCGTAGGGCTTGGTGTTGACGATCCGGGCTGGGATCATTCGAGCTTCACCAAGAACCGGGATCGGCTGTTGGAAGGTGAGATCGCGGTCAAGTTTCTGCGCGCGGTGCTTGCTCAGCCAAGGGTGTCGTCGGATCATTTCTCGGTGGACGGGACGCTGATCGAGGCCTGGGCTTCGATCAAGAGCTGCCGCCGCAAGGACGGGGATAACGGCCCGGATGGGGCGGGCGTAACGCCGAGCGCGGCTTTCATAAGGAGAAGCGCTCCAACGACACACATCAGAGCACGAGCGATCCGCAGGCGCGGCTTTACAAGGCGACGGGCAGCCGGCGAAGCTCTGTTATCTGGAGCATGCACTGATGGAAAACCGTCATGGGCTTGCGGTTAATGGCGGCATTACCCAGGCCACGGGCACAGCCGAGCGTCATGCCGCTCTCGCCATGTTGGACCGCAGACCGTCGCGGCGGCGCATCACACTGGGCACCGACAAGGCCTATGACGTGCGCCAGTTCATCAAGGGCGAGCGCAAGGTCACGCCGCACATCGCCGTCGACGGCCATCTGAGCAAAACCGGCAAGCCTCGCGCGACGGCGATCGATGACCGCACGAAGCGCCATCCGGGCTATGATGTCAGCCAGCGCAGCCACACGGGACGGCAACAATGTCGCCTTCTCCTGGCAGGGCAATGACGAAATGGACGAAGCCCAAGGCGATGGCTGGCCTGAATCCAACCAGACAGCTCTATCGCCGGACAAATCTGCTTCCATGGCGGCGACGAAGCTGATTTCGTCGCCCGCAAATGGACTTCTTCTTGCGCAAAGCTCAACGCGGCGCCGCAGTCGCGTGTCAGCTTTGGGGAGCGGCAAGCAACTTCGTTGCGCCCAGATGCGTCGCCAACTGAACGGCATCTATCTTGCTCGATCGCTGCAGAACCGGACCGGCTGCTTCCATGAAGGTCCTATGGCGATGGAAGGCGACCAGCGCACTGCCAGAGTAAATCGGGAGTGCCTTATCGACTTCCTGGAAGCCGAAATTCCGGGTGGATATACTACGGGGGTGGTTCCGCTCAGAGGGCGACGCCAAACACCACGGAAATGAACGTGCCGGCTTGAGAAAATCCCAATGCTACGAGTTAGTCGAGAATTCAGTGGATTGCGTTCGTCGTTGGTGGTGGGGCACGTCAAAGTTGCTATGAGTAATTGTAGTTTGGGGACAACGTGCGCGCTTGGAAGATGTAACTTACCTGTGGGTCGCGGAGACCGTTCTTCGGAAACACGGACGCCCCCTGAAGGCGCGTGCGCTTGTAAACTATGGGATTGACGACGGACTCTTTCCGGCAACGGGACTTAGTCGCACTCCTCAGAAGTCGATGCAGGCTCGCTTAAGCATCGACATCCTAAATAACACCACATCGATCTTCGTCAGGACAAGCCGGGGACGGTTCTTTCTCAAAGATTTGCTCCCGTCAAATCGCGCGGACGAACCGACGAAACTGCAGGTCTACACTGCGGAACGACATGCACCGAGGCCTTCCGCTGAGATGGTTATGCGACCAGGTCATGCCATCTGGCCACCGGGACCTGGGCCGTGATCAGGGTGGATTTGCGGCGATAGCGTTCCTCGAAGATTTCGAACAGATGGAAGCGCTGTTGGTCGGTGAGGGAGTGGGTTCCGAAGTCATCCAGGATGAGCAGTTGCGCGCGGGTGAGCTTGTCAATGAGGCGTGGGAAGCGGCCGTCGAGACGGGCGAGCGCCAAATCCTCGAACAGGCGCGGCACGCGCACATAGAGCACGGAATGATCGAGCCGTGCCGCTTGCCGGCCGAAGGCGCAGGCCAGCCACGACTTGCCGGTTCCGGTCTGGCCGGTGACGATCAGGTTCTCATGCTGACGTTGCCCCTTTGGCTTAATCCGATTTGAAGTTCACTCTGGCCCAACGCGAGGACTAGAGCGGTTCACGGCTTGATGGAATCGAAGGGGATTCCAGATTTGTGGGTTTTGTGATTCAAGATGCTGGCTGGAGTGGAGGCCAGCATCTGATGACTCGACCCCTTTCCAATGATCTTCGCGA
>NZ_RZPG01000004.1:0-303409 GCF_004022765.1 Mesorhizobium sp. M6A.T.Cr.TU.014.01.1.1
ATTCGGGGCAATCCGACCTCTCCCCGAGGGGAGAGGTCGGATTGCCCCGAATTGCCTTTCGCAATTCGGTTGGCAATCCGGGTGAGGGGGTCTTCTGCCGCCTGTGTGCGCAAAAAAATGTCGGAACCGTCCTTCGCCATGCGTCCTTGAGAGGCAAGGCGCGTTGCCGGAACCTTGGCGCGCGTCGTCAAAATCCCCACAGATGGAGATGACGATGATCACCTTTCCCAACGAATCCCAGGAATACCGCGCCGCCCGCGAAACCCTTTTGCAGAAGGAGATCGAGCTGCGCCGCGCCATGGAGGATGTGGCCGTCGCCCGCCGCGCGCTGCCCAAGGGCGGGCTGGTGCCTGAGGATTATGTGTTCGACGGGCTTGGCGCCGATGCCAAGCCGGCGCGCATAAAACTGTCGGAGCTGTTCTCGCCTGGCAAGGACACGCTGATCGTCTACTCGATGATGTTTCCGCGCCATCCGCAGGAGACGCGCGATGTGGCGACAAGCGGCGGCACGGCCAAGCTCGCGCGGGCCGACCAGCCATGCCCGTCCTGCACGGCGCTGCTCGACCAGTTCGATGGCGCCATTGGCCATCTGGAGGCCGCCGGCTTCAATTTCGCCGTGGTGGGCAAGACCGCGCTCGAAAACCTGATCACGCTTGGCCGCGACCGCGGCTGGACGAACATGCGGCTGGTCTCCTCGGCCGGCAACAGCTTCAAGCGCGACTACCACGCCGAGGCCGACGATGGCGCGCAGTTGCCGATGCTGTCGGTGTTCCATCGCGATGCCGACGGCATCCGCCATTTCTGGAGTTCCGAGCTCGGCTTCGCGCCGTCCGAACCCGGCCAGGATCCGCGCGCCATCGGCACTTGCGAGCCCTTGTGGAACCTGATGGATTTCACGCCGGAGGGCCGGCCGAACTGGGACGAGCAGCTGCAGTATGCCGGCGCGTGCTGCCACTGAGGCGGGCTCTGCCTTCTCCCCTTGTTGTGGGAGAAGGTGGATCGGCGCGTTAGCGCCGAGACGGTTGAGGGGTGTTGGAAGAAATGAGGCGCTGGCAATTGTGCGCCGTCTCGGCGTTGATGGGCGGTTGTGAGTGGGCGTAACGCCAAGCTGGAACACCCCTCATCCGACCTCGCTGCGCGAGGCCACCTTCTCCCACAGGGGGAGAAGGGAGGACGCTCCAATCTCCGCGCAACTTCGCCGCTTGAGTCGCGTTGGAACTCCGAGGACACATGAAACCCCGGAGGTTCCAATGAGACCGCATCTTGCCATTGCAGCACTTGCCCTGCTTGCCGCCGCGCCGACGGCCTTCGCCCAGTCCGCCGCGCCGGCCGATATACCTGCTGTCGCCGGAACCAAGGTCGACACCGAGACCTTTACCAAAACCGTCCCCAGCGCCAACCGGTTCGAGATTGAAAGCAGCAAGCTGGCCGAACAAAAGAATGTCGCCGCCGATGTGAAGGATTTCGCCTCGTTGATGGTCAAAGATCACACCAAGGCTGGTGAGGACTTCAAGGCAGCTCTCGAACAGAGCCAGACCACCGCCTCGGTGACACCGAGCGGCCCCGCTTTGTTGCCGAAAGACCAGGCGATGCTGGACCAGCTAAAGACCCTCGACGGCGATGAATTCCAGGCGAAATACATCATCCTGCAGACCGAGGCGCACAAGCAGGCATTGGCGCTGTTTTCCACCTATGCGCGGTCAGGCGAAGACCCGGCGCTGAAGGAATTCGCCAAGAAG
Source organism: Mesorhizobium sp. M6A.T.Cr.TU.014.01.1.1 (assembly GCF_004022765.1). Taxonomy (NCBI): domain Bacteria; kingdom Pseudomonadati; phylum Pseudomonadota; class Alphaproteobacteria; order Hyphomicrobiales; family Phyllobacteriaceae; genus Mesorhizobium; species Mesorhizobium sp. M6A.T.Cr.TU.014.01.1.1. The sequence goes on from NZ_RZPG01000004.1 coordinate 1,740, forward strand.
ACGCTACCGACGCTGCGGATGCACGAAGAGCGCATAAAGGATTTGGTGGCCGCCCACAGCTAATGCATGTCGCCCAAAAGCATGCCCTCGGGCCTGACCCGAGGGTGCGCAGCGGTTTTGGGATAACGACATGCATAAAACAAGAACTTAAAGCGCGTCGCGATGCGCTTTAAGCTGGCGCTGCTCTCAGCTGGTTTTGATCTGCTCGACCGCGGTCACCAACAGTTCGGCCATGGCGCTGCGAATCTGATGATCCGACTGGGCGACGCCCGCCGCGTCGAGATCGGCGCGTATCTTGCGGAACACATCGTCGTCGCCTGCCTCTTCGAAGTCCGCGCGCACCACCTCTTTCGCATAGGCGTCGGCGTCCTCGCCGGTCTTGCCGAGCTTTTCGGCGGCCCATAGGCCGAGCAGCTTGTTACGGCGCGCCATGGCCTTGAACTTCGTCTCCTCGTCCATCGCAAACTTCTTTTCGAAGCCTTCCTGACGGTCTCTAATACTGCTCATGGTTTGCCTCGTTCAGGTGTTAAGTCTCCGACCTTCATCCGATGGAGAAGAAGAGCGGCGGGCCGAACATGGCGTGCATATACGTCATAAGCAAGACCGGACCGTTCATTCCGCGGGACAATCGCTTCCAGGTTGGCGCTGCGCCCTCACATCCGATCTCCCCCCTTGCGGGGGAGATGTCCGGCAGGACAGAGGGGGGTGGGACGGATCTCCAACTTCAGCCATTCCCAGCCGGGAATCAGCCGGAGGGCTTGGCTGCGATGGGCTGACAGGCCGGAGGGACAGCACCCCCCTCTGTCCTGCCGGGCATCTCCCCGGAGATCGGCAGCTCCGCCAACTGCCTTTCGCACCGATGTGATTTGACGTTACCGCGCCGCGACCTACTCTCGAATACTGACGGGATGAGCCGAGGAGGCGAGCGATGCAGTCACCTTTCAACGGGATTCGGAACGTCACGCTGGCAGCGGCAGTGATCCTTGCTGCCGGCACCGCGGCTTACGCCCATCACGGCTGGTCGTGGACCGAGGACGGCTTTTTTGAACTCCGGGGCAAAATCACGGCCATCTATATCGGCAATCCGCACGCCACGCTGGACGTCGACGCGGACGGAGAGGTCTGGCGGGTGGAGATGGCGCCGCCGTCCCGAACGATTGCCGCCGGCTTCACCGAGGAGGTTGCCAAGGTCGGCGACGAGGTGACCGCGATCGGCAACCGCTCGCTCGACGAGAAAGAAAAGCGCATGAAAGCAGTCCGGATCATCGTCGGCGGCAAGACGTATGATGTTTATCCCGACCGCGTGCCGCCAGCCTGAATGGACGAGTTTCTCGCCGGCATCGAGCAACTCGCCTTCGTGCGGGGACTGAAAGCCTCCTTCATCGCTTACCCCATCGTCAATGCGCTGCACATCATGTCGATCGGCGCGCTGCTGACCAGCGTCTGGCTCATGGATCTCAGGATCTTGGGCGCCTTCCGCTCGCTGCCGCAGGCGCCATTCGTCGCGCTGCTGCGCCGCACCGCATTTACCGCATTTGCCGGCGCGCTTGTCACGGGGTCGCTGCTCTTTTCAGTCAGGGCGAGCGAGTATGCGGCGATGCCGATTTTCCTCACCAAGATGACGCTCATCCTCCTCGCCGGCGCCAACTTCCTCATCTTCATGCGCCGCGCAAAAGGCGGTGACGAGCCGGCCAGCGGGACGGTCACCATCCTGGCTGTGCTCTCGCTGGTGCTCTGGATGTCGGTGCTTTTCGCGGGACGGTTTATTGGGTTTCTCAACTGAGGCGGGGTGACGGCACTGGCGTTCGCAACGTGCGAGATGGTGCGCGGCGACATCGAAACGCAGACCGAGGCGTCGCTGAAGGCGCTGAAACATTGCCTGGAAGCGGTGGGCACCTCGCTCGACAGCGTGGTAATGTGCGCATCTATGCCGTCAATTCCGGTTTCTACAACGCCATCAACCGGGTCTATGCGAAGTATTTTCGACGAACCCACCGGCGCGCAGCTTCGTGCCGGTGGCGTCATGGCCGATGGAGTTCGATATCAAGATTGAGTATGTGGCGGTGGCGTGAGGGGAGCGACCGTTCCCTTTTCGAGCTGACGTTGGTCGAGGACGGCGGCGAGATGCAGCTCGGCCACAACGCGACTTCGCCAAGGACAGCAGCAACGCTAACCACATGATCAACCGCGAGTTTATGGGACGCTACCTCGATAACAATATGTGGATGTGGTGACGCGTCTTGTATGCTCTAATCGACATCGAGACTCATCTATACACTCGCATCAAAGGCCAACTATGCAGCCTCGAATTCGCAAAAAATTATCTGAGGTCGCTGCCGAATATGAACTCGGCGCAACTAGCGATTTGCAAGATAGAGCCTATCGCATGATTGAATACGCCGTTGGCCGCCACGATTGGTATGAAGACCAGCGCGGTAAATTGTTTCAGGCTGCGTTGGGAATGCTATCCTTTGTTGCTGCTGCGGCGGCAATAGTTAATTCAGTTGGGGGATCTAAATATTTTGTTTTCTTTCTTGGCTTAGGCCTAATAGTACTTGGAATTACAGCATGCCGCCTGATCGTGATGTACACTCAAGTTTCAGAGAAAAATCATCCTTATAGAAAAGCCGCTGACATTAAAAGCTGGTACTACAGATACACGGTTTCCGGTGATATTGTTGACGATCTTGACGTTCTGTTCGGGCATGAGGATAAGGAGGCAGCGGTCGATGATGTTAGGAGAAATTTTAGGGATTTCTTGAAGGCTATTTCGGGATCTTTAGACTGCAAAGTCCTACTAAAGGAGGACCTTCAACAGGTATTTATTTTGTACCTTTTGCAAAATTATCGGCAGGTTAATTTGAAGAAGATGTATAATGTCACAAAGAGGGGAACTGTCACATCGATGTTTTTCTTCGGTCTGGCCTTGGTCGTTCTGATGTGTTCACCTGCAAAAGAAATAATTAATGACATACGCAATAACGTCAAAATCGGAAACTGACGCCTGCTGTGAGGCGATCTCCGAAGTTTTTTTGCACGGCAAGCGCGTCAAGAGATCTCTGGAGATCAGCCCGCTGGTTATATTTATACCGTATTCGTCGGAGAGCTTTACGTATTTCTCTGAACGACGTTACGAGTACGGTGAGCTACTTGGTATTCGAGGAATAAAGGCGATAGAAAGAACGGCTCGCGTCTATACCTCGGAGAAGGACCGAGTTAGCAAACCTAGCTATCGCAGCCGGCTGGAGAACTTTCCGGACACGACTTCGAGACCCGTCCCATTGAATGCCATCAACCAAATTGAAAAGCTAATAAGTGAAGTCTCTGCATTTCCGCGTGCCAGTACCCATGTTTTTACTTTCTTTAGACCGTCTGATTTGTACAATAAAAGATGGCCTGGCTACGTTCCGTGCCCTACGAGTGGAGATTTTAAATACAGAGATGGAAAATTATCTTTAAACGTTATGTTTCGATCTTGTGACATATTAAACTTTCTATATAACGACATATACTATCTTCGCCAGATTCAATTTTCCGTTCTCAACAAAGCCAAGGAAGTAGATGGTTCAAAGCTGCCACCGACGACACAGCCAGGACAGTTGAATCTGTTTCTGTCCAGAGCGTTCATCCAGACGTGGGAGATAGCTCCAATCCAGAATTTGGTAGAGGTTATAGATAATACGAAGCAATTTCTGGCACGCTAGTTGGCATTCAATAGTGCCCTCAGGCAAAATACTCCTGCAGCGGCCGCACTTCCAAACTCCCCGCCCGCAGCGCCGCAATCGCCTCCGCCACGGCAGCCGCACCCGACAGCGTCGTGTAATACGGCACTTTCTGCATCAGCGTCGCCCTGCGCAGCGATTTGGAGTCCGACACCGCCTTTTGCCCGTCCGTGGTGTTGAAGACGATCTGCACCTGGCGGTTGCGGATGGCGTCTTCGATGTGCGGGCGGCCTTCCAGCACCTTGTTGATTTTCTCGGCGGCGACGCCGTTTTCGGCGAGGAAGCGCGCGGTGCCTGACGTGGCGAGCACCTTGAAGCCTTGGCCGGCGAGGCGCTTGACCGCCGGCAGGATGCCTTTCTTGTCCTCGTCGCGCACCGAGACGAACAGCGTGCCCGCGCGGGGGAGATCAACACCCGCCCCGAGCTGGCTCTTGGCGAAGGCCAGCGCGAAGTCGCGGTCGAGGCCCATGACTTCGCCGGTCGAGCGCATTTCCGGGCCGAGCAATATGTCGACGCCGGGGAAGCGGGCGAAGGGGAACACCGCTTCCTTGACCGCGATGTGGCCGGGATTTCTGGGATCGGGCATGGCGCCGTAATGGGCGAAGGCGTCTTCCAGCTTCTCGCCGGCCATGATGCGGGCGGCAATTTTCGCAATGGGCCGGCCGATGGTCTTGGCGACGAAAGGCACGGTGCGCGACGCCCGCGGGTTTACCTCCAGCACATAGACGGTGCCGTCCTTGATCGCATATTGCACGTTCATCAGCCCGCCGACATTGAGCGCGCGAGCAAGCGCCGCCGTCTGGCGCTCCAACTCGTCGACAAGCTCCGAAGGCAGCGAATGCACCGGCAGCGAGCAGGCGCTGTCGCCCGAATGGATGCCGGCCTCCTCGATGTGTTCCAGGATGCCGGAGACGAAGGTCGACTTGCCGTCACACAGGCAGTCGACATCGACCTCGATGGCGCCTGACAGATAAGTGTCGAACAGCAACGGGTTCTTGCCCAAGAGCGTGTTGATCTGGCCTGTCTTGTCGTTGGGGTATTTCTGCTTGATGTCCTCCGGCACCAGGCCGGGCACGGTGTCGAGCAGGTAGGATTGCAGCATGCTCTCGTCGTGGATGATCTGCATGGCGCGGCCGCCCAGCACATAGGACGGGCGCACCACCAGCGGGAAGCCGAGCTCGCCGGCGACGAGGCGGGCCTGCTCGACCGAATAGGCGATGCCGTTCTTCGGCTGGCTGAGGCCGAGCTTGTGCAACAGCTTCTGGAAGCGGTCGCGGTCTTCGGCCAGATCGATCATGTCGGGCGAGGTGCCGAGGATCGGAATGCCGGCCTTCTCCAGCGCATCGGCCAGCTTCAGCGGCGTCTGGCCGCCGAACTGGACGATGACGCCGACCAGCTCGCCTGAGGCCTGTTCGGCGCGCAGGATCTCCAGCACGTCCTCCGGCGTCAGCGGCTCGAAATAGAGCCGGTCCGAAGTGTCGTAGTCGGTCGAGACGGTCTCCGGATTGCAGTTGACCATGATCGCCTCGAAGCCGGCGTCGCGCAGCGCAAAGGCGGCGTGGCAGCAGCAATAGTCGAACTCGATGCCCTGGCCGATGCGGTTCGGGCCGCCACCGAGGATGACGACCTTGCGGCGCGACGACACCTGCGCCTCGTTGGCGAGCGCGCCGGCGAAAGGCACCTCATAGGTCGAATACATGTAGGCGGTGGGCGAGGCGAATTCGGCGGCACAGGTGTCGATGCGCTTGTAGACGGGGTGAACGTCTAGCTTGTCGCGTATCTTCTGGATCTCTTCGACGTCTTTCCTGACCAGCGACGCGAGGCGGGCATCGGAAAAACCCATCGCCTTCAGCATGCGCAGATTGGCGGCATCCCCAGGAATGCCGTGTTCGCGGATGCGGTCCTCCATGGCCAGGATGCCGGCGATCTGTTCGAGGAACCACGGGTCGATCTTGCACATGGCGTGCACGTCTTCGAGCGAGGTGCCCATGCGGATCGCCTGCGCCACCATGCGCAGCCGGTCGGGCGTCGGCGTGCCCAGCGCGGCGCGAATGGCGTTGCGATCGTCCGCGTGGCTGGCCGCGCCGTGCGCGATGCCGGGAATCTCGATCTCGTCGAGGCCGGTGAGGCCGGTTTCCAGTCCGCGCAACGCCTTCTGCAGCGATTCCTGGAACGTTCGGCCGATGGCCATGACCTCGCCGACCGACTTCATTGCCGTGGTCAGCACCGGCTCGGCGCCGGGAAATTTCTCGAAGGCAAAGCGCGGGATTTTTGTGACGACGTAATCGATCGACGGCTCGAAGGAGGCCGGTGTCGCGCCGCCGGTGATGTCGTTTTCCAGCTCGTCCAGCGTGTAGCCGACGGCGAGTTTTGCCGCGATCTTGGCGATGGGAAAGCCGGTCGCCTTGGAGGCGAGAGCCGACGAGCGCGAGACGCGCGGGTTCATCTCGATGACCACCAGGCGACCGTCGGCCGGGTTGACGGCAAACTGCACGTTGGAGCCGCCGGTCTCAACGCCGATCTCGCGCAGCACCGCGATCGAGGCGTTGCGCATCATCTGATACTCTTTGTCGGTCAAGGTCAGGGCAGGGGCGACGGTGATCGAATCGCCGGTGTGCACGCCCATCGGGTCGATGTTCTCGATCGAGCAGACAATGATGCAGTTGTCGGCCTTGTCGCGGACGACCTCCATCTCATACTCCTTCCAGCCGAGCACGCTTTCCTCGATCAGCACTTCGGTGGTCGGCGAGGCATCGAGGCCGGACTGGACGATCTCGTAGAATTCGGCGCGGTTGTAGGCGATGCCGCCGCCGGTGCCGCCCATGGTGAAGGACGGGCGGATGATGGCGGGCAGGCCGACATGGTCGAGCGCCTGTGCGGCGATCGCCATGCCATGGCTGATATAGCGCTGCTTGCGGTCGCCCTCGCCGAGGTTCCAGCGGGTTTCCAGCGCGTCGAGGGCGGCGTCGAGGTTTTCGGGCTTCTCGGCCTTCAACGCGGCGCGCTCGGCCTCATGCGTCTTGCGGTCGGCGTTCTTGACGTCGGTGGCGTTGGCCAGCATCGACTTCGGCGTTTCCAGGCCGATCTTCTTCATCGCCTCGCGAAACAGCGCGCGGTCCTCGGCCTTGTCTATTGCCGTGGCGTCGGCGCCGATCATCTCGACATTGTAGCGCTCGAGCACGCCCATGCGGCGCAGCGACAGAGCGGTGTTGAGGGCGGTCTGGCCGCCCATGGTCGGCAGCAGCGCGTCGGGCCGTTCCTTGGCGATGATCTTGGCCACCACTTCCGGCGTGATCGGCTCGATATAGGTGGCGTCGGCCAGCTCCGGGTCGGTCATGATGGTGGCCGGATTGGAATTGACCAGGATGACGCGAAAACCCTCTTCCTTGAGCGCCTTGCAGGCCTGGGTGCCGGAATAGTCGAACTCGCAGGCCTGGCCGATGACGATGGGGCCGGCCCCGATGATCAGGATCGACTTGATGTCGGTGCGTCTTGGCATATCGAGGGTCCGTTCGGCAGGCGGCTTGCACGAAAAACCGGACGGGAAGACCCGGCCGGTTGTGCTCGCGATTCTGGTATCAGGCTAGGAGGGCCTTATAGGGAAGAGTTTTGCCTGATGTAACCCCCTAAAATGCGAGTAGGGGAGTAGGGGAGTAGGGCAGTAGGGCAGTAGGGCAGTAGGGCAGAGGTTCGAGCGCCTTTAAACATACTACCCTACTGCCCTACTGCCTTATTCCCTAATCCAGCCAACTGATCCGTGATCTCGAAGCGTTCGGAGACGCCTACGCGGATCATGTTCAGGGTGCCTTCGCGGGTGAAGCGGAATTCGCCTGATGCATCGGAACTGGTCGGCAGGCCGGCGGCGAAGCTGATGACGCGCGTGCCGCCGTCGGGCCAGGTCACCGTCACATTGGCTTTGCCGTCGGCCAGCCGCTCGACATTGGCTCCGCATCTGGTCATCGGCTGGCCGACATAGCGCGCGCAAGGAATCTCGTTGCGGGCACCAGGGACTGGCGGCCCTGGCGGCTGCAGCCGCGCAACGGTTTGGGCGTCGGCCGGAGGCGCCGTATTGGCGGCGCGGCTCTGGACGGGCTCCGTCGCTGCGGACACCTGCATCTCCCCCGTCGAAGGATTTCCGCTGGCAGCGAGCGCCAAGGCATCCTCGATGGCGGCCCTGCCGATTGCCTCAGCCGCCGTCATCATGGTTTCGGGACCGGTCGCGCCCAGGCGCGCCGTCAGGTCCGGCAGCGGCTGATCTGCGGTTGCCGGGTTCGAGGCCCCGGCTGGGGCTGTGCCTTCGCCGGCCGTTTCGGTATCCGCATCCGCAACGGCCGCCGGATTCTCGGGGTTCAGGTAGCGCGCGGGGGCCCATCCGGTCAGTTGCGGGTTGTCGATCTCCGCGACCTTGCACCAGCGGTAGCCATTGACGTCATTACAGCCGAGATTGTTGACGCTCGTACCATTCGGCAGTCGAGCCTGGATCTTGCCCATCGCCGATGCCGTGGCGCGGACGTTCAGGAGATCGCCTGGAGCGAGGTCGGTCACGATGGAAACGACCGGCGCCTCCTCGGCCGTGGCCGGCAGCGCAGCCAGCAGGAGAGGGGCGGCAATCAGCGCGTACAGCGTCGTTCGGAGCGTAACTGTGCGCCTCATCATTTTGGCCGTGGGCGATAGATGCATTACCGAAGGCGCGGCCAGGTACGGAAACGCCACCGGACGCCAGCTCGATTTTATAAGGGACGACATGGCGCTATGTAAGCCCGAAAATGCGACCCTGGCATGAAGACGGTCCAGCCGGGCGGCATGAGCTCACTCAGCCTGGCATGAGCTCGTGCCTCGCTCAGCCGGGCTGAACGCGTTCCGCGTTCAGCCTGGCATAAATCCGGTGCGTAGCGCGTGGGCCCATTCCGGCCGTCCCGCCTGTTCGGCCTGCCGCGCCGCCGCCTCGTGGTCATAATCGACGGCGATGGCCTCGAAGCGGTCGGGGCGGCCCGGCTCACCCAGTTGGACGATGCCGTAGCGTGCATGCGGAGAGCCTTGCTCGGAAACATGCGCCGGTGGTGTCGAATCGTCATAGGCGGGACAGCCGATGCTGCCCGGATTGAAGACGACCGGGCCGTCGGGGATACGGATCAGCTCGCTGCGGTGGCTATGGCCGCACAGCACGATGCGGCAAGCGGGATCGAGCGCGCCCAGCCGTCGCTTGATGGCGGCCAGCGGCGCGCGCACCAGCTGACCGTCGGCTATCGTATCGGAAAGATATTTTTCGTCGTGGTCGGGCCGGGCATGGAAGGCGATCACGCCAGGGGTGATCTCCAGCGTGAGGGGCAAGGCGAACAACGCTTCGCGCTGAGCCGATGTCAACCGTTCCTGCGCGTAGCGGTCGGACGGCCACATGGTTTCATCGGCGGTGTCGCGGGCGACGCGGCGGTCGTGATTGCCGCGCACCGTCGGCAGGGCGAGCGCTTCAAGCCGCTCCATGGTTTCGCGCGGCCAGAGCGGCCGGAGACGCAATCGCCGAGATTGACGACAAGGTCGGCGCCGCCGCGTTGCCGCAGATCGTCGAGCACGGCGTCCAGGGCGAGGACGTTGCCGTGGATATCGGCGAGGACCGCAATGCGCATATGGTTAGCTCCGTTGGGGTCGAATGACTGGTCGGGAAGGGCCTGGCAGGATTTTGGTCCTCTCCCCGTTACGGGGCGAGGAACAGCCTCAGGCGTGGATTTCGATCTCGTTGGCGCCGACTGCGGGCAGTGCAGTATCGTCGACGGTAGCTGCAATGACGCTGTCGAGCAGGCCCGGAAAGCGGGCATCGAGGTCGTCGCGGCGCAGTGTAATCAGCCGGCTGGTGCCGACCACCTCGGCGCGGGTCACGCCGGCCTCCCGCAGCTTGGCCAAATGATAGCTCAGATTGGTCTTCGAGCCGAGATCGAGGAATTGGCTGCAGTTCAGCGGCACGCCTTCTTTGCTGGCGAGATAGCGCACGATGGCCAGCCGCGTGGGATCGCCGAGCACGGCAAGCACGTTCGGCAGGCTGATCTGGTCGGCGGTGGGATGGGGCAGGGGCAGGGTCATGCCCAGGAATTAAGCGCAATCGGGGCCGATTTCAACGCATCTCCTCCTTTGGCGAGTGCACATAGTTTCTACATTCATGCCCTGTCCTGACACAGGGCTGTCAGCAGGGGTCAGCTATTTTCGCGAGGTTACATTGACATGATGCCCTGTTATGTTCAATTGTTCAATAAATTTTGAACTAAGGAAGAATCCATGGACAAGCGTCTCATCTGGCTTGCGCTCGGATCATTCACGATCGCGACCGAAGGCTTCGTCATTTCAAGCCTGTTGCCCGACATCGCGGCCGATGCCGCCATCTCCGTTCCACTCGCCGGGACGCTGATCACCGCCTTCGCGCTCGCCTATGCGCTCGGTACGCCGATCCTGGCGACACTTACCGGCGAATGGGACCGGCGGCGCGTCATCTTGTGGACGCTGGTGTTTTTCGTGCTGGGCAATCTGGCGGCGGCGCTGAGTTCCTCTTTCGAATTGCTGCTGATCGCGCGCATCGTAATGGCGTTGTCGTCCGGCCTGTTCGCGGCGACGGCGCAAGGGACGGCCGTGGCGCTTGTCGATGATCATCACCGCGCCCGCGCCATTGCCGTTGTCGTCGGCGGCACCACGGTCGCAGTGGCGGTCGGCGCGCCGCTCGGTGCACTTGTCGCGACCGTTGCCGGCTGGCGCGGCACGTTCTTTGCCATCGCCGGGCTCGGCGCACTGGCCGGCGCCATCCTGTGGTACCGGCTGCCGCGCGGCATCGTCGGCACCAAGCTGCCGCTCAGACAGCGGCTGGCCGCAACCCTTCGCCCCGGCGTGCCATCGATCCTGCTGACCACGCTGCTGGCGCTCACCGGCGCCTTCACGGTCTTTGCCTTTGTCGCGCCGCTAGCCATCGAAGGCGGGGGCTTGAGCCCGATCGCGCTGCCCGGCATGCTGCTTGCCTTCGGCGTCGGCGCCGTCATCGGCAACATTGCCGGCGGGCAGGCGGCCGACCGCTTCGGCGCGACGCGCACCGTCAGCTGGTCGCTGGCGCTGAGCGCCGTGATGCTGGTCATGCTCTCGGTTATCCCGGCATTCCTGCCGCACAGCATCGCCGGGCCGGCGCTGATGGCGATGATGGTGCCGTGGGGTATCGTCGGCTGGGCCTTCCCGCCGGCGCAGGCGAGCCGCATCATCAGGCTGGCGCCCGACGCAGCACCCATCGTGCTGTCGCTCAACGGCTCGGCGCTCTATCTCGGCGTGGCGCTGGGCGCCGTGGTCGGCGGCGCGGTGCTGCGCTATGGCGCGCCGGCCGATCTCGGCCTGGTCGCAGCAGTGTTCCCGATCCTGGGTCTTGGCGTCATGCTGGCCGGCCACCGGGCGGCCCGGGCGGTGGCAATGCCGGCGGAATAAGTTCTGGCTACCGCCGCTGTTCGAGACCTCAGGGCGCTGCCGGCGGTATACCAAATTCCAGCGCGGCGATGTCGTCCAGCGCCGCGCGCAACATTGCCGCCTGCTCCTTGCCGACCACGTCCTCGAAACGCTGCTGGGCGACGTGCCACAGCTTCATGGCCTCTTCGAGCTTGATCAGGCCCTGCGGCGTCAGCCGCACGCGCTTGATACGGCGGTCATCCGGATCAGTGAAAGTCTCGACATAACCGTCGCGGATCAGCGGCTTAAGCGTATGGCCGAGCGCCGACAGGTCCATGACCAGGGCCGCGGCGATGGCGCCCATGGCCGGCTCGTCTCCGATATGGATCTGGTAGAGCAGGCCTTGCTGAGTGGCCTTCAGGCCCGACGGGGCGACCACATCGTCGTAGAACTGACCAAGCTTGCGCGTCGCGCGGCGCAGCACGGCGTTGTTGCAAAGGGTCAGGCCCGGAAGGGTGTCTTTCGACATGATGGGTCCTTGGCGACGGCGACATGATGCCCGTTCGCTGCCTCACAAATAATCCCCGTGTCAATCATTGACAAGATAGTGGCATATACCTACTTCGAAAACAGTGGCATATGCCACTAATTGAATCGCACGGTTTTGCCGGCAAGGCGAGGGCGGTCCCCACAGTGCCTGCACCAGTTCGAAGCGAAGCAGATCATCCGAAAAAAAGGAACAGGACAATGAGTGGACAGAACAACAAGGGCACGGCGGTTGTCACCGGCGCCTCGTCGGGCATCGGCGCTGTTTATGCGGACCGGTTGGCGGGGCAGGGCTATGATCTGGTGCTGGTGGCGCGGCGCGCCGAGCGGCTGGAGGACCTGGCCGGCAAGCTGCGCGCCGAATACGGCCGCAAAGTCGGTGTGATCAGCGCCGATCTTGCCGACGACAACGATGTGCGCCGCGTCGAGCAGGTGATATCAGCCGACGACAGCGTGACGCTACTGGTCAACAATGCCGGACTTGGCGGCGCGCAAGTCGTGGCAACGGCCGACGCCGACGTGGCCGAGCGGATGATCAAGGTCAATGTCGTGGCGCTGACCCGGCTGACGCGCGCGGTCCTGCCGGGACTGCTGTCGCGCAACCGCGGCGCCATCGTCAACATCGCCTCGGTGCTGGCCTTCGACACCTCGTTCGGCGGTATCTACAGCGGCACCAAGGCCTATGTCGTCAACTTCACCGAAGCCTTGCAGCGCGAAGTCACCGGCACCGGGGTGAAGGCGCAGGTGGTGCTGCCAGGGGCCACGCGAACCGAGTTCTGGGAACTTGCGGGCAGCGATATCGACAGCCTCCCGAAGGAGATCATCATGACGGCCGACGATCTGGTGGATGCAGCACTTGTCGGCCTTGCCAGGGGTGAAGCCGTCACCGCACCGGCGCTTGCCGATGCGGCCAAGCTGGACATCTTCCTTGGCGCTCGGCAAGCCTTCTATGGCAGCTTGCATGCTGACAAACCGGCGGCACGCTACGCGGCTTGAGAGCCGAGGAGGGATAGGCGCCCTCGCAAAATTTGGGTTCCTCGCCCCCACAGAGGTGGGGAGAGGAACTCAGGCGTTTAGGCTGTTCGCCACATCGGGATGATCGAGGCGGCGAGCAGCAGGCCGAGCATGATGTTGAGCATTCGCCACTGCCGCTCGGTTCTGAGCAACCGGGCGAGCAGCGCGCCGGCCACGCACCACGCCGACAGTGACAGCGCCGCTGCCAGGCCGAAGACCGCGCCGAGTAGCAGGGCAAGCTGCAGCGGTCCATTGGCGAGCGCGGCAAAAGATGCCGCCGCCCCCAATCCCATCGCCCAGCCCTTGGGGTTCATCCATTGCAGGCTGGCGCCACCGAAAAAGCTGTTCGGCTTTGCCATGGTCACGTCCAGATTGGGTGGACCGCTGCGGCCGATCTTGACGGCGAGCCAGATCAGATAGAGCGATCCGGCTATCTTCATCGCCAGCTGCAGGGACGGAGCCGCCGCCAGCAGGCCGGCGAGCCCGGCCGCACCTGCCGCGGCCACCGTGGCCAGGCCGGCAGCACTTCCGGCCATCAGCGGAACCGAGCGGCGAAAGCCGAACTGCGAGCCCGACGCTGTCGACAAGGTCGTGGCCATGCCTGGCGTGGAGGTCGAGACCAGCGCAAACAGGACGAGCGGAAGGATGGCCTCAAACATGCTGTTTCCTCTGTTGAGAATCCAGCATGCTAAGCATTGTTATGCATCAGTAAATGCAATGTTTGCTATGGTTGGCATTAGAGAATATAATGCAAACCATGATCCGCAATCTCGACACGGCCTTGGTCAGGACCTTCGTCACCGTCGCCGACAAGGCCAGCATGACGGCGGCTGCGAACGCGCTGCATCTGACGCAGGGCGCCGTCAGCCAGCAGATCAAGCGGCTGGAGGAGGTTCTCGGCTGCAGCCTGTTCAAGCGCGACCGGCGCGGGCTGAGACTGACCCGTTCCGGGGAACGACTGTTCGGCAAGGGCAAGCGCCTGCTCTCCCTGAACGACGAGATCTGGGCCGAGATGGCGACCAGCGCGGTCGCTGGTGAGGTGCGGCTCGGCGTGCCGTACGATCTTGTCGGCACCATGCTTGCGCCGGTGCTGAAGACCTATGCCGAGACCTATCCGCAGGTCGAGATTTCGCTGGTCTGCGCCTCGTCGCCAGAGCTTTCGGCGGCATTGGCGACTGGCACGATAGACCTTGCCGTGATCGAGGAACCGGTCGGTCCGTCCGCCGGCGAATGTCTCGCCATCGACCGGCTGGTCTGGGTCGGCGCGAGAGGCGGCATAGCCCGCCGCAAGCGGCCTTTGCCGGTTTCGATGGTGGCCGACACCTGCGCCTTCCGCCCGGCGGTGCTGGCGGCGCTCAACGAGCATGGGCTGGAATGGCGGACCGTGTTCGAGAACGGCAACCTCGACGCGACGACGGCGACTGTGCGTTCGGACCTGGCCGTCACGACCTGGCTGGCCTCCACCGTGCCGGGCGATCTCGACATCCTGGCCGCCGATCCGGAGCTGCCGGCCTTGCCGAATTTCTCGATCAATTTGCATCTGCCGAAGCATGGTGTCGGGCCGGCGGCGCGGGAGTTTGCCGCGTGCATCCGCGACGGGCTGGCGCGGCGGCAACAGGCGGCGTGATCGGCAAAATGGCAAAGGGACGGCCGATGTCGGTCATCCCCTTGTTGTTAACGCAGCGCGCGGTCGTCTATTTCCAGGTTCGGCGTCTCTCGATCTCGGCTTCGGACGGCTGTTCCTGGGCGAAAGACCCGGTCTTGATCTCACCGCCACGTTCATAGGTCGCCATGATGACGCCGGTGGTCGATACCTGTGAGCGGCTCAGCTTGAAGGCCGCCGGAATTGCGCCGCTGCCGAACAACCGCTTACCCTTGCCAAGCACCAGCGGGAAGGTCAGCAGGCTGATCTGGTCGATCAAGTCATTGGCGAGCAAGGTCTGGATGAGTTCGCTCGATCCCTGGATGAGCAGGTCCGGGCCGTCCTCCTGCTTGAGCTGGCGCAGTGCGGCCACGACGTCGTCGCCGAGCCACTGGCTGTTTTGCCACGACAGCGTATCGGGCCGGTGCGTTGCCACATATTTGGTGGCGGCGTTGAAGCTGTCGGCGATCGGACCGCTCTTCTGGTACGGCCAATGCGCGGCGAAGATGTCGTAGGTCTTGCGGCCTAGGAGCAGCGCGAAGGGTTTTGCGAAGGTCTCACCAATAAAGGCGCCTCCGACGTCGTCCCAGTAATGGAACGTCCAGCCACCGAATTCGAAGCCGCCGACCGGGTCTTCTTCCGGCCCGCCAGGCGCCTGCATGACGCCGTCGAGGCTGACGAATGTCGCAGTGATGATCTTCCTCATGGATTCTCCCTTTTCATTTTCCGTGCCGTTTAGGCCGAGTTCGGCCAAAGGACGCGCGAATGGACGCCGGTCCGACAGGGGCCGGAAAAATTTCCGGCATTCCGGTTCACGAAGGCCCGATGCTCCGCGACGAGAACCAGACGTCTCCGATGATCGCAGTGGCGGTCCTATCTGGGGCCGCTTCGCTCGTTAGCCAGATCGAACGGCTGCGAGCCGCGCTTTCGCGGTCGATTTTCGCCGCGGAACTTGCGAGCGAGGCGCCGATGCAAGGGATGAACCATGACCGCATGAACGGATCGCAGGCAAGACCCTTATCCGTGCGGGTCACCATCACCGCGAGGCCAACGCGCTCCGCCGGACGCCACGGAAAGACCATGCGGCCGCCGGGTTTCAGCGCCTTCAACCACTCGGCCGGAGGTGCCGCGACGCCGGCATTGACATAGATGATGTCGGACGGTGGCAGGCCGCTGATGACCGCATCGCCATGGATGACAGCCACCTCGTCATAAGCTTCGAGATTCTTTCTCGCGCGGTCGGCGAGACTGGATTCCAGTTCGAACGCTGTGACTGCGCCGCCCGGTGAAACCAGCCGTGCCAACAGAGCTGTGTAATAGCCGGTGCCTGCGCCGACATGGGTGACGGTCTCGCCGGGTTTTGGCGCCACCTTGCCGATCCACATGGCGTGCAGAAACGGCTCGCCATTGTTGATGCCCTTGTCAGCGTCAAGCGCTACCAGCACGTTCTGATAGATGTGAACAGGATCGGCAGTTGGCGTTTCGACCTTGCCGTTGCCGGCGACGACCATCCACGGCCCGGGCCCGAGAAAAACTTCGCGCGCCACCGCGGCGAACACGCCTTCGAGACGCGGATCGGCCGAACCTGCATTGGCAGCCATCAGTCGCGCGTAGAATTTTCGAGCTTCGGCAATCCGCGTCATGGCTTGGCAAGATAGCGCGGATTGACGATTTGTCGCGTCCGCCCTGGCTGAGAGAAACTTTCAGCCAATGCCGGCGACGGTGTCGTAGAGCAGCTTGAAGTTGAGCACCAGGATGAGGGCGGCGACCACCCATGCAAGCGCGGCGACGCCCCGCGGAATGGCGAGATTGCCCATCTTCTTTTTGTCCGACACGAACTGCACGAGTGGGATCACCGCGAAGGGCAATTGCATCGACAGGATCACCTGACTGAAGACGAGGAGCTGGCCGGTTCCCTTCTCGCCATAGAGCGCGGTGACGACCACCACCGGGACGATGGCGATGCCGCGCGTCAGCAGGCGGCGCGCCCATTGCGGAATGCGCAGGCGCAGGAAGCCCTCCATCACGATCTGGCCGGCGAGCGTCGCCGTCACCGTGGAGTTCAGGCCGGAGGCAAGCAGCGCCACGGCAAACAGGATCGAAGCGATGCCGAGGCCGAGCAGCGGCGAGAGAAGCTCGAAGGCCTGGCCGATTTCGGCGACGTCGTGATGACCGGTGCCATGGAAAGCCACCGCCGAGACGATCAGGATGGAGGCGTTGACGAACAGCGCCAATATCAAGGCGATGGTCGAGTCCATCGTTGCCCATTTGATGGCATCGCGCTTGCCGGCTTCGGTGCGCTCATAGGCGCGGGTCTGCACGATTGAGGAATGCAGATAGAGATTGTGCGGCATCACGGTGGCGCCGATGATGCCGATGGCGATGTAGAGCATCGCCGGGTTGGTGACGATCTCCGACGACGGCACGAACATGGAATGCAGGATCGAGCCGACCGGCGGAGCGGCGGCAAAGATCTGGATGGCGAAGCAGCCGAAGATGATGATCAAAAGCGCAACGATGAAGGCTTCGAGGTAACGGAAGCCCCTGTTCATCAGCAGCAGAACGAGGAAAGCGTCGAGGGCGGTCAAGACGGCGCCGCCGATCAGCGGAATGCCGAACAGCAGCTGCAGCGCAATCGCCGTACCGATGACCTCGGCCAGGTCGCAGGCGATGATGGCCAGCTCGCAGGCGATCCACAGCATGAAATTGACCGGCCGCGGATAGTAGGCACGGCAGGCCTGGGCGAGGTCGCGACCGGTGGCGATGCCGAGCCTGGCGGCGAGCGCCTGCAGCAGGATCGCCATCAGGTTCGACAGCATGATGATGAAGAGCAGCGTGTAGCCGAACTGGGCGCCGCCGGCGAGGTCGGTCGCCCAGTTGCCCGGATCCATATAGCCGACCGAAACCATGTAGCCCGGCCCCATGAAGGCGAACAGCCGGCGAAACCAGACGCCCGACTGCGGCACCGCGATCGAGGCGTTGACCTCGCGCAGGCTTGGCTGCTCGTCCTCTTCCGGCCGGGCAAATCGCCACATGGTTCGGGATGCTGCTGCGGCTTCGGCTTCTGACATTTGGGGGATTTTCCGCTGGATCGTCTAAGTTGCCGTTTCTATCTATGTCAGGGCTGAACATTATGCAATATGCTATGTTTTATTGTTTGTGCTTTTGAATAATGCCCCTGCTGGCGACGCACGGGTGAATCGGAAACGCTGGTTGCGCCTGCCGTCGAATGCAAATAAACGGCCAGAAGAATGGAAGCCCGTGCTATGAATGTGCAAATGCCGGCCCATTCGCTGACAGACGAGGAGGAGCGCGTATTGGCGCTGAAAAACAGACCGGTTCCACGCGAAAAGCCGCTGCCTGACGCCGAAATTCACTCGGAGGGATTTAGGCAGACGCGTGAAGCGCGCCGCAGCGCGCTGGTCGAGGATTATGTCGAGCTCATCGCCGACCTGATTGAGGACGGCAACGAGGCGCGCCAGGTCGACATCGCGGCGCGGCTCGGCGTCGCCCAGCCGACCGTCGCCAAGATGCTGACGCGACTGTGCGCGGACGGGCTCGTCTCGAGGAAACCCTACCGGGGCGTGTTCCTGACCGATGCCGGCCGCAAGGTCGCGGAGGAGAGCCGCATTCGCCACCAGACGGTGGAAGCCTTCCTGCGCTCGCTCGGGGTCAGCGCCGAGACGGCGCGCATCGATGCCGAGGGCATCGAGCACCATGTCAGCGCCGAGACGCTTGAAGCGTTTCGCAAGGCGATGACGGCGACACGCTAAGTCTACAGCCATTGTCGACAGTCCTGCCGGAACCGCCGCGTTGCCGCTGCGTTTGAGATCGTGCCACGCGATGGCGCGAGGCCGAGGAGGATACGATGGGCGTTGAACAGGCACCGACACCGAAGGGCAAGCAAGCTGCCAAGGGATTGAAGCAAGCTGCGGCGAAGGACGAGCGCAAGACGGAAGCGGATACCGGTCGCCCGCTCAAAAAGAGTGCGGCCCGCTTCGAGGAGCGCTCGAAAAGCTCGGACGGCAAGAGCGCTGGCGCCAAGCAGAAGATCTGAGCGTAGCCAAGAGCCAGAAAGGCGCTGACAGAGTGTCCGCAGCGTGGAACCGGGCGCCAAATGGACGGTGGTGTAACTCACTCAAGGTTGGCGAGCAGCATGGCGACAGTGCGAGCGGAACTTCGTCCACGAGCACGACGCCGCCTGGTCCCTCGCACAGCGAGGGATGTCGGCAAAAAAGGGGAAAACGGAAGGCGGCTGTAACGTTGCTGCGCTCGTGCCTTTCATGCGAAAAATTCTGTGACTTGCCTCAGCCGTTGGGATAATTGTTATCAGTCCGATCGAGCCGAGACACGGCCCCGATCGACCGGAAATTTGCACCACGAGGATTTGCCATGCTCTGGAAGGGTCGTCGTCAAAGTGACAATGTCCAGGACCAACGTGGTCAGAGCGGCGGCGGGTTCAACCTGCCGGGCGGCGGCCCCGGCCGGTTCCGCATCCCGGTCGGCGGCCGCTCTGGCGGCGGAATGTCGCTGTCGACCATCGTCATTCTCGTGGTCCTCTACTTCGGACTGAAGGCCTTCGGCATCGATCCGCTGCAGATCCTGGCCGGCGGCGATGGCGGCCTGGCGCCGGGCGGCGGCGGCCAGATCACCGACAATAGCGGCGAGCAGGGCGGTGGCACCGGTGCGCCGGCCTCCGACGAGATGAAGCAGTTCGTCTCGACCGTGCTGGCCGAGACCGAGGATACCTGGAGCGGCATTTTCCAGGCCAACGGCCTGACCTACGAAGATCCGAAGCTGGTTCTGTTCAGCGGACAAATCCGCTCGGCCTGCGGCTCCGCCTCGTCTGCGGCCGGACCTTTCTACTGTCCCGGCGACCGCAAGGTCTATCTCGACACCACCTTCTTTCAGCAGCTCGACCAGCAATTCGGCGCCTCGGGCGATTTCGCCCAGGCCTATGTGATCGCGCATGAGGTCGGCCATCATGTGCAGAACCTCACCGGCATCCTGCCCAAGTTCAACCAGATGCGCCAGCAGATGGGCGAGGCCGAATCCAACCACATGTCGGTGCAGGTCGAGCTCCAGGCCGACTGCTTCGCCGGCGTCTGGGCGCATTTCACCGGGCAAAAAGGCATCCTGGAACAGGGTGATATGGAAGAGGCGCTGAACGCCGCCCAGCAGATCGGCGACGACACGATGCAGAAGAAGATGCAGGGCTACGTCATTCCGGAAAGCTTCAACCATGGTACGTCGCAGCAGCGGCAGACCTGGCTGGCGCGCGGCTACAGGAGCGGCAAGCTCTCGGATTGCGATACGTTCAACACCCCCATCTGAGGGCATTCGGGCTTTCCTGTTGAAGTGACCGTTGAAGCGGCGGGCGGCGCTGCAGGACGTGGCCGCACTCATGTCGACAGTTGATGTCAGGATCAAAATCCCTGGCGCGTTCCCTTATTGTTCTGCGTGGCTGACTCGCCTATAACGAGTTCTTTCGCCTTCGCTCCGAGGCGGCGCCAGGAGTCGATACCGTCATGATCGAAGCCAAAACCGCCAGGCGGGGTCTTGCGCTTGTTTTCACCACGCTGTTGCTCGACATCACCGGCATCGGCATCATCATGCCGGTGCTGCCGGCCTATCTGCAGGAGCTGACCGGCGTTGGTGTCAGCGAAGCGGCGATCGAGGGGGGCTGGCTGTTCTTCGTCTATGCGGCCATGCAGTTCCTGTTCGCGCCGCTGGTCGGCAATCTCAGCGACCGCTTCGGGCGCCGCCCGATCCTGCTGGCCTCAGTGCTGACCTTCGCCATCGACAATCTGATTTGCGCGGTGGCCTGGTCCTATTCTGTTCTGTTCATCGGCCGGGTGCTGGCCGGCATCAGCGGCGCCAGCTACTCGACCGCCTCCGCCTTCATCGCCGATATCAGCACCGACGAGAACAGGGCGAAGAATTTCGGCCTGCTTGGCATCGCCTTCGGTGTCGGGTTCATCATCGGCCCGGTGCTGGGCGGGTTGCTTGGCGAATTCGGGCCGCGCGTGCCGTTCTGGGGCGCGGCGGGGCTTGCACTCATCAACTTCATCGTCGGCTGGTTCTTCCTGCCGGAAACGCTGGAGCAGCACCATCGGCGTCGGCCGCGCCAATCCTCTCGGCGCCCTCAAGCAGATGCGCAACTATCATGGCATCGGCTGGATCGGGCTGGTGTTCTTCCTGATGACGCTCGGCCACATGATGTACCCTGCCGTGTGGTCGTTCGTCGGCAGTTACCGCTATGGCTGGAGCGAACAGCAGATCGGCCTCTCGCTCGGCGTCTTCGGTCTTGGCGGGGCACTGGTGATGGGTTTTGTCCTGCCGCGCGTCATTCCACGGCTCGGCGAATGGCGGACCGCCGCCATCGGTCTTGCTTTTACCGCGCTCGCCGCCTTCGGCTATGCTGCGGCATGGAAGGGATGGATGATCTATGCGGTGATCGTGGCGACCTGCCTCGAGGCGCTGGCCGACCCGCCGCTGCGGAGCCTGGCGGCGGCCAAGGTGCCGCCCTCCGCGCAGGGCGAATTGCAAGGTGCGATGACGAGCGTGTTTTCGATCACCAGCATCATCACGCCGCTGCTTTATACCGGAATCTTCGCCTGGTTCACCGGGCCGAGCGCGCCGGTGGTGTTCGGCGGCGCGCCCTTTGTGCTCGGCGGCATTTTTCTTGCCTTGTCGTTAATAGCATTCGTGCTCAGGGTCGAAAGACCGGTCGCGGTGAAGGACGTCACGACGGCGACGGTGCGAACCTGAATCAGGCGCGCTCGGCCAGCGCCGGCTCGCCGCGCTTTTCGCGGATGAGATTGACGAAGCGACGGAACAGATAGTGCGAATCCTGTGGGCCGGGCGAGGCTTCGGGATGATGCTGGACCGAGAAGACCGGCCTGCCTGTCAGAGTGATGCCGCAATTCGAGCCGTCGAACAGCGAGACATGGGTTTCTTCGACGCCGCTCGGCAACGAGTCGGCATCGACGGCAAAGCCGTGATTCATCGAGACGATCTCGACCTTGCCGGTGGTGTGATCCTTGACCGGATGGTTGGCGCCGTGATGGCCCTGATGCATTTTGGCGGTCTTGCCACCCAGCGCCAGCGCCAGCATCTGGTGGCCCAGGCAGATGCCGAAAACCGGGATGTCGGTCTTCAGCAGGTCCTGGATGACCGGAACGGCGTAGTCGCCGGTGGCTTCCGGATCACCGGGACCGTTGGAGAGAAAGATGCCGTCGGGCCGCATGGCGAGGATCTCCTCGGCGCCGGTGTTGGCCGGCACCACGGTGACCTTGGCGCCAAGACCGGCAAGCAGGCGCAATATGTTGCGCTTGACGCCGTAGTCGATAGCGACGACATGCATGGACGGATCGATCTGTTCGCCAAAGCCCTCGTCCCAGACCCAGGGCGTCTCGCGCCAGATCGAGGACTGGCCGGAAGTGACGTCTTTGGCCAGATCAAGCCCGATCAGGCCGGACCAGGCGGCGGCGCGGCGCTTCAGATCGTCGATGTCGAAGATGCCGTCGGGCGCGTGCGCGATGACGGCGTTGGGCATGCCCTTTTCACGGATCAGCGCGGTAAGCGCGCGGGTGTCGATGCCTGAAAGCGCTACGATGCCGCGTTTCTTCAGCCACTGGTCGAGACCAGCTGCGGCGCGATAGCTGGACGGGTTGGTGACGTCCGCCTTGAACACGGCGCCGACGGCGCCGGCGCGGGCAACCGGGTTGAGATCCTCGATGTCCTCGTCATTGGTGCCGATATTGCCGATATGCGGAAAGGTGAAGGTGACGATCTGGCCGGCATAGGACGGATCGGTGAGGATTTCCTGATAGCCTGTCAGCGCGGTGTTGAAGCAAACCTCGGCAACGGCGGAGCCGGTGGCGCCAAGACCGCGACCCTCAATGACGGTGCCGTCGGCCAGCACCAGCAAGGCGGTCGGCTTCTCGGTGGCCCAAGGGGGGGTCGACGCGGCGGTCATCGTTGCCATGGCGGCACTCCTAAAAGGCTGCGCCCTTCAATCGGTCCGGCGGACCACTCTGCGCAGCAAACCGCGCGCAGCGGCGATTTCGCAGCCAGCGCGCGCAACAAAAATTCAGCTCATGCAAGGCCCAGTACATAGGATAAGGCGCCAGAACGGTCAATGAGGCCATGCCGAACGGCATGGATTTATTTCATTGAACGATATCAGGCAGTTGCCGGTCAGTACCGAATTTGCCTTGGGCTTTGGGCAAGGGTATTGTCCGCGCCGGATCGAAGGAGAAAGCACCATGCGCGGCAAAATCGCCGAATCCCTGAAGAGCGCGATGAAGGCGCAGGACAAGCGCCGGCTGCCGACCTTGCGGCTGATCCAGGCGGCCATTCACGATCGCGACATCGCGAATCGCGGCGCCGGCAAGGAGCCGGCCAGCGATGACGAGATCCTGCAGATACTGGCCAAGATGGTGAAGCAGCGCGAGGAGTCGGCAAAGGCGTTCGACGACGGCAAGCGGCCGGAGCTTGCCGCGCAGGAGCGCGACGAGATGGCTATCATCCGCGATTTCCTGCCGACGCAACTGGGCCAGGCCGAGACCGAAACGGCGATCCGCGCCGCCATCGCCGAGACCGGCGCCAGCGGCGTCAAGGACATGGGCAAGGTGATGGCCGTGCTCAAGGAGAAATATGCCGGCCAGATGGATTTCTCCAAGGCGAGCGGCATGGTCAAGGGACTGCTGCAGTAGGGATTTTTCCCGCTGGAGCGATGCTCGTAAGGCCTTGAGGGAGGGGACCGCGAGGAGTGAGTCTGGCTGGATGCGGATGATCCTCAAGTGCTCTTCGATCTCTTCTGAGAGCGGGCGGTAGCTCGCACCGACATGTTCAGTGCCACGGCGGCGCGAATGAGCGCCTTCAATGCCTCTTCATCGATCTTGTCGCCCTCATGGAATATCGATGGCGCGTCTGGTGTTGCCTTCGAGGCTGGAGTTGAAGAGGCCTGCAGGGTCTTCCAGCGAGGCGCCCTTGGCGAAGGTCATCTTCACGACATTCTTGTACGTCTCACCGGTGCAGATTATTCCGGCGTGCTCCCACACCGGAACCCCTCTCCACTTCCACTCCTCGACCACTTCGGGGTCGGCCTGCTTGATGAGAGCTCGGACCCGAGCGAGCACCTCGCCCCGCCAATCGCTCAGCTCGTTGATTCTCGCATCTATCAACTGAGAGGGAGTGTTTTCTCCTTCCTTCGAGCCGCTCTTCTTCATGGCTGTTGTCGCTTTGGTCATGATTGTACTAGATCCCGGTGGTTTTGTGCAGGCTCGGCGTCTGGCGTCTCTCGACGGCATCGACGTGCAAGCCGTTTGCCATTCCGGCGCGAAACGCCTGGGCCTGATGCCAATTCCGGCGCCAAACTCTCAACGTCGAGCAGGAACCTTCCTCCCTCCGGACACGTTTTGCAACGAGGATCATCCGAAAATGGAGCTTCGATTTGGCAGCGCGTTTGTTGAACATTATCGGCGCCGCCACCAGCGCCGGCGCCTATTCGCCGGGGCAGGAACAAGCCCCCGCCGCCTTTCGGCGACATGGGCTTGCAGAGGCGCTCGTGAGCCGAGGCCGAACCATCAGGGATCATGGCGATGTTGCATCGTTCCGATGGCGACCGGATCCCTCGCAGCCGCAGGCTATGAACCTGGAGGCCGTGCGCCACGCCTGTGACTTGGTCGCAAGCAACGTGGCGACGGCGATCGCAGCGCAGGAAGACGTGCTTGTTTTAGGCGGGGATTGTACTGTGGAGCTGGGAACGGTCGCCGGAGCAAACGCAGCCGGCGCGCGGATTGGACTCGTCTACATAGACTTCGACGCCGATCTCAACACACCCGACACGAGCGACGGCGCCTTGGATTGGACGGGTGTCGCTCATCTGCTCAATATTTCGGGATGCGAGCCTTCGCTCGCTAGGCTCGGCCCAACCCGTCCGATGCTCGTGCCTCAGCAGCTCCTCTATTTCGGCGTCGAGAACATCACTCCGCCCGAAGCCGCGACGATCAGAGATAACGCGATCAAGGTTATATCGCGTGAGGAAGCTTTGAATGATATCGAGGCGGCGGCGCGCGCGGCCGAATGGGCGGCGCGCTTTGACTGCGTGCTGATCCACTTCGATGTCGATGTACTCTCCTTTGTCGATTTTCCAATTGCTGAGAATGTGCGCCGTTGCGACGGTCTCAAATTGGAGCAAGCCGCCTTCGTGCTAAAGCAGTTGGCCGCCCTGCCGCAATGGCGCGGTCTGACCATCACAGAGGTTAATCCGGCCCATGCGCCAGACGAGACCGCCGCGTTCGCACGCTTGAATGAGGTGCTTGCGGACGCCCTTGGCTAACTCGCATCTCACAGTCGTTCGCCGGGCAATTGGCTGGCTTGCTTCACCCAAGCGGCGAACTGAGCTTCGTCGAGTTGGTCCTCATAGACGTCGAGGTAGCGCACTTCCTTGTGCTTGGACTCGCCGGGAGGAACAGGGCGCAGCGACGTGCCCCGGAAGAAGGTCACTTTAACGTAGCGGGTAAAGACATGGAACGACAGAAACCAGCCTTGGCCCTCGATGCCGTAAAAAGGCGAGTTCCATTTGACTGCCTTGTGCACGCCGGGGACGGTGCGCACGATGATCGCGTCGAGGCGCCGCCCCACATCGCTTTTCCACCCCGGCATGGCCGCGATGTAGGCCTGCACGGGAGCATCGCCGTAGCCCTTCGGGATCTGAGGGTTGCCGCCCGAGAGGAGGGTCGGCTTCGTCGCGACCCGCTCGGCGGCCTTCGCCGACTTCTCAGACGTGTTGCCGGCCATTGTGTTCACTCCAGTGGTAGACCCATCGATGATGCTTGATTTTAGAAAGCCGCCCCTGAAGATCAACTTCCGAATCCTATCGATCTCTGCCCAAACCCATAAGCCCACAGGTTCTTCCCCACAGGCGGACATCGCGGAGGCGAACGGCACGGATGCCTGCCGGCGGCAAGCGGTCTATCCTTTTGCCAGGGAATCGACTTGGATGACTGGGGACGCCCAGCGGATCGGTCGCACGTCATGATCGAACTCGTCAAACCGGCGCTTGAACATCTGCCGTCCTACAAGGCCGCCCTTGAGCGCGGCTGGTCGCCGGACAATGTGCGGCTGATGGAGGCGGTGCGCGAGCAGCTTGCGGCCATCGAAAAGGATTCGGTGGCTTTCCTCGCCGGTTTCGACGACCCCGAGGCCAGGGCTGGTCCGATCACCTTGACCGATGGGACGAAAGTGCCACGCCTGCCGGGGTTCCGGCGCTGGATCTGGGACGGCGAAGTCGCTGGCTCGATCGGCTTTCGCTGGCAACGCGGCACCGCCGAGCTGCCGCCGCATGTGCTCGGCCATATCGGCTACGCGGTGGTGCCGTGGAAGCGGCGGCGCGGCTATGCGACCGAGGCGCTGCGGCTGATGCTCGGCGAGGCGAGGGCGCTCGGCCTGCCCTTCGTCGAGATCACCGCCAAGCCGGGTAATCTCGCCTCGCAGAAGGTGGTGCTGGTCAATGGCGGCCGGCTCGTCGGGCGTTTCTTCGAGGACGCTGCCTATGGCGGTGCCGAAAGCCTGCGCTACCGGATCGATTTGTAAAATCTGGTCCGCAGGTTTTCAGCCAACGCTGCCGCAGCGTTGGCAAGTCAACCTTACCTCATCCGTCAGCTGTCGAAATCCATCGACAATGCAATATCCCTCTGGGCTTCGAGTTCGGCGAGCCTGCCCTGGAGCGCGCTGCTGATCGAGGCATAGGCGGCGGCGCCGAACGTCAACCGCGGGGGAGCGAGGTTCTGTTGGACTGAGGCTACCATCGCTTCGACCATCTTCTGCGCATCGCCCTTTACCTCGAAGGAGCCTTCGGCAAAAGCCCCGCGCAGGTCACCGACCGGCGTATTCACATAGGCGCCCGTCGGCTTGGCACTAACCAAACCGGCCGCAAAGTTTGTCCGCGTCGGCCCGGGCTCGACGATCGTGAAGGCGATGCCAAACGGCGCAACCTCCTGCCGGACGGATTCGACAAAGCCTTCGATGCCCCATTTGGTGGCGTGATAGAGGCTGAAACCAGGATAAGCCATCTGTCCGCCTTCCGAGGAGATTTGCAGAATCCGGCCGCCGCCCTGTTTTCTTAGATGCGGGAGCACGGCGCGGATGAGCTGGATCGAGCCGATGAGGTTGGTATCGATCAGATGGCGGATCTGATCGTCGTCCAATTCTTCCGCCGCGCCAAACAGGCCATAGCCCGCATTGCTGACAATGACATCGATGCGGCCCAGATCGTGAAAAGCCTTGTCGATCGTCCGCCGCATTGCGCCGGTGTCGGTAACGTCAAGCGAGGCGATCCAAAGGCGATCGCCATAATCTGCCTTCAGGCCGGCAAGCGCCTCCGGCTTGCGCACAGTCGCGGCCACCCGGTCGCCGCGGGCCAGAAGCGTTTCCGTCAGGAGCCACCCGAAGCCGGAGGAAGTGCCAGTGATGAACCATGTCCTGGTTGCGGGAGAAATCTTGGTCATGGGAGAAGTCCTTATTCGCCAAGCCGCGTGATCGCGGCTATCTCCACGCAAGATATCCCTTCCAATTCATGGTACTATCCACCCAATCTTGCACGAGCTGATGAACATTTCCCATGAGTGGACCCGGGCTTCCCGAGCTGACCGCGCTTGCGGCAATTGTCTCCCACCGCAGCTTTCGCAAGGCGGCGGACGATCTCGGACTATCGCCCTCGACGCTCAGTCACATGATGCGGGCGTTAGAACGGGACATGGGCGTGCGCCTGCTCAATCGCACCACGCGCAGCGTGGCACCGACAGAGGCCGGCGCACGGCTCGTCGCGCGCCTGCAGCCGCTGTTGCGGGACATAGACGCGGCCCTTGCGGAGGTGGACAACTTCCGCAGCCTCCCAGCAGGTACGCTGCGGATCAATTCCAGCGAGATCGCAGCCCGAATGCTGCTTAAATCCACTGTGCCAGCTTTTCTTGCGCGCTACCCACAAGTTTCGCTCGACCTCGTTACCGAGGGAAGGCTGGTCGATATTGTAGCCGAAGGCTTCGACGCAGGCATCCGCCTTGGCGAGGCCGTGCCACAGGACATGGTTGCGGTACGCTTCGGTGGGGCGACGCGCTTCATTGCCGTCGCCTCGCCGACCTATCTCGCCACCCGCAAAATTCCTCGGGTGCCGGACGACCTGAGGAATCACACCTGCATCCGATTCCGCCTGCCGAGTGGCAAGCCCTACCGCTGGGAATTCGAGAAACACGGCCAGGAAATCTCCATCGATGTCCCGGGCGTGCTTACGCTCGACCATATGGAACTGATGGCTGAGGCAGCGGTCGGTGGTTTGGGTGTCGCTTATATCTCCGACAAATCTGCTCAATCTTACATCGAACAGGGAGCGCTCGTCAGTCTGTTGGAGGATTGGTGTCCGGCGATTCCCGGCCTATTCCTCTACTATCCCGGTCATCGCCTCGTGCCGCCGGCCCTGCGCGCCTTCATCGACGTGCTGAAAGAGACGAACTGACGAGGCACGTCTGTCGTCTACGAGGCGTGGCGCCGCCTATTCGGCTGCGGCCGGCAGAGGCGGTGTCGCACTGCTGCGCCACTCCTGGATATGCGAGGCAAATGCGACTACCACAGCGACCAGCATGGCCATGGCGCCAACCACCGGCAGGCTGCGATAGCCATAGCCGGCATTGAGCATGGCGGCGCCGAGCGAGGCGGCCAGCGCGATGCCGACATTGAAGCCGGCCGGGATGAGCGATGAGGCGAGGTTGGAGGCATCCGCCGTCCAGGTCAGGATACGGGTCTGGATCGGCGTGCCGATGGCAAAGCTGAGACCGCCCCAGATAATGATCGCCACCACCATCGGCACCGGGTACGGGCTGACGGCGTAAATGACGGCAAGTGTCACCGCCTGCATGAAAAGCATGGTGATGAGCGACGGCATTAGTTTCCAGTCGGCGAGCCGCCCGCCAAGAAAGACGCCGATCGTCGCGCCGACCCCGTTGAGCAGGAGCACCCAGGGCACCAGGTCCTCATCGAGGCCAGTGATTTCAAGCAGCGTCGGTGTGATGTAGGTGAACAGGCCGAACTGGCCGATCATCAGCATCAGCATGAGGATCAGCGATGTCCAGACCTGCTGGCGTGCGAGCACGCGTACCTCGCTGCCGAAGCTGACGGACTGGCGCGACGAACCCGTCTTGCGCGGCAGCAGGGCGGTGATTGCTGCGATGGATACCATGCCAAGCGCGCACATCACCCAGAACGTCGCGCGCCACCCCCAGACATTGCCGATCGCCGTGCCGGCCGGCACGCCGATGACATTGGAGACCGTCAGGCCCGACAGGATGAGCGCAACGGCCATTCCACGCTGGTCCTGGCGGACCAGGCCGACCGCCACCACCATCGCGACGCCGAAATAGGCGCCGTGCGCCACGGCCACCGCAATCCGAAACAGCAACATGGAGGCGAAGTCGGGTGCAAGTGCGCAGGCGGCCTGGCCGATGGTGAAGGCTGCGGCAAGGCCAAGCAGCAAGGCCTTGCGGGAAATCGCCTTGGTGGCGAGCGTCAGCAGCGGTCCGCCGATTGCGATGCCGCCGGCGTAGCCCGAGACAAGGTAGCCGGCAGTCGGGATGGAAACGCCAAGGCCATCCGCCACCTGCGGCAGCACACCGGCGATGACGAACTCGGTGGTGCCGAACGCGAATGCGGCGATGAACAGGGCGATGAGGGGAAGCATGGCGCGGGAAGGCGATCCTTGGATGGGACAGCCTCAAATCACGAACGAGAGCCGCCGGCAATCCAGAAATTGTCGACGCCGCTTTAGGTTTTCTTGATCGGGGGCGGTTGCGGCGGTTTTTCCTTCTCCCAACAACAAGGGGAGAGAGGAAACAGCGTCAACGCCTATCCGGCCTTCAGCCGCGAGCCGGTGAGCAGGCCGCGTTCCTCGAGCACGGGATAGGCCATCGAAGCGAGCAGCGAGTTGATCTGCTTCAAGTCGCGGATGGTGTCGAGATGGATGGAACTGGTCTCGACACTCTTGGCGGTGCCGTCGCGCAGCCGCACGAAATGGCTGGCGCTGGTCTCCTTCTCGCGGTCGCGCAGCCGGTCCTTTTCCAGCACCAGCTGGCGGGCGGTCTCGGGATCGCGCGAGACCAGCACGTTGAAGGCAAGCCGTGCGTTGGCGAGCACCGAAGCGTGGAAGGCGCTAAGCTCGCGCCAGCCCTCGGGCGTGAATTCCAGTCCGCGCTCGAGCTTCTTCCTGACATGCACCAGCATGTTGCGCACGATGATGTCGCCGACCTGTTCGAGCTTGACGCAGGCGCCGATCAGCTCCTGGCAACGCAGCGCCTCGTCTTCGCTCAGCGGGTTCTTGGTGACCTTGGCCAGATAGAGCTTTATCGCGGCGTGCTTCTTGTCGACGCGGTCGTCGAGCGCGGCCAGCGCCTTGATCTTGTCGGCGTCGGCACTCTCATAGAGCTCGATGATGCGCTTCAACATGATCTCGACCGTCTCGCAGACCCGCACCACTTCACGGGTGGCGTTGGCCAGCGCTTGGCTTGGCACGTCCAGGGCGCTGTCGTTGAGCGCGGACAGTTCGACGACGTCGAGCGCGTCGGCCGGCGCCGGTTTGGTGCCGAGCGCCACGATCTTTTCCGAAGCGCGGTAGACGAGACCGGCCAGGGGCAGGCCGGCAACCAGGATCAGGATGTTGAAGAGGATATGCGCGTTGACGATCTGGTCGGGCACGGTGGCGCCGAGAAAGGCAACCGGCGGCTTCGACCATAGGAACAGGATCAGCATGGCCAGAGAGCCCATGCCGCGCATCAGGAGATTGCCGATCGGAACGACACGCACACCCGGTTCCGCGTTGCGGGTGAGCAGCGGCGCGATGATCGACGAGCCGAGATTGACGCCGAGCACCAGCACGATGCCGAGTTCGGGCGGGATGAAGCCGCGGCCGGCCAGCGTCACCATCAGCAGGACGGCGGCGATCGAGGAATGGAACAGCCAGGTGACCAGCGCCGCCAGGAGATAGGCGGTGACCGGGTCGCCGGAGAAGTAGTCGACGATAACCGGCATCAGCGAACTCTGGCGCAGCGGCTCCGACGCCTGGCCGATCATTTCCAGCGACAACACCAGCAGGCCGATGCCGACCAGGATACGGCCGAACTGGCGCCAGTCGCGGCGCTCGGTGGCCATGAACATGACAGTCCCGGCGACAAGGCAGATCGGCACGAGCAGCGACAGATCGAAGGTGAGCAGCTTGACCACCAGCGCCGAGCCGATCTCGGCGCCGCGCACGGCAAGCTGGCCCGACATGCCGCTGACGATGCCGGCGCCGGCGAAGGAGCCGACCAGCAAGGTGACGGCGGTGGAGCTTTGCAGCGCGATCGCCAAGCCGCAGCCGGCCAGAACCGCCATGAAAGGATTGCGCATGGTGGCGCGCAGCTTGTGGCGCAGCAGATCGCCATAGGCGCGCTCGACACCTGTCTTCACCAGGCGGGTGGCAAACAGCATCAGCGCCACCGCGCCGGCAAGATGCAGCAAAACGACGGAGCCGCTCATATCAGGCTCGCAATCCGACGCGCCAGCGATGCGGGCATCGTGATGGCAAAGGGGCAAAAGAGGGTGCGAATCAAGGACATTGCAAGGGTTGATACTACTCCGATTACTTTTAGCCGGATAATAAATTTTGCCCAATTCGGGTGGCTGTTGGCGCGCGACAGGGCGTGTCGGAAATGGATGGATCGCAAAATGGTTGCATTGCCGGCCGGCTTGCGGACGGCCGCGCGGTCAAGAGCAGGCGACACCTTCAGATCCAGTTTGAGCAGGGTGTTGAATTAGGTAGTCTAAATATAAGAAATCATTACGAAAACGTAATCTGAACGTTCAGTTCCGGTTCATTCTTCGGGCTCTATTCCTCAGGCATCGACAACCAAGGAGTACCCGTCATGAAACGCATCGTTCTTTCCGCAGTCGCCCTCTCGATGCTGGCTGCCACGTCGCTGCAGGGCCAGGCAGCGCCGCTGAACACGCCGAATGCACCGCAGTCGACCTACAGCCAGGTTGACTGGCAGAAGCCCGGCAAGCATGTCGACGTGAAGAAGCGCGTCGTGGTGAAGAAGAAAGTCGTCGTAAAGAGGAACCATTGGCGCAACGGCCAGAAATATTCCAGCTGGAAGCGCCACCAGCCGATCCGCGACTATCGCCACTATGGCCTGCGTCGTCCGGGCCGTGGCCAGGAATGGATCCGCGTCGGCAACGACTATCTGTTGGTCAGCGTCGTCTCCGGCATCATCTTCGGCGCGATCGCCACGCATTAACCGTCAAAAGGTCGACCGGCACTACGCCGGAATGGGAAAGAAGGCGGCCCGCAGAGGCCGCCTTCTTTGTGCCCTGTGAAAACCGGGTATGGTTGCGCATTAGGAGTCGTCGGGTTTCGCCGGCGTGATTATATGGAGGCCAAACGAGCCGTTCCCGATGCGCTTTCCACCTGCCTTCCTCGACGAGATACGCGACCGCGTGCCGATTTCATCGGTGATCGGCCAGCGCGTTGCGTGGGACAGGAAGAAGACCAACGCGCCGCGCGGCGATTATTGGGCGTGCTGTCCGTTTCATGGCGAGAAGAGCCCGTCCTTCCATTGCGAGGACAAGAAGGGCCGCTACCATTGCTTCGGCTGCTCGGTTTCGGGCGACCATTTCAAGTTCCTGACCGAACTCGACGGGATGAGCTTTCCCGAAGCGGTCGAGAAGATCGCCGACATGGCCGGCGTGCCGATGCCGGTTCGCGATGCCCAGGAGGAACGGCGCGAAAAGGAACGCGCCAGCCTGACCGATGTCATGGAGATGGCGACCGCCTTCTTCCAGGAGCGGCTGCAGGGCGCGGAAGGCGCAAAAGCCCGCGCCTATCTGCGCGACCGAGGGCTGACGCCGGCGACGCAGCAATCGTTCCGGCTCGGCTATGCGCCTGACAGCCGCAACGCGCTGAAGGAGCATCTTGCCGCCAAGGGCGTGCCCAAAGCCGACATCGAGGCATGCGGGCTGGTGCGCCATGGCGACGACGTTCCGGTTTCCTACGACTGGTTCCGCGACCGCATCATGTTCCCGATCCCGGATTCCAGAGGCAAGATAATCGCCTTTGGCGGGCGGGCGCTGGCAGCCGATGCGCTCGCCAAATACATGAATTCGCCCGACACCGAGCTCTTCCACAAGGGCAATGTGCTCTACAATTTCGCCCGTGCGCGCCAAGCGCTGGCAAAGGGGGCGCTGGCCAAGGGCGGCACGGTCATCGCCGTCGAAGGTTATATGGACGTGATCGCGTTGGCGCAGGCCGGTTTCGAAAATGTCGTGGCGCCGCTCGGCACCGCTTTGACCGAAAACCAGCTCGAGCTCCTGTGGCGCATGGCCGGCGAGCCGGTGCTGTGCTTCGACGGCGACCAGGCCGGACTGAAGGCGGCATGGCGCGCCGCCGATATGGCGCTGCCGGCGGTTCAGGCAGGCCGCTCGGTGCGCTTTGCTCTTCTACCCGAAGGCAAGGACCCCGACGATCTGGTCAAGGCCGATGGGCCGGACGCGTTTCGCGCGGTGCTTTCCGAGGCGCGGCCGCTCGCCGACCTTTTGTGGGTGCGCGAAACGGCCGGCGGCATCTTCGACACGCCGGAGCGGCGGGCGGAACTGGAAAAGACGCTGCGCGAACTGACCAGCCGCATCCGCGACGAGAGCTTGCGCTATCACTACCAACAGGAAATGCGCGAGCGGGTGCTAAGCTTTTTTGGTGCCCAGCGCGGGCGCCAAGAGCGTCGTCAAGATGGGCGTCAAGGTGGGCGGCCCGGCGAGCGCTTTCAGGGCAAGGGCTCAGCTCCTGGCGGACAGTTCGCACGCGGCGGCGGTGGACGTACCGCGATCACCGAAAGCCTCGGCCGTTCGGCGCTGGTCAAGCGCAGCAGCGAGGGAATGTCGGTGCGCGAGGCGACGATCATTGCAGCTCTTGTTAATCATCCGGCGTTGATCGACGAGAATTTCGCCCATGTCGAGTTCCTCGACCTCGCCAACACCGATCTGAAGCGATTGCACGCGGCCATTCTCGACGCGATGGCCCATGACATGGCCAACGACCGCAACGCGGTGATCGCGACGATCGAACGGGCCGGCTGCGGCGAAATCTGGGCGCGCGCGGTGGCGCTGATCAAGCGGGCGCGGCAATGGCCGGCGCTAGAAACCGCCGGACTTGACGATGCCCGCGATGCCTTCAGCCAGGCCCTCCACTTGCAGCGCAGCGCGCGCACCTTACATAAGGAGCTGAAACAGGCGGAAGCGGCGCTCGCCAGCGATCCCACGGACGAAAACTACCGGCATCTCATCGAGATCCAGGCGCAATTTCGTGACGTGCAAGCAACGGAAGCGCTGATCGAAGGGTTCGGTGTGTCCTCGGGCAGGGCCGGGCGGGCGTAGGTCGAAGCTTACGAAAGAGTGAAAGTGCAGGACCGTGCTTGCGCGTCGAATCAGCCGCGGCGCTTTAAGTCGGGTAATTGATTCGCTTTTTTCATGCGAATCATGCGAGAGGCGCTTGACCTTCTGGCAGAATGACGGAATCAGGACGATTCGAAACGTTAACCCGCGCCGGCGTCGACGGGAAGTGCAGCGATGTGAGGTACCGGTCACTGGACAGGCATTCGGCCTGCCACAGATACCAGGGTTAATCTGGACTTAACGAGAGATGCAGTTACTGGCCCGGGGAAGCGCGTTCTAGAGCGAGCGCATCTGATTTAACCGGAACGGCAGCTTACGCGGCTTGATACTCGGCCGCTTGGAGAAAATAAAGAATGGCGACAAAAGAAAAGGAAGAGGTCGAGACCGAACGCGAAGGCGCCACCGATGGCCCTCTGCTCGACCTTTCCGACGATGCTGTCAAGAAGATGATAAAGGCCGCCAAGAAGCGCGGCTATGTCACCATGGACGAACTGAATTCGGTGCTGCCCTCGGAGGAAGTGACCTCCGAGCAGATCGAGGACACGATGGCCATGCTCTCCGACATGGGCATCAACGTGGTCGAGGACGACGAGCAGGGCGAGGAGCCCGAAGCCGCCGATGCGGCTGCCGACGCCGAGGAAGACGCCAACGAGCTGGCCGAGCAGACCGGCACCGCCGTTGCCGCGACGACCACCAAGAAAGAGCCGACCGATCGCACCGACGATCCGGTTCGCATGTATCTGCGCGAGATGGGCTCGGTCGAGCTTCTGTCGCGCGAGGGCGAAATCGCGATCGCCAAACGCATCGAGGCCGGCCGCGAGACGATGATCGCGGGCCTGTGCGAAAGCCCGCTGACGTTCCAGGCCATCATCATCTGGCGTGACGAGCTCAATGAATCGAAGATTCTGTTGCGCGAGATCATCGACCTCGAAGCGACCTATGCCGGGCCGGAGGCCAAGCAGGCGCCGGTGGTCGAGCGGATCGAGGAAGCCAAGACCGAGGAAAAGCCGCGCCGTTCACGCGAGGACGAGGACGACATCACCAATGTCGGCGCCGACACGCGCGGTCTGACTGATGACGACGAGGAAGACGAGGACGAGGCCAGCCTGTCGCTGGCGGCGATGGAAGCGGAACTGCGCCCGCAGGTGATGGAGACGCTCGACGTCATCGCCGACACCTATAAGAAGTTGCGCAAGCTGCAGGACCAGCAGGTCGAGAACCGGCTGGCCGCAGCCGGCACGCTGTCGCCCAGCCAGGACCGCCGGCTGAAGGAGCTGAAGGACCAGCTGATCAAGGCGGTGAAGTCGCTATCCCTAAACACGGCGCGCATCGAGGCGCTGGTCGAGCAGCTCTACGACATCAACAAGCGCCTGGTGCAGAATGAAGGCAAGCTGTTGCGGCTGGCCGAAAGCTATGGCGTGCGCCGCGAGGAATTCCTGAAGGAGTATCAGGGCTCGGAACTCGATCCGAACTGGACGCGCTCGATCGGCAATCTGACCTCGCGCGGCTGGAAGGAATTCACCAAGAACGAGAAGGATGCGATCCGCGACCTGCGCGCCGAGATCCAGAACCTCGCCACCGAAACGGCGATCTCGATCCTCGAGTTCCGCAAGATCGTCAACCAGGTGCAGAAGGGCGAGCGCGAAGCCGCGATCGCCAAGAAGGAAATGGTGGAGGCCAATCTGCGCCTCGTCATTTCCATCGCCAAGAAATACACCAATCGCGGCCTGCAGTTCCTCGATCTGATCCAGGAAGGCAATATCGGCCTGATGAAGGCGGTCGACAAATTCGAATACCGCCGCGGTTACAAGTTCTCGACCTACGCGACTTGGTGGATCCGGCAGGCGATCACCCGCTCGATCGCCGACCAGGCGCGCACCATCCGCATTCCGGTGCACATGATCGAGACGATCAACAAGATCGTGCGCACCTCGCGCCAGATGCTGCACGAGATCGGCCGCGAGCCGACGCCGGAGGAATTGGCAGAAAAGCTCGCCATGCCGCTGGAAAAAGTGCGCAAGGTGCTGAAGATCGCCAAGGAGCCGATCTCGCTCGAAACGCCGGTAGGCGACGAGGAGGATTCGCATCTCGGCGACTTCATCGAAGACAAGATGGCGATCCTGCCGATCGACGCTGCGATCCAGGCCAATCTGCGCGAAACGACGACGCGGGTGCTTGCTTCGCTCACCCCGCGCGAAGAGCGCGTGCTCAGAATGCGTTTCGGCATCGGCATGAACACCGACCACACGCTGGAGGAAGTCGGCCAGCAGTTCTCGGTGACCCGCGAGCGCATCCGCCAGATCGAAGCCAAGGCGCTGCGCAAGCTCAAGCACCCGAGCCGCTCGCGCAAGCTGCGGAGCTTCCTCGACAGCTGATGCCGGGGTACCGGATAAGCAATTTGAAGGGCGCTGCGGCGCCCTTTTTCGTTCGCGGCACAGAGATTGTCTCGCAGACGGTGCGGTTGTTCTTGCGGCACACCTGCTGTGGGAGGATAATCTGGTGTCGGATGCATTTTCTGGGCGACAAACCCGGATGCCCGCCCCGGCAGTGACGCCGTGCTCCGAGGCCCCGGAGGGAGGTGTGCATGACAAACTACATCGTGCTGATCAACTGGACGGAGCAGGGCGCCAAAAATGTGCGCGAGTCGCCGAAGCGGCTCGATGCCGCCAAGAAGCTGCTGGGAGACATGGGCGGCTCGTTCAGGGCGTTTTATCTCACCATGGGCGAATGCGATATGGTGGCGATCGTCGAAGCGCCCGACGACGCGGTGCTCGCTCGTTTCTCGCTGATGCTGGCGTCAGGCGGTAACGTGAGGACGCGGACGCTCAAGGCTTTCCCGGAATTGGCCTATCGCGAGATCATCGCCTCGCTCGGGTGAGACGCTGCGCGGCTACAGACCCGCGCAAGGCCGAGTTCCTGATATCGGAAGGTCGGGCGCCGCTTGACGGCGCCCGATCCGCCGATCATGAGGAAGAATGCTGCTTTCGCTCGAAAAGAACTTCATTTTCATCCATATCCCGAAGACGGCCGGGACCTCGCTCACCCGTGCGCTAAGTCCGTGGAGCTTGAGACCGCAGCGAACGCAGTGGCGTCGCCTGCTGTCACATCTTCCCGTGCGCGAAACGCCTCAAAATGCGTTCCTCAGGCAGCATGACAAAGCAAGCTGGGTGAAGCACAAGCTGCCGGCGGAGATCTATGATAGCGCCTACAAATTCGCCGTCGTGCGCAACCCTTTCGAACTTGCGGTCTCGACTTATTATTTCCGCCGCGACTATCTCTCCGGTCGGCGCTGGCACAGAGCCAGGGTCTTGGATTTCAAGGCTTTCCTGCGCTATCTCGAACGCAAGAACCGGCTTGTGCGGGTGGACCAGACGAGCTGGATTTCGGACAGGCACGGAAACCTCATCATCGACGAGATTTTGCGGTTTGAAACACTGGCCGAGCAATTTAATGCGCTGGTCGAACGACTTGATCTGCCGGGCGAGGTGAAGCTTCCCCGGTCAAACGTCAATACACCTTACGATTATCGCGCGGTCTACGATGACGAGGCGAAAAGCATCGTGCGACGGCTCTATTTCAGGGATTTCGAGCGCTTCGGCTACAAATTCTGACTTTTCAGACCGCAATTCGTCGGCAAGATGCCGCGTCGCGGCCAGGCTGGTCCGAACCGTTGCGGGGCAAGGACATTTCCCGGATAGTCAGCGCAGCCCTTCAGGTCGCTAAACACATGCCCAAGCCTCTGCTGACCATCTGGTACAACACCCGTTGTCCGGTTTGCGATGCCGGCATCGTCAGGCAGAAGCGGCGGCTGGTCGAGGCGATCAAGGCCGGGCGGATAGCGTTTCGCGACATCAATGCCGAGCCGTCGGCGCTGGCCGGATACGGCGTGTCGCTGGAGGACATCCGCCGCCGGCTGCATGCAACCGATGCGGACGGCAAACTGCTGGTCGGCGCCGACGTCGCAATTGCCGTCTGGCTGGCAACACCGGGCGAGGGCTGGCTGGCGGCGATGTTCGGCAACCGCGTCGCGCTGCCGTTGACGCGCTATGCCTATGATCGCTTCGCCGATCTTCTCTATGCCTGGAACCGGCGCAAGGGCCGCTGGTAAGCGGTATTCATCCGTAAAGCAGCTCGCGGCAACCATCGAAAGGGCCCGGAGATGCCTCCGGGCCTCATCTAAATCCGCCTATCTGGTTGCGGGCTCGCACAGCCAGTCGACGATACGGCGCACCACCGGCAGCACCAGCAGCAGCGTCGGAAACGCCACCAGCCAGGACAGGCCCCCAGGCGGCCAGCCAGATGGCTGGCAGGTTGGGCTGCACCCCAAGGCTTTTCAGCGTCGAGATGAACGACACGACGAAGGTCATCAGCAGCGACAATACCAGCGGGCTGACGATCGCAGCATAGCGCGCAGGCAGCTTCCTGCGCCCGGTTTTTATGGTCATTTGGGATTCTTCCCTGAAGTGTCCGGTCCCGTCGCATGGCATCCATTTCGCCGGTCTTCCGGCGTAACTGCCCGGAAAGAACCGGGGTGGATGCGTTGCTTGACGTCAGACGCTTACGGAACGGTCTTCGACCCTCGCGCACTTTCTAGCCAAGCTCGCTGACGAAATCAATTCCGCTAGCACCGTTTCCAGATACATCGTAAGATATATCTTGACCTGATCGCTTTGACTGCCTAATTAAGATATATCGTAAGACATAACTCAAGGAGCAGACAATGCACAGACATCATCATTTCGGCGAGCGCGCCGAGCGCGTTTTCATGCATATGGCCGGCAAGTTCGGCGGCCGTGGCGGCGGCTTCGGCCCATTTGGCCACGGCATGAGGGGCGGCGGCCGCGGCGGGCCGGGCGACATGTTCCGCGCCGGACGTATGCTGGCCGACGGCGATCTCAAACTGATCACGCTGTCGCTGCTGGCCGAGGCTCCGCGCCACGGCTACGACATCATCAAGGCGCTGGAGGAACGCACCAGCGGCGTCTACAGCCCGAGCCCGGGGGTGGTCTATCCGACGCTGACGTTCCTGGAAGAGGCCGGCTATGCCGTCTCGTCGGCGGAAGGCAACAAGAAGGTGTTTTCGATTACCGAGGCAGGGCAGGCGCATCTCAACGACAATCGCGAGATGATCGACCATGTGCTCGACCATCTCGAGCGTTTCGGCCGCAAGATGGCAAAGGCGCGCGACTGGTTCGGCTGGAACGACGATGGCGAGGATGGCGGACGGCGCGGCCGAGGCCGTTCGGAAAAGCGCGACGAATTCCGCGCAGTGCGCCACCGGCTGCGCGCAGCCCTCGGTGACATCGTCGATGCGCCGGCTGAAAAACAGGCCGAGGCGATCAGAATATTGGAAGGGGCCGCCGAAGCCCTGGAAGCGCTGTCACGCGACTGATCTCTGGTAGGCCGGGCCGGATGCGGCCCCTTGCCCGTTTGCCTAAGGACCGCTAGTGAAAATCATCCTGCACCACGCTATGTGATGCAGGATGATTGCGTTGGAGGATACCCATGTCTTTTCTGAAGCGTCTTTTTGGCGGTGGCGGCAGTGACGTGGGCGAGCCAAAAAGCGCTGCACCGGCAAAGCAGATCGAGCACAAGGGATTTCTGATCAGCGCCACGCCCTACAAGGCGGAGGGCCAATACCAGACCTGCGGCGTGGTTTCGAAGGAAATCGACGGCGTGATGAAGGAACACAAATTCATCCGCGCCGACCGTTTTGCCGGGCTCGACGACGCTGTCGACATCTCGATCAAGAAGGGCATCCAGCTCGTCGACGAGCAGGGCGAGAAGATGTTCGGTTAGCCTGGCAAATGGCGATGTCGCGCGACTTCGGAGCGACGTCAGAAAAGCCTTGTCGCTGCCCTTGAGCTGTAGGATCTGCCGACGCCTCGTCGGGCATCAGGCGGATGGCAAAAAGGCAGGCGCCGGGCGCCTGCCTTTTTCAATTCTGGTTAGCAGTTGCTCGCGCTCTACGCGGCAGTGGCGACCGCTCCGGTCGAGGCCACCAAGGCATCCACCTTGGCGGATGCCTTGGCCAGAGCGGCCGTGATGGCCTCGGGACCCATGCTGACGCCTTCGATGCGGATGACGTCGACGTCGGTTATGCCGATGAAGCCAAGCACGCTACGCAGGTAAGGGATGGCGTGGTCCAACTGCACGGCGGCGCCTTCCGAATAGATGCCGCCCGAGGCAAGGACAATGTAGACCTTCTTGCCGGTGACGAGCCCCTTCGGGCCATCCTCGCCATAAGCGAAAGTCTTGCCGGAGCGGGCGACGTGATCCACCCAGGATTTCAGGGTCGACGAGATGCCGAAATTGATGAAACCGGTGGCCAGGATGATGGTGTCGGCCGCAAACAGCTCATCCAGCACGGCGTCGGAAACGCCGACGACTTCGGCCTGGCGCTGGGAGCGGGCTTCGACGGGCGTAAAGATGCCGGTCGAATAGTCCGGATCGATATGCGGCAGCGGGTTGGCGACAAGGTCGCGCACGGCCAGCTTGGCCGAGGGATCGGCGGCGAGCAGCTTTTCCGCGAGCTCGGTGGCGATGCGGGTGGAATGTGAGGCAGTGCCGCGCGGGCTCGACGTGACAAGAAGGATGGACATAGCGGGCTCTCCAGGATTGGAATGATTTGTCCCGCCAGATATGGGTCCATCGACCCATTTGAAAAACTGGTATATTTTCTATATAATCCATCTACAATCTGGATAAGGCAATGCAACCCAATCCGACGCTCGACCAACTCCAGATCCTTGTGGCCGTCGCCGATACCGGCAGCTTCTCCGCCGCCGGCCGCAAGCTCAACCGCGCGCAATCGGTCATCAGCTACGCCATCGCCAATCTGGAGGCGCAGCTTGGGCTGAAGCTCTTCGAGCGCGAGGGCACGCGCGAACCGCAGCTGACCGATGTCGGCCGGGCGACGCTGGAAGATGCGCGGCGCATGGTCGGCATGCTGCAGCGCATCCGCTCGCGTGTCGACGGCCATAAGCAAGGGCTGGAGGCGGAAGTCAGTATGTCGGTCGACGTGACGCTGCCATTGCCGGTACTGGTTCGGGTGCTGAAGGCATTCGAGGCGCAGTTTCCGACCGTGATGTTGCGCCTGCATATAGGCTCGCTCGGCCTGATCCTTGACCATGTCGTGGGCGGACAGGCCGATCTCGGCGTTGGCGGCATTTTGGGCGAAGCCGACGTCAACCTTTTGCGGATCGGCTTCACCACTTTGGTGCCCGCTGCCGCGCCCAGCCACCCCTTGGCGCTGCTTCCACGGCCGGTGCCGCTCGAGGAGGTGCGCGAACATATCCAGCTTGTCGTCAGCGACCAGTCGGAGCGCACGCGGGGGCGCGACTACGGCGTCTTTGCCTACCGCACCTGGCGGCTGACCGATGTGCGCACCAAGCATGCGCTGATGCGCGAAGGGTTGGGTTGGGGCGGGCTGCCGCGCTGGCTGATCGCCGACGATCTGGCAAGCGGTCGGTTGGTCGAACTCGACCTAGAGCCCTACAGTGAGGTGCGGGCAGCGCTCTATGCCATGCATCGCGCCGACCGCAATCCGAAACCGGCGGCGGCTTGGCTGATCTACGAGTTCAAGCGCCAGCTTGGCTGCTTCAACGAGCTTGAGCCGGGCCAGCTGCCTGAGGAAGAGCTGGAGACAGTCCGTCGATAAGAGCGACAAGCACCTCGCGATAGGGGCCGGTTTCGGCGCCTGCTTCGACCGCAAGAGCCGCCCGGTCGAAGGCGGCGGCAAGCAGCGCGGTCAGCGCTTCCACGGGCAATCTCGCTATAGTCTGCGCACGCATTGCCGCTACAAGGCCCTCGCGAAGCGAGCGGTTGCCGTGGCGGTTGTCGATCTCGTCCATGGCAGCGCGGCCGAGCACGGCCGGTCCGTCGAGCAGCAGCAGCCGGGTGCGGCCAGGTGCGCGCATGGCGGCAAAGTAGGCATCCGAACCAGCGATCAGCGCATCGCGGGCAAACAGCGAGGGCGGTGAGGCGCGCTCGATCTCTTGCGCCACAGCAGCCGCCTCCTGCTCGACCACCGCGGCAAACAGCGCCTGCTTGTCGGCAAAGTGATGATAGAGAGCGCCGCGCGTGACGCCGGCCGCAGCCACGATCTCCGGCGTGCCGGTCTCTGCATAGGACTTTTCGGTGAACAGCTTTCGCGCCCCGGCGATCAGGTCGGCGCGCGTCGCTTCGGTGCGATCGCGGTTGGAGCGGCGCGCGGATTCCTGTTGCATACATGCAGCCTGTATGTTAATTCAACTTACATGCAGACTGTATGTTATTTGACGGGAGAAGGAAAGATGAAGACGACGAGCTATTATCCAGTGCTGATGACGGGCGACGTTGCCGGCACGAAAGCCTTCTATATCAAGCACTTCAGCTTCAAGCCGCTGTTCGAGAGCGACTGGTACGTGCATCTGCAATCCGCCGAGGATCGCCGCGTCAATCTCGGCATCGTCCAGGGCGATCACGAAACGATCCCGGAAGAAGGGCGCGGCCGTACCTCCGGCCTGCTGATCAATTTCGAGGTCAAGAACCCGGATGCGGTTTACGAGCGGATCATCGCCGCCGGCCTGCCGATCCTGCGAACGCTACGCGACGAACCCTTTGGCCAGCGCCATTTCATCACCAAAGACCCCAATGGCGTGCTGATCGACGTGATCAAGCCGATCCCGCCGAGCGCGGAGTTTCTGGAGCAGTTTGTTGAAGGGGCGGCGGGCTAAGCGGGATAGCTGCTGGCAGGAACTGTCTGTAGATGTGACGTGAAGGCTTCAGCCGCGTGGCCGGTCATGTCTTTGCGGTCTATGCTGAGGCTCGTCAGCCTTGGACCTATTCCATGCGTGAAATCTGCCTTGTCCGCGCACCCTCAAACCTTGGCCTCCGCCCACTGCGGCCAGGTCATATACCGGGGACGTGGCGTGCGCCGCAGGCGTTGACCGAAGCTGGCTTGATCGAGACGCTTTCGCCCCTCAAAGTGGTTGATCTTAATCGGCCCGCCTATAGCACGGAGCCGCAGCCGGGCACCCGGCTGCGCAACGGCAACGCGATCCGAAGCTTCAATCTCGGACTGGCCGAAGTTGTTGCCGGCGCGCTGGGACGAGGCGAGTTCCCGCTGGTCGTCGGCGGCGACTGCGCGGTCCTGCTGGGCGCCCTGGCTGCTGCACGGCGATCCGGCCCGCTGGCGCTGGTCCATGTCGACGGCCACAGCGATTTCCGCCATCTGGGCAATTACGACATCAACGCTTCGCTCGGCTCGGCCGCCGGCATGGACCTTGCGCTCGCCACCGGACGTGGCGAGCCGCTGCTGACCGACTGGCCTGATATCGCAAGCCCGCTTGTTGCGGACGAACATGTGATTCAGATCGGCGAACGCGAGAACCGCTACCCCGACTTCGCCTGGCCGGACATCAATTCGACCGCGATGACGCTGATCGACGTCTTTACCGTGCGAGAGCTTGGCGCGGCAAAGGTTCTGGAAAAGACCTGGACCACGCTGGCGCGAAGCGGCTGGCCCTATTGGCTGCATTTTGACGTCGATGCGCTCGATCAGACAGTGATGCCGGCGGTGGATTCACCAGGCAGCCCCGGCATCGATCCCGACGATCTCGTCGCCATCCTCGCGGCGCTGGTAGCGAATCCGCGCTGCACCGGAATGGATATGACCATTTTCGATCCGGACCTCGATCCGACCGGCGAACTGGCCGTGCTGCTGGTTTCGCTGCTCGGCCGGATCTTTGCACCGCGTTAGAGCGACGTGCGTCCACTTGGACGCACAAACCACGCTCTAACACATTGAATCTGCGCATCGTGCTTTCCGGAAATCGATTTCGATTTTCGGGCCGATGCGGTAGTCAGTTTCGCGCCACCGGCATCACCGTGACCTGAGTGATGCTGGAGCGGCGCACCACCGTGCACAGCGTTTCGCGGCCGATGCGCTCGGCATCGAGGATGCGCACCAGATCGTCGACGCCGGTGACCGGGCGGCCGTCGATGGCGGCGATGATGTCGCCTTCCCTGAGGCCGGCCTTGGCCGCCGGGCTGTTCGCCTCGACGCTGCGCAGGCGCACCGCCGTGCTGCTCGATACTTGCGACAGGAGAGCTGCTCGCCGCGGCAGGTTTGCCGTGTCGGCCGAGACGCCGATGAAGGCGCGGCGCACGCGGCCGAAGCGGATGATCTCCGAAATGACGAAATTGGCGGTGTTGGAGGCAACCGCGAAGGCGATGCCTTGCGCGCCATGGATCATGGCGGTGTTGACGCCGATGACCTCGCCCGCCGACGACACCAGCGGTCCGCCTGAGTTGCCGGGGTTGAGTGCTGCGTCGGTCTGGATGACGTCGTCGATCAGCCGGCCGGTGGAGGCGCGCATCGAGCGGCCGAGCGCTGAGACGACACCTGATGTGACGGTCCATTCGAAGCCGAGCGGGTTGCCGATGGCAATGGCGATCTGGCCGCGCCGCAGGCGCTTGGAATCGCCGAGCGGCGCGATATCGGCAAAGCTGCCGTCGGCACGCACCAGCGCGATGTCGGTGTCGGGGTCGCGGCCGAGAACACGGCCTTCCCTGGAGGCGCCGTCCGGCATGGTGACGCGGACGGTGCGGGCATCGCCGACCACGTGGTAGTTGGTGACGACCAGCCCGTCGGGCGTGATAACGAAGCCGGAGCCTTGGTCGCCGGCACCACCGATGCGTTCGATACGGCAGACGGCGGGGCC
Organism: Mesorhizobium sp. M6A.T.Cr.TU.014.01.1.1; assembly: GCF_004022765.1. NCBI lineage: Bacteria > Pseudomonadati > Pseudomonadota > Alphaproteobacteria > Hyphomicrobiales > Phyllobacteriaceae > Mesorhizobium > Mesorhizobium sp. M6A.T.Cr.TU.014.01.1.1. The sequence continues at coordinate 46,247 of NZ_RZPG01000004.1, forward strand.
GATGCGGTCCACAGCATCGGCAACCGTTGCCGAATAATCATCGAGCAGCGCATCGTCGAATTGCAATTGCTGGGCGGGGAGGGACATGGCAGGGCTCCGTGTCTTTAGAGCAAGATGAAGGATGCCTATATGTGCGGAGCGGCCGGATCGGTCGCGACCTGACCAGATGGCCAGTCCAACGCCCAACTAGCCGTCAGGCGAGTACCGGCGAATGCGCTGCCAAGCGATATCTGGGGTAGAGCGACGAGCGTCCATTGGACGCTCAAAGTACGCTCTAAGATTTTGAGTTCTCGCATCGTGCTTTCCGAAAATCGATTCCGATTTTCGGGCCGATGCGATAAAAACCCAGGAGACCATCATGAGCGACTTCAATCTGAGCGCATTTTCCGACGCCATCGCCGATATCGCCGCCGCAGCGGCGCCGGTGACGGCGAGCTTCGCCACGCATCAGCATCGCACGGCGACCGCCTTCCATTGGCGCGACGGCTATTTTGTCACTGCCGAGGAGGCGGTGGAGGCCGGCGAAGAGATCGAGCTGACGCTTTTTTCGGGCGACAAGGTGAAGGCTGAGCTGGTCGGCCGCGATCCGTCCACTGGCACCGCACTTTTGAAGCCGACCGGCGCGCCGGACGTGCCGCCGTTGGCCAAGGCAGGCTCGGTACAGCCGGGCAATCTGGCCATCGCCGTAGGCAATAGCGACGGTGCGACGCTCGCCGCATTCGGCACGGTCGGTGAGGTCGGTCCGGCCTGGCGCTCAATGCGCGGCGGCACGATCGACCGGCGCATCAATCTGGCCGTCAATGCCGGCGGCCGTTTCGAGGGCGGCCCGGTGCTCGACGCCAAGGGCGCACTGATCGGCATGCTCCTGTTCGGGCCGCGCCGGCGGGCGTTGGTCATGCCTTACGAGACGATCGAACGGGCAGTTGCGACGCTGCGCGAGAAGGGCCATGTCGCGCGCGGCTATCTCGGCGCCGGCCTGCACCCGATCCGCAGCGGCGACTCGCATGGCGCCATGGTGATGAGCCTCGACGACAATGGCCCGGCAAAAGCCGCCGGCCTGCATCTCGGCGACATCATCGTGTCGTGGAACGGCGAGGCGGTGCATGGTCCGCGCGAGCTGATCCGCAGGCTCGGGCCGGACAGCGCCGGCGCGTCGGTGACGCTCGGCGTGGTGCGCGGCGGCGAACAGCGCGATGTCGTGCTGACCATCGGCGAAAAGCCGCTGAGCTGAGAGGATCGATGGCTGTTGAGGCGATCATAAGGGACAGGACCGCGGATGGCGTGGTGGCGGAGCGGCGGCTAACCGTGCTGATCGCGCTTGGCGATGCGGCGCATGCCGAGCACCTGTCTTCCGCGCTCGCCGCGAGCGGGGATCTGCTGCCTGTCACGGCCGGCAGCAGCGATGGCGGCGAGCGAGCGGACGTCGCTGTCGTCGACGAGCGGAACCTGCAAGGCCTGGCCATCGATCCCGCCATACCTCGGGTGCTGCTGTCCCGGCGGACCGGCCACGAGCCGCCAGACGACAATCTTTTCGCCGTCCTGCCGCCGGCGGCTGACTACCTGTTGGTTGCCGCTGCCGTCCGGCTTGCCGCGGCGGGTTACAGGATTTCAGGCGGCGGCCGCCGCGTGCCTGGCCGGCATGATGATGATTTCGCCTTCCATGACGGCGATCCGTTGGACGAGGAGCCGGTCGACGATGGAGCCGCCAGGCCGGCGCTTTCTCCGCGCGAGAGCGAAGTGCTGGCACTGCTGGCCGAGGGCGCGCCCAACAAGGTGATCGCGCGGCGCTTGAATATCTCCGTGCATACGGCGAAGTTCCACGTCGCGGCGATCCTGATCAAGCTCGGTGCAGCCAACCGCACCGACGCGATCGCCATCGCCATGCGGCAAGGCTTGGTGCTGGTGTGACGATGACTACACAGCCGGTTCGATATCCGTCAGCCGGAAATCGTCGCCTTTGAACAGCAACGGCATGGCTTCGAGGCGAGCCGTGGCATAGGAGATGCAGTCGCCGAAGTTGAGAGCGGCCGGATGCCGGCCCTTGCCATAGCGCAGAAAGGCCTGACGGGCGACGGCTGCGTGGTCGGCGGTGAAGGCGATCGTCTCGATCGAGGCCACGCGCAGGAAGGAGTCGAGGCGATCAAGAATTTCATCCTGCCAGCCGCCGGCGAGAACCATCGTCGTTTCAAGAAACGTTGGTGCGGCCAACAGCCGCCTTTTGGCCTGTGCGATGGCCAGCACGAAACGCTCGTGATCAGGCTCCGCGCGCAGAACGGCGACAAGGGCCGAGGAATCGATGATCATTTCGTCGGGATCCCGAACTCGTCGTAACCGAGGACTTCGTCGTCGGTCATTGCATTTTCTCGTTTGGGGATTTTTCCCGCACTGTCGGAAATCGCCATCAATCGCTGAAAAAGGTCGTCGGCCTCGTCGCGCGGCACAAGCCGCTCGCGCGCAACTTCGCGCTCGAGGCTTTGGCGGATCGCTTCCGTCACCGACACGCGACGGCGGCGGGCAAGTTCCCGCGCCAATTGCTCGACTTCCGTGTTCTTGATCGACAGGGCCATTCTATATTCCACCTCTTTTTACAGAATATATACTCTCCGCTGTTGAGTCCATGGATTCGTCGCGCCTCCGCCGCGACACCATCCCTCGATGCTCCCCGCTCTTGTATCCTGCGACGGCGCGGGCAAGGATCGCTACCAACAGATTTGCAAGGGAGGCGGAAGGATATGTCACTCAAGGGAAAGACGCTGTTCATCTCCGGCGGGTCGCGCGGCATCGGGCTGGCGATCGCGCTGCGCGCTGCGCGCGACGGCGCCAATGTGACGATCGCGGCCAAGACCGCCGAACCGCACCCGAAGCTGCCGGGCACCATCTATACGGCGGCGCAAGAGATCGAGCAGGCCGGTGGCAAGGCGCTGCCGGCATTATGCGACATACGCGAGGAGGAGCAGGTGGCCGAGGCGGTCGCCCGGACCGTCGAAAAATTCGGCGGCATCGACATCTGCATCAACAATGCCAGCGCCATCCAGCTCACCGGCACGCTGGAAACCGACATGAAGCGCTACGATCTGATGCACCAGATCAACACGCGCGGCACGTTTCTGGTTTCCAAAATGTGCATTCCGCACCTGAAGTTGGCTGCCAATCCTCACATCTTGAATCTGGCGCCGCCGCTCGACGTGAAGGCCAAATGGTTCAAGAACCATGTCGCCTATACGATGGCCAAATTCGGCATGTCGATGTGCACGCTGGGCATGAGCGCGGAGTTCGCTCGGGACGGCATCGCCGTCAATTCGCTGTGGCCGATCTCGACGATCGATACGGCAGCGGTGCGCAATCTCCTGGGCGGGGCGACGGTGGCGGCGATGAGCCGTTCGCCCGACATCATGGCCGATGCCGCGCATGCGATCCTGCTTAGGCCGTCGCGCGAGGCGACCGGCAATTTCTACATCGACGAGGAGGTGCTGCGCGCCGAAGGCGTCAGCGATTTTTCGATCTATGCGCCTGATGCGACAGGTCCGCTCGCCGGTGACTTCTTCGTGCCCGACGAGGTGTTTGCCAATTCGGAAACCAACATCAAAAGTATCTACTGACGGGCACCGGGCGCCGCTCTCACTCCTCGGCCTTGTTGGCTTTGAGGCGGAGGGCCACCGTGAGGAATTATCTGGGCCTCGCAAGGCTTCAGTTCAACACCGAGCCCGAAACGAAAACCCCGCCGGGGAGGGGACACCGGCGGGGCTCATGTGTCCCGCTGGAGTCGGGACAGGGCAGGGAAGCCCTATACAGAATCTGGGGTGGACGACCTCGCGATTCAATCCCTGGTCAAAATCGCGACCTACATTCTCCTTTACCCTCGGCTCATTCCCGGAAATCGCCCATCCCGGTGAAACCGGGGTGGGCTACGTCTTCCCGTATAGATTCCAGAAACCAGTTCAGGTTTCTGGAATCGTTGCTTTAAAGTTGGCCATGGTCTTTCCGAAAACCGGTTTCCACTTTTAGGGACCATGGCCTAATTCGCGCTAGCGACCGGCGCCACCAGCGAGGTGATGCGGCGGATGGCGACGCGACGGTTCTCGCGGTTAGGCTCCGACGTGTTGACCTTGAGATACTCCTCGCCATAGCCCTGTGTCGTCAGGTTCTCCGGCGGGATGCTGAAGGCATTGGTCAAGGCTTCGGCGACAGCCTCCGCGCGACGGTCGGATAGAGCGAGGTTCGCCTCCGGCCTGCCGACGGCATCGGTATGGCCTTCGATCAGGAAGGTTTCCGCCGGGTTCTTCTCGAGCAGCTTCTCCATCGCGCTGGCGACGCCTTCCAGTTTCTGCACCTCGGTTTCGGGGATCGAGGCTGAACCGAATTCGAAGTTCAGCGTGTCGAGGTCGATGCGGCGGGCGATGTCGCGCACGCGGGCCGAGCGCTTGACCTCGTCGATCGAGTAGAGGCGCTGCACCCGCTCCACAGGCGGCTGTTCGAGGAAGGTATAGTAGTCGCCCGGATCCTCGATGTCTTCGGCGTCCAAAATGTACTCCTCGCGCGGAATGTCGATCCGAATCGGCGGCAGGTCGTCGCCCGGATCGCGCCAGTCGCTATCGTCGTCATAGTACCGCTCGTCGACATAGCTCAGCACATATTCGCGTCCGTCGGGCGCGATGCGTGAACGCTGGATGACGTCGCCGTAGCGGTTGCGGATGGTGACGATCTGGATTCCGTTGTCACGCTCGACGATTTCCCGGGTGCGATCGCCCGACAGCTCCTCATAGTAGACGTTCCTCGCGCCACGGTGCATGCGCGGGGCATCGTCGCTTTCCACGATCGTCTGGTTGTTGAACTGGAGGATAACGCGGTCGCCGAGTTCCCTGACGACGTCGACCCCGCGCGGGCGTGGACGGCGGCGAATGTCCTCATCGTCGGGCGCACGCTCAACGCGTTTGCCCTTTTCCTCCGTCACCGGAACCATCCTCTCAAGCTTGAGCTCCTGCTGGGCCGCCCTGTCGTCGGTGGGCGGCGGTCCCTGGTCGACGGGAGCCGGCTTCGGGGCTTCCGCCTGCTCGCCGTTCTGCTGGGTGGGCTGACCGCCCGCGTCCTGGCCGCCCGTCTCTTGCGCGTTGTTCCTGCCGCCTCTGCGCTTGCGCACGGCATCCTTCTGGCTGTCGAACACGGGAGCCTCGCCCTGGGCCGGACCTTCCCCTTCGGCGGGCGCGGCCTGTTCGCCCTCGGCGGGCTGCTCGCCGGTTGTGAGCTGCTCTCCCGTCACCGGCGGTTCGCCGATAGGCTTCTTGCCACGCTTTCTGGCTTGGTCCAAAGGCTGTTCGCCCTCGGCAGGAGCCGCTTGCCGGTCGGTTGGAGTGGGAAGCGGCTCGGCCTGCGGGGCAGGCTCGCCGGCGGGTGTTTCCTTCTTGGCCGGCTGTTCGGATGGTGCGGCTTCGATCTGCTGATCCTGGTCCCGCTTCTTCCTGCGCGGCGTGACCTGCTCGTTGTCATTTGCAGGTGCGGCCTTTTCGCGAGGCGCCGCCTGCCCGGCGGGCTCTTTGGCGGGTGCGGCCTCAATCTGCTGTTGCTGGTCGCGCTTCTTCCTGCGTGGCTTGGGCTGCTGTTCGTCGTTCGCAGGCGCGGCCTGTTCGGCTGGCTGTTCGGCGGGTGCGGCTTCAATCTGCTGTTGCCGGTCGCGCTTCTTTCTGCGCGGCTTGGGCTGCTGTTCGTCGCTCGCAGGCGCCGCCTGTTCTGCTGGCTGCTCGGCCGGTGCTGCTTCGATCTGCCGGTCGCGCTTCTTTCTGCGCGGCTGGAGTTGTTCGGCTGGCTGATCGGCCGGTGCTGCTTCGATCTGCTGTTGGTCGCGCTTCTTTCTGCGCGGTTTTTGCTCTTCGGCCGGGGCGGCCTGTTCGGCGGGTGCGGCTTCAATCTGCTGCTGCCGGTCGCGCTTCTTTCTGCGTTGATTGCCCTCTTGCTCGTCCCCGGAAGGCGCCGCCTGCTCCATGGGAGCTGATTCGCTCTGCCGCTCGCGCTTCTTGCGAGGCCTCTGCTCCGGTTCCGCCTGCTGTGCGCAGCCTTCCGCCGACTCGCCTTCGGGGCAATTCGATTGCGCCAGGATCAACGGCGTTGCGGCACGCTGCGGCGGGCCGAACGCGGCGGTGCCTTGCAGCGGGAATGCGCCCAACGGCGCGGACGCCATCAACAGGCCAAGTGCCGTGCCTGCCAGAATCCGTGGTTGGCGTTTCATTAGAAATCCTCCTTTTGGCGTCCCATCCCGGCCCAAACTGTTCATCAACCGGATTGGTTCCGGTTAGCGGGCATTAACGGCCGCGAAGGGCGATTGGCCGGCGTTTTGAAGGCGACTTCGTGTCATTCCTATGGTGCTGGCAGGGTTTACGCCTGTCGTGGTGCTTGACCTTGGCGCCAGCGGGGGCCACATCCCGTCGATGGAAACGCCGTTCTGGAAAACCAAGTCGCTCGAAGCGATGACGCCGGCCGAGTGGGAATCGCTTTGCGACGGCTGTGGCAAATGCTGCCTGTCGAAACTTGAGGACGAAGACAGCGGCGAGATCTACTGGACGAGCGTCGGCTGCCGGCTGTTCGATGCCGAAACTTGCCGCTGCTCGGACTATGCCAACCGGCTGGCGCGGGTCCCGGACTGCGTCGGGCTGACGCCGCAGAATGTACGCACCATCAGCTGGCTGCCCAAAACCTGCGCCTACCGGCTGGTCGCCGAGGGCCACGATCTCTACTGGTGGCACAGGCTGGTGTCGGGAAGTGCCGAGACGGTGCATGAGGCCGGCATTTCGATGCGCGGCCGCGTCAGCGCCAGCGAGACCGATCTTGCCGAGCCGGACGACTATTTCGAGCACATGCTGGACGATGAGCCCTAGGTTCCGGGCCTTAAGTCCCGGAACCGGCTGCGCGACAGGGCGTTTCTGTCGAGATGGTTCAGAACCGGCCAAATAGTTCAGTTCAGAACCGGCCAAATGGTTCAGAACCGGCCAGATAATTCAGAACCGGCCAGGATTCAGAGCCGGATTGCGGAGAAGACTGCGCAACGATTTCTTGTTGCCACATGAACCCGAAATGAACGGCCGGTTCGTAAAAAGTTCAGATACGCAGGCGCATTCTCCTCCCCATCGGTTCGACCAAGGCGTATTGGTTCTCGGCCCATTGGTTCGATCAGACGGGCGGAAGCCCTGAACAAGGAGAGAAGACAATGTTCAACACGATCAAGACGGCGACCCTTTCGGCGCTTATCAGCCTCGGCACGCTTGCCGCTATCCCCGCCACTGCTCATGCAGATAGCATCTATCTCGGCTTCGGCAATAACGACGATCCGCGCGTCGGCGTCTATACCGGCGACGACGATGGTTTCTACCGCGAACGCCGCCGTGACCGCGACCGCTACTGGCGCCGGTCCTGCTCGCCGGAGCGCGCTGTCAACAAAGCCGAGCGCATGGGCCTGCGCCGCGCCCGCATCATCGACGTCAACCGCCGTACGGTCAAGGTCGCGGGCCGTCAGTATGGCGATCGGGTGGTGATCGTGTTCGCCAACGAGCGCGGCTGCCCAGTTATCTACCGGTAAGTGTTCGGCACGTTGCCGACCGGCAACGGCGGTCTTGTTTAAGGATGATCTTTCCGAATCCGCTTCGGAAAGGATCAGCTCAGAAGCATGATCTTCTGCGAAGATCAGCTTGGACATGACCGTCTGCGAAGGTCGGTCTGGAGACACGACCGTCTGCGAAGGTCGGTCTGGAGACACGACCTTCTGCGAAGGTCGGTCTGGAGACACGACCTTCTGCGAAGGTCGGTCTGGAGTAGCAGAGCCCCTTTCCGCTGAGACGGAAGGGTGCGGCTCGAAAAAACCCCGGAGGATCAGTCCTCCGGGGTTTTTTGATGCAGTAGGATCGATGTTGCCGGTTGCCCGCGCTTCAGCAACGCTGAACTACGGGCCGGACCTTCAGGCGACGGTCACTTCAACTCGAAAGTGACGGTGACCTGCACCGTGTAGGAATTCTCGCCGGCCTCCACCGGAACCGATGCGCGGGCCGCGTCGAAGGCCTTGGCGTTCATCGGTATCGGCGGCGGCGCGACGTTCTGGTCGGTGATTTCCAGCACGCGCCCGACGTTGACGCCGGCGGCTTCGGCCAGCGTCTTGGCCTTGGCCATGGCGTCGGCGACCGCTTTTTTGCGGGCTTCGGCGACGGTGGCAGCCGGGTTCTCGTTGGAAAACGAGATGCCGCCGCCCTGGTTGACGCCGAGCGATACCGCCTTGTCGAGAATCTCGCCTGTTTTGTCGATGTCGCGGATACGCACCGAAAGTGTGTTGGTCACCTGGTAGGCGATGAGTTCGGCTTCCTGGCTGCCGTCCGGCTTGTTGGTATAGTTGTAGCGCGGGCTGATCTGGATGCCGGCTGTCTGCAGGTCGCGCTCCTTGATGCCAGCCGACTTCATAGCTGCGATCACGGATGCCATGGCGTCGTTGTTGGCATCGAGCGCGGCGCGCGCGGTCTTGGCTTCGCGCATGACGCTGAGCGTCAGCAGCGACAGATCGGGGGCCGCGGTCGCTTCGCCTTCGCCGGTGACGATGATGCGGGGCGGGGGCGGCGAATCGGCCGCGCCGGCCATCGCCGGAAAAGCGATTGCGGCGGCGAGCGCCAAGGGCAAAAGATGTCTGGTCATAAAAATCTCCTCGGTCTGCGATCCAGTCGCGCTTGTCGACTACCGCGTCGGCCCGAAAATCGGAATCGATTTCGGAAAGCACGATGCGTAGATTCAAAGCGTTAGAGCGTACTTTGTGCGTCTAAGTGGACGCACGTCGCTCTAATGTCTGAATATGGGCTGATTTGGGCGATCTCGGCCAGCCAGTTAGGAAAGCCTTGTGCGGCTCGGGGAAAAACATTAATCCAGCCGCGTGTGGGGCCTGTAGCTCAATGGTTAGAGCCGGCGGCTCATAACCGCTTGGTTGGGGGTTCGAGTCCCTCCGGGCCCACCAAAATATTAAATATGAATTACTTACGCTTAATTCTTCGAGATCGAATTGAACGTTGTCGGTTAAGTCCGCTAGTTTTGAAGGAAATGGTTTTGGGCCCGTTCGTCAATTTTCTCCGTCTCGTTGATGGCACCCGTCACACCTAGCTCCAGACCCCTGGTTTCAAAAGACCTTGGAACGATGCATGCGGCAATCGGCGGTAACGACGTGCAATTAGGCGGTTCTGCCTTCGGCCGAAGGCTCAAAAGACTCCAAAGCGCTCGTCATTCGGCTGATCTCGGGCCGATCGAGTCGCCGATGGTGCTGCAAAGTGGCTTGTCCGCCGGGAACGGCAAGGGGCCCGGGTCGTATTGCTCGAAGCCTATTCGCTCCCCCCATAGCCGCGCGTTTCCTTGCTATAACCAGAGTTGGACTCATTCACTCATAAGGTGCAGCGCGTCCTGCTTAACGATTTCGACGCAACGCAGGTTAATCAAACGAATGACGCCTCTTTCCTTCAGCTTGGTGAAAACCCTCGACACGGTCTCGATGGTGAGGCCGAGATAGTCGCCGATATCCATACGAGACATCGGCAGCTCGACCTGGCGCAGATCCCCTTGGCGCTCCGCCATATCGACCAGGAACGCCGCGACGCGCTCTGTGGCGTTCTGGCGACCTAGAACCAGGAGGTGTTCCTGTGCTCTTGTCAGGCCTTTGAGCGCCAACGGCAGCAGTTGACCAGACATGTCAGCCCCAGCGGCAAGACGAAAGACGCGGATGCCAGTGGCGTTGACCGCTTCGGCGAAGAAATGATGCGTCGTGCCGGCTTCGAAGCCGAAAGTCTCTCCAGCCAGGTGGAAAGCACTGATCTGCCGGCGGCCGTCGGCGAGCAGGCGATAGATGCGCACGGCGCCAAACTCGACCTGGTAGAAGGCCCCAGCCTTTTCCCCCTGAGCATAGATTTCGGCACCAGCGGAGAAGAAGCTGAGTGGCTGCAGCAGTGCCGGATGGAATACCTCCGACGGGTGCGGTTGAGGCGTCCGTGACTGTGCTGCGATTCGCGAGGTCGTGTAGGCGTGCATGGCTGTTTCCCCGGTTAATCCGTGTCACAGCAATCGCCCGAATCCGCAGGCTGCGAAATTCGGTTATGTCCCTACGGGGAACTACCTAGAGCCAAGTCACAGACGTGGTGGAGAATCTGAATGGGCTCAGACGCCACACAGCGCCATGGCGAAATAACCAACTGCGGCAGCTATCAGGGTTGCACCGGCCAAAGGCAACCAGAACCCGATCGGACCGGCAGATACCGCCAATGACAGGCGGCCGATCGCGTTTGCCGCCAGCGCCACCAGCACGGCCTGCCCGATCGTCTCGGCGGGAACCGACTGCTTGACCAGACGCAACGCACCGAGCACCGAGACATCAACATCGAACGCACCGGCTAGCGCCGCGGTCGCCAGCAAGCCGCGCCCGCCAAATTGAGCTGCCAACGCTGCACTCGCAGTCGCTCGCAGTCGCGACGATTGCAAAGAGCAGAGCGAAGAGCAGCAGCGGACCCAATTCGAATGGGTTTCGCGCAAGCCCGCCACTTTTGCTATCCTCGCCGCTGCGGATCAACAGGATTGCGCCGCAGGCAGCGAAAACAAGCGCAGCAGCAATGGCCGGGATACCGACCGACGTAAACACGCTTGGCTCGATGATCAGAACCACGGCACAAACACGCAGCACCGAAACCATCGCAGCCAGCGAAGCTGCTCCGGCGAGTGGCAGAGCGTCGCCCGCTGACGCGGCGTTGCGGGCAAGCGCCGCGGTCACCGCTGTGGACGAAACGATTGCACCAACGAGCGAGCTGACAAGCAGACCACGTGTGGTTCCGAGAACGCGGACGGCAACGTAGCCGGCGAACGAAATCGATGCCATCAGCACCGTCAGGAACCAGATTTCCCAGGGGTTGAAGCCGCCCCAAGGATCCATCGTCCGGTTTGGCAGTAAGGGCAAGACGATCGCCGTCATCACCGCCAGGATCAGCGCCGAGCGCAGTTCGATCCAGGTCAGTCGCTTCAAGAGCTCGTGCAGGATCTCGCGACTGGCAAGGACCGCCGCAAGTGCAGCCCCTCCGGCAGCGGCAACACGATAGTCACCGGCGACCGATAGCGCACCGAGTGCGAAAACGCCGAGCGCGGCGATCACTGCCGTAACGCTGAAATCCTTGTCATGAGCCGCCTCGCGCGCCTTGTACCACGCAAAGATCGCGGCGAAGGCGACAAATCCTCCCACCAGCACTGAAACCGCGCCAAGCGCTTCCGCCAGAGCTGCGAGAATGCCGCCGAGCAAGCCGGATATGCCGAAAGTGCGAATTCCAGCCGTACGGCTGCGGTCGGGAGCGCCTCGCTCCCGCCAGCCACGCTCCAGTCCGACGAGCAGGCCAATTGCCAAGGCCAGTCCCAGCCGGGCGATGAGTGGATCCATGGGCGGCAGTTTACTCGCCTGCTTCCCTGCCCGACACCTGCTGGATCAGGATTCGGAAGAAAACATGCGGCGCGCTGTCTGAAATCGGAGGTATCACGGGTTTGAGGGCGCCTGGCTCCCACCAGTTCGCGTATTTGCTTAGCACAGTCCATGCATGGTCGCGCTCAGCCTTGTGACCGACCCTATCAGGCAGCTCTTCGTATCGGCCGTCGACAACAACGCTTTTCCATCCTCGACCTTGGCCGTGTTCGTCGACCTGGACGCACACAAGCGGATTGGCTCGCATCCAGTCGATCTTCTTGCCAGGCATCGAGAACGCGTACAGATGGTTGTCTGCATGCGCATAGTATAACGGCACGACATAGGGTTGCCCGTCCTTCGCGCACGCCAGGCGGCCTACACGATTTGCTGTCAGCAATTTCGTACATTCCAGCGCGGAAAGTGTGCGGATCAGCATCGGTGCGATCTCCTACGTCTCGCGGCCTGCTGGGTGCTTTCGGCCCGGCTCGCAGGCGGCGAGGCGCATAGTCGCGCATTCGGCGACTCCGGAAAATGATCCAGATCAAGGCGCGCTTGCTGTCTCTGCGCATCCTAGGCGGATGTGGAAGCCAATCCTAAGCGCTCCGTTTGGTCGCAATCTCGAACTGGCCGTCTTCGACGAGGATGGCGAGCATGCGCTCGTATTTCCCTGCATACGAGGGACGGAGGGCTGGAAGAATGCCGCGACCGGTGCGCGTATCGACATCCGTCCGACCCATTGGAGAGAGTGGGCGCCGGAGCGGGTTGCGGCCGGCAAGAGCGACGCCCTTAGCGACCACCCTTAGGCTTGAGATTCGACAATCAGTGCCATCCGCACGAGATGCGACAGGCTGCTTGCATTCATCTTGCTCATGACATTGGCGCGGTGGATCTCGACTGTTCGTGGGCTGATCCCCAAATCGTAGGCGATCGTCTTGTTGGGCAGGCCCGACACCAGCCCGTCCAGCACCTGCTTCTCCCGCTCCGACAATGTCGACAAGCGAGCACGTATCTCGGCGGATTGAGGGTGAGCTGCATGGACCTGGTTGCGGTTGCCCAACGCAGAGCGGATCGCATCGATCAGAATATCGTCGTCGAAAGGTTTTTCGATGAAATCGGCGGCACCTTCTTTCATCGCCTGAACGGCGAGCGCAACATCGGCATGACCGGTCATGACAATGACCGGGATCGAATGTCCGCGGGATCTGAGCTGTCGCAGGAACTCGATCCCGTCAATGCCGGGCATGCGAACGTCCGTCACGATACAGCCGTCGAGATTGCCCGTCGCTGTGGCCAGAAAAGCCGACGCCGATTCGTATAGGCGCACGGCGAAGTCCGCCGTCGCCAGAAGAAAACCAAGCGACTTGCGAACCTCGACGTCGTCGTCGACCACATGCACAAGATCGTTACTGGCCATTGGCGACTTCTTCCTTCTGCACGATGCGCAGGGTAAACCGGAAAGCGGTTCCTCCAGCGGGCATTGCCTCGGCCCAGATGTGACCACCGTGCGATTCGACGATAGTGCGGCAAATGGAGAGGCCAACGCCCATGCCTTGCTTTTTGGTGGTGACAAATGGCTGGAAAAGCTGAGCCGAGACCTCCGCCGCCAGGCCCGTGCCAGTGTCGATCACACTCACCTCGGCCATCCCGTCATCCCTGGCAACGGTCGTCACGTGCAACTCGCGGCGTGGGACGCCTTGCATTGCCTCGACCGCGTTGCGCATCAGGTTGAGCAAAACCTGTTGAATCTGGATGCGGTCCGTCAAGACGAGTTCGGCTGCAGGATCGAGTTGGTAGGTGACGCGGACATCAATTTCCCTTGCGCCGACCAGGGCCAGCGAAGCGGCTTCCTCGATCAGCGCCGGCAGACGTTCGATCTGCCGCTCGCTCTCGCCTCTCGCGACGAAGTCGCGAAGGTGGCGAATGACATCTCCGGCCCTCAAGGCCTGTTCCGCTGCTTTTTCGACGGCCTCCCTCAACATCGGCGCGTTCTCTTCCGTGCTCTTTTCGAGAAGCCGCCGGCTGCCTTTGAGGTAATTCGTAATGGCCGTGAGCGGCTGGTTGATTTCATGTGCCAACGTCGAGGCCATTTCGCCGAGCGCGGTAAACCGCGCCATATGGAGAAGCTCCTGCTGCTGCTCCTGTATTCTGGCTTCCGCCTTGTGGCGTTCGGTCAGGTCGCGGCAGAAGCCGGTAAAGAAGCGGCCGGTCCCGGGATGCATCTCACCAACCGAAAGTTCCATGGGAAAGGTCGAGCCATCCTTGCGCATTCCCGTCACCGTGCGGCCGAGCCCGATGATCCGGCGCTCTCCGGTAGTAAGGTAGCGGTGCAGATAGGCGTCATGCTCTTCGCGATAGGGCGACGGCATCAGCAGACTGACATTTTGACCGAGGACTTCGCTGGACTGGTAACCGAACAGTGTTTCGGCAGCCGTGCTGAAGGACTGAATACGGCCTTGTTCGTCGATGACGACCATTGCGTCGGGCACCGTCGCCAGGATCGAGCGCAAATGATCTTCGCGCAATCGAAGGGCGGCGTTTGCATAGGAAAGCTCGCTGACGTCCGTGCCTTCGACAAAAATAGCCGTGATGCGACCATCGTCGGCCTTGATCGGCTGATAGACGAAATCGAGGATATGCTCAGCGGTCGGCTCGTCATCCTTGTTGCGAAGAGCGACTTTCACCCCCCGGCCAATATAGGGTTCACCAGTTGCGTATACCTGGTCCAGCAGTTCATAGAAGCCTTGGCCTTCAAGCTCGGGCAGAGCCTCGCGTACCGACTTTCCAATGACCTGCCGTTCACCGATCAGGCGCTGATAGGCGGCATTGGTCAATTCGAAGACATGACCCGGCTCACGCATCAACGTCATGAACCCCGGGGCCCGCTCGAACATCAGGGAGAGCCGGTCGTGATCGGCCGTGGCCGGCCCTTCACCGCGAGCGCCGGTTGACAAGTCACGTGTTTGTTTGTCGTCCAAATGAAGTCCTTTGATCCGGGAACCCGCAACGCAGTCTAGTTATCATTCATCGCTTTGCTGCACATCTCTTCCAGCAATGCAAACGCGGCCGAGTGGGTAGGTAGTGTTTTTGACTCGCATCAAGGCGTCGAGTGCCGGCGGATGCCACTTCATTATCGCATTCAAGCGCTCCAGCGATAGGCGACTGCGATGTCCTACAAGTCAATTATTCTAAACCTTGCCGTAGATGCACCTCCTACATCCATGGTGAAGTTGGGGATCGAGCTTGCGGAACGCTTCGGGGCTCACCTTATCGGCCTGGCGGCTGCAGACGTCCCGCCGCTCGTCGCGACCGGCGACGGCATGGTCTATGAAGGCGAGATCATGCAGATCCAGCGGACGGAAATCGAAAAGCGGCTTGCCGAACTGCGTGCCGAATTCGAGAGGCTGGTTCCTGCTTCGATCAGCAGCGAATGGGGGCAGGAAGTCTGCAACCCGACCCGCTTCCTTAGCGTCTCCGCCCGCGCGGCCGACCTCATCGTTACCAGCGGCGAGGAGGGAGAAAATGTCTATCGCGCCGTGGATGTCGGGAGCCTTGCTCTCGGCACAGGCCGGCCAGTCCTTGTCGCCGCAAGCAATGTCGAACATGTTTTGGCAAAGACCGTGTTGGTCGCCTGGAAAGACACCAGGGAGGCGCGACGGGCGATAGCGGATGCATTGCCTTTCCTGGCCCGGGCCAATGAGGTCATCGTCGCCACGATCGATACCGACCGCAGCGAAAGCGCCCGATACAGCCTCGCCGATGTCGCGGCTTATCTAGAAAACTATGGCATCATGCCACAAACAGAACTGCTCACTGGCGAGGCGGATGGCGACCATCTGCTGGCGTTTGCGCGCTCGATCCACGCTGATCTGATCGTCTCCGGTGCTTACGGCCATAGCCGCCTCCGGGAATGGGCCTTCGGCGGCGTCACCCGCACGCTGATCGAAGACAACGGCATCAATCGCTTCCTATCGTATTGAAGGTCTGTCGAACCCACTCACCACCCTAATCGACGGGCCGGAATCAGCCCCATCCGGCACCCGTTTTTGTCGAAGATGGCGCTGCTTTCGCGCTCTGAAGTTGGCAACCGACAACGCACCCGTTTGCAAGATCCCCTGTCGAGTCGGCAACGGAGCATCCTGTTGACCAAGATCAATGTCGTCTGCCGCCAATGTAGCAATGATTGCCAAAATGCAGGAGTGAACGACATGACGTTTCTCGACTACCTGATTTCGATTGACGCCAGGACGGCCTTGATGGGCCGCATGATGCGGAGGCTCGGCGTCGACAGACAATTGAAAGTCGTGGCGGACCATGCGGCCGTCACCAATCGGGCGGTGGATCGCTGCCGCTCCTGCGGCCATCAGGACGAATGCTCGACCTGGCTCGACGAGCACCAGCAAGCCGATGATCCGCCGGATTACTGCCGCAACCGCGACCTGATCGCACGGCTTCAACACGCAGCCGGCCAACGCTAGAAAGGTCACCACAAATGCGTCTGACGAGTGAACGCAAACGGAACTTATGCCGATAGATTTGCATCCCATGGGACCAGGCAGTTTGGACAATCTATTTCTTCTAGAAGCATTTCTGCTCTTTATTGCGCCCGGGCCAACCAATGCTCTTTTGGTGGCGGGTGCGGCCAAGCGAGATAAGGCGATCGCACTCTTGGTCGCACAGGCCTGTGGATACGGGATCGCAGCAGCCTGCTGGTTTTCGCTGCGACCCTTGCTGCCGTCCGGCGCCATCCAGGTACTCAAGCTGGTCGCAGCCCTATGGCTCGTAATTCTTGGCCTGCGTCTGATAGGCCGCGACCAGATCGACGCATCCGAAGACGGGGATGGCCTTTCTGTTATAGTAACTACTGCCCTCAATCCGAAAGCCTTTATCTATTGTCTGGCAATCGTGCCGGTGGACGCGAGGCCGTACGAACTGGGCTTCTTCTGGATCGTACTCTTGGTGACCACAGCCGCCACCGGGTCAATGTGGCTTTTGCTCGGTAGGCGTCTGAACGGAGCCGGAGAGATGGCAGACAGGGTCGCGGGCGCGGTGCTTATCGCATTCGCCTTGTTGCTGCTTCGACCATTAATAGCGGTAGCTGCGACTTAGGTTCAATGCGGACATTCTTCCAATTCGAATGCTGGGGTCACGCAATGCTGCAGTCCGCAACTAAGAGACAAGCACCACCGACAGCGGCTCCGCGCAGAAAAGGTTATCCTTTACGGCTTTGACGCCGGCGACGTTTTCGGCGGCGACGATGGCTGCCTGGCGTTCGCGTTCGTCGAAGATCGCGCCGCTCAGTTCGACCACGCCATTGCCCACCGTGACGCAGATCATTTCCTTGCCGGCCCATTTCTGAGTCGCAAGCTCGGCAATAATTTTCTGACGGATCTGTTCGTCGTCGACGAACGCCGGGCCCGCATCCGGCAGGACGTTGAGCAATGCACGCAAAAGGTCGGTGCGGGTGATGATCCCGACGACTTTTCCCCCATCGACAACCGGAATGCGTTTGACGTGGCGGCGCGCCATGAGCTCGACGATCTCGGCGATCGATGCCCCGGGGGATGTCGTGACGAGATCTTCTGTCATGACCTCCTCGATCCGTCGTCCGTTGGCTTGAACATATTCATCAGCGGCTCGCCCGGGGGTCACAAGAAGCTCCAGCCAACGCGAGCGCTTACGCTTCGTGCCGAGTTCTCCCCGGCGCAAGAAATCACTCTCGCTGACAATGCCCACTAGCGTACCGTCCCTGCGAATGACGGGCAGGCCGCTGATCTTCTTGGAGAGCATCAGCCCGGCCGCTTCGGTGATCGACGCGGACGGCTCTATTCCGACGACCGGTGTCGTCATTATGGCTTCGGCTTGCATACCTGCCTCCTCAAATATCTTCCCCTGATTATCGAGGTCCCTGCGTCGCCTGCCTTGATCTGAGTCACTTTCTGGGTGCAGCAACGTCGGCGGGCCAAACGTCCGGTCTGTCTTATATACGCGCCAGACACATGCAGTGGCGAAGTTTGCATACCAGCGTCATGATCAGCACCTTGGCTCCCGATCAGTTGTCTAGCTGTCGTCCCGATCGATAAGGATCCGCTCGGCGGCTCCGTCGAGATCCTCGTATTGACCGCTCCTCAAGGCCCACAGGAAGCCGGACAGACCCAACGCGCCGAGAAAAAGAGCTACGGGTATGAGATAGACCAGCGTCGTCATGAGGATCGTGCCAATGCGCCGATACTGGGACGTTTGCCGTGCGAACGACCCGTCTCCGGTTGGATCGCGGCAAAGCCTTGCAGCCTCAGCGCATTGCCAATGACAAGCAGTGACGAAGCCGACATCGCGATTGCCGCGATCAGCGGCGTGACGTGCCCCAGGATGGCGATCGGCACGGCGATGGTGTTGTAGACGATTGCTATGGCGATGTTTTGCCGGATCAGTCGTCCGGCCTTTCGCGAGATGTCGAGGGCAAGGGGTACTGCCGAAAGGCTTTCGCGCAGGAACACGAAATCCGCCGCTTTGCGGCCGACATCGGCCGCCGTGGCTGGAGCGATCGAGACGTGTGCCGCGCCCAGCGCAGGGGTGTCGTTGAGGCCGTCGCCAACCATCAGCACCTTGTGGCCGTCCTTCGACAGCGTTTCGATATACTCGACCTTGCCCGAAGGAAGCAGCGCCGGAACAAAGTGATGGATGCCCAACGTCGCCGCGACCTCGCCGCAGGCAGCTGCGGTATCGCCCGACAGCATTTCCACGGAAATCCGGGCGTTGTTCAATTGCTCGATGGCCGCTCTGGCGTCTTCACGCAGCGCGTCCTCGAAGACAAAGGACGCGACAATGATCCCATCTTTGGTCAGAACGGTTCCGCCGTATCCGCTTTCGCCGGCGGTTCTGGCCTTCCACCCGGCCCAGCCGCGCCGGCCAAGCCGCCAGGTGCTGCCAGCGGCGGTGGCTTCGATCCCGAAACCAGGGTGCTCGCTGACGGACTCGAGCTTCGGCTGACCGGCAAAGCCCGCAGAGCCGGCTATGGCCCTTGAGAGCGGATGGCGGGAATGCACGGCCATGTCGCCTGCGATGGCCAGCATGGCCGGATCGATGGACGACGCGTTGACGAGCCGGGGCTGTCCGAGCGTAAGCGTTCCTGTCTTGTCGAACACCGCCGTGTCGATCGCCGCCAGACGCTCCATGGCCGAACCATCCTTGACCATGACGCCGCTTTCGAACAGACGCCGCGCAGCGACTACCTGCACGATCGGCACGGCGAGACCGAGCGCACACGGGCAGGTGATAATGAGAACGGCGATGGCGATCGTTACTGCCTGGTGCCAATCGCCGGTCGCCGCCATCCAGCCAAGGAACGTCACCAAGGCGGTCAGATGGACCACTGGAGCATAGAGCGCTGAAACGCGGTCGGCGATCCTGCGATAATGCGCGCGACCGCCCTCGGCGGCTTCCATCAGCCGGACCATTTCGGCCAGGAAGGAATCCTTTGCGGCGGCTGTTGCTTCGATGGTCAGCGGGCCAGTGAGATTGAGTGTGCCGGCCTGCACGGTTTCCCCTGACGACACGGTTCTGGGTGTGCTTTCACCGGAAACCAGTGAACAGTCGAGATCAGAAAAGCCTCGAATGATCTTGCCGTCGACGGGAATCCTTTCGCCGGCGGTGACCAGCAGCTGCATGCCCGGTTCGATCTCCTCAACCGGCAGGTAGTCGCGCGAACCATCCTCGCGCAGCACCATGGCGCCCCGCGCCGCCAGCCGTGACAGGCCGTTCACGGCGGTCCGGGCACGCTCGCGCATCACGTGATCCAGCGTGCGGCCGATCAACAGGAAAAACAGCAGCGACACCGACGCATCGAAATAGGCGTGGTCGCCATGGTTGATGGTCTCGTAGAGGCTCATTGCGTAGGCGAGCGAAACGCCAACCGCAATCGGCACGTCCATGTTCATGCGACCGTGACGCAGCGCATTCCATGCCGAGCGGAAATAGATTCCGCCGGCGAAGGCGAGCGCCGGGATGGCGATCAGCGCTGAGACCCAATGGAACAGGTCACGCGTCGCGCCTTCAGCTCCTGACCAGACCGAGACGGAAAGCAGCATGATGTTGCCCGCAGCAAAGCCGGCGACCGCGACGGCGCGGATCAGTTCCGAAAGCGTCTTGTCTTTTTCATGAATCTCGGGGTCGAAAAGATGCGCCGGGTAGCCCAGCAGCTCTAGTGCAGCGACGATGGGAGGAGCCTCGTTCCCACGCCACTGGACCGAGACCCCTTTGGTCGAAAGGTTGACACGAGCGCCCTCGACGCGA
The DNA here is from genome assembly GCF_004022765.1 of Mesorhizobium sp. M6A.T.Cr.TU.014.01.1.1. Classification (NCBI taxonomy): domain Bacteria; kingdom Pseudomonadati; phylum Pseudomonadota; class Alphaproteobacteria; order Hyphomicrobiales; family Phyllobacteriaceae; genus Mesorhizobium; species Mesorhizobium sp. M6A.T.Cr.TU.014.01.1.1. The sequence continues at coordinate 65,976 of NZ_RZPG01000004.1, forward strand.
TCGAGCTTTCCGAGAGCCGTCTCGATCGCCTGAATGCAGGCCGCGCAGTGAACCGTCGGCACCGACAGATCGGTCTGGCGAAGGTCATCGCCAAGCGAGCGGCTTGCCAACCCGATCTCCTGGCTCGATGGCAAGCTGGACGTCGCTCCGCCCAGATCCAGCGCCATTTCAGCGCCCGGCGCACAGCAGCTCATTGCAGTGCTCCCTGAGAAATCATGATCCGGCGAACGTCGCGATAAGCCTCTGCCAGACCGGCATCGGTGTCGACTTCGACGATCCAGACGCCATCCCTTAGCGTGTGCTGGGCGGCAAATTCCTGGCCCGAGGCAACGGCGAGAGTGACGGCTTTGTCCGCGCCCTCGTAGGCAGGATGACGAAACAGCACCTTGACACTACGCAGGGGAACCGGCTTGCCGGCGGCATCGCTGAGACTGTAGCGGACTTCGCCCCAAGAGATCGTCAATTTGCCAGTCCAGCCAAGCGCCGCCTGTGCGCGCCCTTCCTCGGCCTTTCGGTTGAATTGCTGGCTGGCCACATAGGTGTTTTCGACGACAAGGCCGGTCCAGCTTGTGCTGGCGAATGTCGCCATCGTCAGATTGACTGCGATGACCACACCAAAAAAGGCGAGAATGGTGGCCAACATATGCCTACCGGTGAATTCGCGGGGCCGTCGCGCATTGGCGCTCATCTGGTGATCTCCGGGGCATTGAAGGTGGCGGTGTATTCGTCCGTTTCGAAACTCGCCTTGTCCTCGACGCGGAATTTGAAGGTTTGTGTTGCGCTTCCGACCTGGTCCGCCGGCTGGCGCACGAAAACCTTCAGCATCTTCAGGCGGTCGGGTTCGACCGCGACGGCGAAGGACCGGTCTGCGGGAAGGTCGATACCAACGACGCTCATTTCGGCTCCCCGCAGGCCCTGCATCGTGACAACGATCGTCCTTGGCTCGGGGATCATGTTGAGCAGCTTGACGGTGTAGCCGTTGCGAATCGAACCGTCGGACAGCGTGACGAACTGCGGATTGCGGTCGTGCAGAACATTGACCTCGAGCCGGTCGCGCGTCAGCAGCGAATAGAGCAGCGCAATGCCGACCGCCGACCATGCACCCATGTAGATGAAGGTGCGCGGCCGAAAGATCTTGCGGATATGGAAATGGGCTAACCTGTCGGAGAAAGCGCCGCCGTCGGTCCGGACGAGCGACGGGTTCACCGAGCAAGACCCGCCTGCTGTCGCCACCGCCATGTTGGCGTTGTAATCGGACAGCGTCGCATAGGAGATCAGCCCGCGCTCCTTGCCGAGCTTGTCCATGACGCTATCGCAGGCATCGATGCACAGCGCGCAAGTGATGCATTCGAGCTGCTGGCCATCGCGAATGTCGATCCCCATCGGGCAGACGGCGACACAGGCATTGCAATCGACGCAGTCTCCGACCGGCTGCCCCGCGGCCTGGACCTTCTTGGCGTGCCGCGACCGAGGTTCGCCGCGCCAGTCATTATAGGTCACGGTCAGCGAATTTTCGTCGAGCATGGCCGCCTGGATGCGCGGCCACGGGCACATATAGGTGCAGACCTGTTCGCGCATCAGCCCGCCGAATGTGTAGGTGGTTGCCGTCAGCACGCCGATGGTGATGTAGGCGACCGGCGCAGCGGTGCCGGTGAAGACCTCGCCAATCAGCGTTGGCGCATCGGCGAAATAGAAGATCCAGGCACCGCCGGTCGCTGCCGCTATGACCAGCCAGATGGCGTGTTTCGATACACGCAGCACAAACTTGCGCGCAGTCCACGGTCCGGCGTCGAGCTTTATGCGGGCGTTGCGATCTCCCTCGATCGCACGCTCTACAACCAGAAACAGATCGACCCATACGGTCTGCGGGCAGGTATAGCCGCACCAGGCTCTGCCAACTGTGGATGTGATCAGGAAAAGGCCGATGCCGGCCATAACGAGAAGACCGGCCACATAGTAGAATTCCTGCGGCCAAATCTCGATGAAGAAGAAATAGAAGCGGCGGTTGGCAAGATCGATCAGCACGGCCTGATCGGGAGCAAACGGACCTCGATCCCAGCGCAGCCAGGGCGTCAGGTAGTAGATGCCCAGGGTGATCGCCATCACCAGCCATTTGAAGCGGCGAAAGCTGCCCGAGGCGCGCTTGGGGAAGATCTTCTTGCGCGGTGCATACAGCGGCTGGCGGACCTTGGCGGAGTTGACCGCCTCGGCTTCGAGCCGTTCTACCTGCGTATTATCCAGCACCAGTGTCTCCAGTCGCGCAGCTTACGATTTCGGGGCGCGCAGTCGGACTTAGTTGTTTGGCCGGTGCGCGAAATGCCGCGTTGAACTCAAGCTTTGCGGCGGGGCAGCCTGCTGCGCGTTGATGCAAGTCAATCGTCGGACATCGAATGCAATCGAGGCCCGGCGCAAGCCGGGCCTCGTCGCTTGGCTGGCGAAGGGCCGGGAATAGGACCCCCCTCTATTCCCCACCGCCAAGCGAATGGATGTAGACCGCGAGCTCCTTGACCTTGGTCTCACCGAGACGCTCAACCCAGGCCGGCATCACACCGTGCTTGGGTGCGCGGACCTGCGCGGCGATTGCGGTTTCGTTGGATCCGTAGAGCCAGATCGCATCGGTCAGATCAGGGGCGCCGAGCTCTTTGTTGCCTTTTGCATTGTCGCCGTGGCAGGCCACGCAGTTTTCGGCGAAAACCTTGGCGCCTGGCTCGACCAGTTTTGCATCTTGAACCGGGCCAGACAGGCTGGCGACATAGGTGCTGACCTGTGCGACCTGGTCCCCGGTGATGATCTCGCCAAAAGCCGGCATTTCCGACAGTCGTGTATCCGGGACGGATACGAAGCGTATGCCGTGCGTGATCGTTTGCTGGATCTGCTCGGCCGTGCCGCCCCACAACCAGTCATCGTCATTGAGGTTGGGAAAGCCTTTGGACCCTTGGGCGCCGGAAGCGTGGCACTGCACGCAATTGACCTTGTACGCAGCGCTGCCGGCGGCAACAGCGAATTCGCGCAACGCGTCGTCGCCGGCAATCTCCGAGACGGTTTTCGATTGTATCGCTGCGGCATATTTCGCCTTGGCGATCTCGGCCGCAGCAAGCTCGTTGTTGACGTCGCCGCGGCTCGAATAGCCAAGCACGCCCTTGGTCGCCGAGGTCAGCATCGGCCATGCCGGATAGGCGATGGTGTAGCCGATCGCCCAGACGATGGTGATGTAGAACGTTATGACCCACCAGCGCGGAAGTGGGTTGTTGAGCTCCCTGATACCATCCCACTCGTGGCCGGTGGTAGAGATGCCCGACACTTCGTCGATATGTTCATCGCTCATGATCAGTCGTCCTTCAGAGGAATGCGGGCGGCTTCATCGGCCTGCTTGCCACTCCCGGGACGGAATGCGAAGGCGACCGTTCCGACGAAGAAAAGCGCCATGGCGAGCAGGGCCCAACTGTCGGCGAACTCTCTCATCCAGTGGTAATCCATGGTCCTTCTCCTCAGCGGTAGCCAGCGGCTTCGTCGTAGGTCTTGAAATCGACCAGCGTGCCGAGCATCTGCAGGTAAGCGACCAGGGCATCCATCTCGCTGACCTGTTGCGGATTGCCGTCGAAGTCGCCGAGCTTCGCCTTCGGATAGCGGCCTTCCAGCTCGGATGTGTTGGCATTGGGATCGGCCTGCGCGATCATGTCATCTCTGGCGTGAGCGATCATGTCTTCGGAGTAGGGGACACCGACACGCCTGTTTGCGATAAGGTGCGTCGAGAAGTCCTTCACCTCGATCGCGGTATCCTTCAGGAAGGCATAGCTCGGCATGATCGATTCCGGCACCACCGAACGCGGTTCGATAAGATGCTGAACGTGCCACTCGTTCGAGTAGCGATCTCCGACCCTGGCGAGGTCCGGCCCCGTGCGCTTCGATCCCCACTGGAACGGGTGGTCGTACATCGACTCGGCCGCCAGGCTGTAGTGACCATAGCGCTCGACTTCGTCACGGAACGGCCTGATCATCTGGCTGTGACAGAGGTAGCAGCCCTCACGCACATAGATATTGCGCCCGGCGAGTTCGAGCGCCGAATAGGGCCGCATGCCCTCGACCTTCTCGATCGTGTTGTCGAGATAGAAGAGCGGTGCGATTTCGACGATACCGCCGACTGTCACCACCAGGAGGGAACCAACGAGAAGAAGCGTGGCGTTCTTCTCGATGATCGCGTGTTTGTCCATCAAGCCCATTTTGGCTCCTTATTGTGCGGGCTGAAGGGAGGGGATGGAGGCTGGCATCGGCTCCTCCTCGCGTTGGTAGCCGAGGATAGTCATGGTGATGTTCCAGGTCATGATGACAGCACCGGCGAGATACATCGCGCCACCCACGGCGCGCATGACGTAGTAGGGATGCATGGCGGCCACGGTCTCGGCGAAGGAATAGACCAGGAAGCCCTGCTCATCATACTCGCGCCACATTAGGCCCTGCATGATGCCGGAAACCCACATCACCGCGGCGTAGACGACGATCCCGAGGGTCGCCAGCCAGAAGTGCCAGGTAACGAGCCGCAGCGAATAGAGCCGTTCACGGTTCCACAGCTTCGGCACCATGTAGTAGATCGCGCCGAACGAGATCATGCCTACCCAGCCGAGCGCGCCCGAATGGACATGCCCGATGGTCCAGTCGGTGTAGTGCGACAGCGAATTGACGGCTTTGATCGACATCATCGGACCTTCAAAGGTCGACATGCCGTAGAAGGCGATGGCCATAACCATCATGCGGATGATCGGGTCGGTGCGGAGCTTGTCCCAAGCGCCGGACAGCGTCATCAGGCCGTTGATCATGCCTCCCCAGGAGGGCATCCAAAGCATGATCGAAAACACCATACCGAGCGTTTGCGCCCAGTCGGGCAGGGCGGTGTAGTGCAGGTGATGCGGCCCAGCCCAGATATAGAGAAAGATGATCGCCCAGAAGTGGATGATAGACAGCCGGTAGGAATAGACTGGCCGGTTCGCCTGCTTGGGCACGAAATAATACATCATGCCAAGAAAGCCGGCTGTCAGGAAAAAGCCGACGGCATTGTGCCCGTACCACCATTGCGTCAAGGCGTCCTGGACGCCGGAGAAGGCCGAGTAGCTCTTCGAGCCCAGGAGAGACGCCGGCATCGATAGGTTGTTGATCAGGTGCAGCATCGCGATGGTCACGATGAAGGACAGATAGAACCAGTTGGCGACGTAGATATGCGGTTCCTTGCGTTTCAGGATGGTGCCGAGGAACAGGACGAGGTAGGCGACCCAGACGATGGTCAGCCATATGTCCACATACCATTCGGGCTCGGCATATTCGCGGCTCTCGGTGATGCCGAGCAGGTAGCCGGTCGCGGCCATGACGATGAAAAGCTGATAACCCCAGAACACGAACCAGGCGAGATTGCCGCCGAACAGCCGGGCGCGGCTGGTGCGTTGCACGACATACATGGACGTGCAGATGAGCGCGTTGCCGCCGAAGGCAAAAACGACGCCGGATGTGTGCAATGGCCGCAGGCGGCCGAAGTTGAACCAAGGCTCGATGTTGAGATCCGGGTAGGCGAGCTGCAGCGCGATGACCACACCCACAAGCATGCCGACAACGCCCCAGAACATGGTGGCGATGGCGCCGTAGCGGATTGGCCCGTCCATGTAGGCAGAAGGATCGACCGATGCGGCCGGCGCAAAGCTGGTGTTGCGCAGGAGGACGATGACAAAGCCAAGCAGCAGGAAGAAAAGCACCCACATGTGCTGGCGAAACGGCTCGTCCACACCGAAGCCGGCGGCCACTAGAGCCACAAACGCGAAAAGGCCCAAAGCGACGATTTCTGTGCCGAACTTCATGACAGTCCCCGATGTCGGATTCCGATTGCGCGGACGCCAATCCGCAGCAACACCAATTCCCCGGCTGCATCCTCGCCGCCTTGATTCAAATCAAAGCTGCATGGTTTTGGATTGGGCAGCGTTGGTTTTGCGAACGAGTTGGAGGCGGCCATTGAACGAAGAGAAAGAGCGGGGATCGTCGCTGTTCGAAGTGCGCCGCGAGAATTCGATGCTAGCTGGCCGATCCGGCAGAGAGGCAATCCCAAGCGCAGTGATGAAGCGCGCGCACAGGGAAAAACTGCAGCTCTGTGATGCTCTGGAGAAAATCGCGGACGCCTTGCCGAACGTCGATCGCCTGAAGTGCCTTGGCACAGCCAACGCAATCGTCCCATTGTTGCGCAATATTCATCAATATGAAGAAACGATCATCTTCCCAGCCTATGAAGCCGCTACAGGCGGCAATGCCAACCTTGCCTCAACCCGGCGATTGCGCGCCGAACACGTCGAAGATGAATGCTTTGCCGGCGAGGTGACTGAAATCCTGCTGGCGGTCGGCCATGGTGAGACAGTCGAGAATGCCGAAGCGGTCGGCTTCATGCTGCGCGGCTTTTTCGAAAGCATGCGCCGTCATATCGCGTTTGAGCGCGAGCATGTCTTGCCGGCGATCGGAATCGTCGATCAGGGCGTAATCTAGGCGCCGGAGCGTCGCTCCAGCCGGCTGAGACTATCGACCGTCACATGCCGGTTGTTCTCGATCCGGATCACGCCGTCCGTTCTTAGCCTGGTCAACTGGCGGCTCACCGTCTCGATCGTCAGGCCGAGGAAATCGGCAATGTCGGCGCGTGTCATCGGCAGGTCGAAAGTCGCCGACTTGGCGGTGGGGTCGACCGTGGGATCGATGTTCCTGGCGATCATCAGCAGAAAGCTCGCCACCTTTTCCGAAGCGGTCTTGCGTCCCAGCGTCACCATCCACTCGCGTGCTTGATCGAGCTCGTTCAGCGTTTGCTTGAGCATGCGATGTTCGAGCTCCGGCGATTCCTTCATCATCCGTTCGATGGCGGCCTTCGGAAACGAACACAGGGAAACGGCGGTTGCGGCTTCCGCGTTGATCGCGCTTTCCACCTTGAACGGCCGTCCCAGAAAGTCGGGCGCAAACTGAAGGCCGACGATCTGCTGGCGTCCGTCCGAAAGGCTCTTTGTCAGCTTCACCACGCCCGAAAGCACATTCGAAAAGCTGTCGACGGTCTCGGCGTCGCCAATCAGTTCGATCCCCGGCTCGATCTTGTGCCTCGACGAGGTCTTGGCGAGCCCGACCAACTGGCCGGGATCGAGCGCACCGCAGACGCCGCGATGCCGTGCCTCGCAAGACTGGCAAAGCACAGGAATATCGGCACTGTGAACGTCCTGCCGCACTGTCATCATAATCGTCCCGACGGATCCAAGGTGCCCGTAAGATAGCATCGGCGGCAGAAAATCTGTTGCGGCAGTTTGTCCGCGGAGGGCCTTGACCGAAATCAAGGCGACGGTGCGGATCTGCAGCCAGAATTCAGCCTTGCAAGGATGATGGAAGGCGACATGCGACCGGAAATGGCTGCCAGACTTGGCGAGAATGTCCCCCGCTACACCAGTTACCCGACCGCGCCGCATTTTCATTCAGGCGTTGATGCTGCCGTCTATCGTGGTTGGCTGCAGGGGCTCGATGATGGCTGCGAGATCTCGCTGTACCTGCACATCCCCTACTGCGACAAGCTTTGTTGGTTCTGTGCGTGCCACACCAAGCAGACACGCCATTATGAACCGGTGACCACGTATCTGCGCTCACTGCACGCTGAAATAGCTACCGTCGCCAGTCTTGTCGGAGGCAAGGGCCGTGTGGGTGCCGTCCATTTCGGCGGTGGCTCGCCGACGATGCTCAAACCCGAGGATATGGTGGCGCTGGGAACTGTCCTGCGCAACAGTTTCGAGTTTCTTCCCGGCGCCAAGATCAGTGTCGAAATCGAACCCAACGATATGGACGATGCTCGCCTCGGTGCACTCGCCGAAATCGGCATGACGCGGGCGAGCCTCGGCGTCCAGGATTTCGATCTTAAGGTGCAGAAGGCGATCAACCGCGAGCAGAGCTTTCTGCAGACCAAAGCGGTTGTCGAGGGCGTTCGTTCGCGCGGCGTCGAATCAGTCAATCTCGACCTGCTCTACGGCTTGCCGCATCAGACCCGGGACAGCGTCTCCTCCACCGTGGCGCAGGCGCTGACTCTGGAGCCGGACAGGATGGCGCTTTTCGGCTATGCGCATGTGCCCTGGTTCAAGAAGCACCAGACGATGATCGACGAAGCGTGGCTGCCGAATTCGGTCGAACGCTTCGCTCAATCGCAAATTGCCGCTGGCCTTATGCTGAAGGCAGGGTATCAACCCGTGGGGTTCGATCATTTCGCCAGATCCGGTGATGCGCTGGCCGTTGCGGCACGGACCGGAACCTTGCACCGGAACTTCCAGGGCTATACCGAGGATCGCTGTGAGACACTGATCGGGCTTGGTCCTTCATCGATCAGCCAGTTCCGCCAGGGCTATGCACAGAACATGCCGGCGACCGCCGAATACGGACGCATGGTGGAGCAGGGAGGTCTGGCTGCCGTGCGCGGCATCGAGTTGTCGGAAGATGACCGCGTGCGCGGCTGGATTATCGAAAGTCTGATGTGCGATTTCGCCTTCTCGGCGATCGATCTGGTCGAACGCTTCGGCGAAATCGGCCAGAAGCTTCTGCTCCAGGCGAGTTCCGTCGCCCTTCGTGATCCTGCTCGGTTGCTGGAACTGAATGGCGACAGTTTCGTAGTGCCGGTGGAAAATCGTCCCTTTGTTCGCAATATAGCGGCCAGGTTCGACAAATATTTCGAAACCGGTAAAGCCAAGCATTCGGTGGCAGTCTGAGCACCGGCCTGATCAGAAATGCTCCCCGGTCTTGAATGGGCCGATTCGGGTGCCAGCCGCGATCAGATAGGCGGTCGACCAGCCAATGAGCAGAAACCCGTTCACCCCCTCGAGCGCCGCCAGCACGCGCCACCCGTGAGCGGGTACGACATCGCCATAGCCGACCGTCGAAAAGGTAACGGTCGAGAAATACAGTGCGGTTTCGAAGTCGGCAAAGATATCGAGCAATCGGTAGAGCCCTGCCCATAGCCAAACCTCAGTGGTTATGATGGCAAACAGCCCCATCACTACACTGATCATCGCGACTATACGGCTGCGGCGACCGTGCATGCGAAACCGTGCCACCAGATGCCCCATCGCATGGGTAACGGCGATCAGACCGAAGGTATGAATCAGGACCGTCATGCTTATGACGATCGTGCCGACGAAGAGATTGAGGGCCATGCGACGAAATTAGGAATCTCTCGGGGTGCGTTCCTTGCGCGAAATCAAAACCGGCCGAGTTTCGCCGAGGCCGGCCTGTTCGCCACAGACGGTCACGGCAGGAACGGGACGAAAGAACATCGCCAGCTTCAGGCTTGTCGCGATCCGCTCGGCTCGGTCGACAAACACCGCCGCCGGCTCCGGAGCGAAGAGTTCAGCCGCCGTCTGGCCGAACAGGCCCTGCCAGATCTCGAAATCGGCCTCGGTAACGTCCTTGAGTTTGAGGTGCGCCGGCACCGGGCGTCCGTGATAATCGCCGCTCTTGAGGATGACGGAACACCAGAAGTCCGTCATTTTCTCGAGATGGGGCTCCCAGTCGCCGGTGATCTCGCGCGCGAAAATCGGCCCCAGACGCTCGTCGCTTCTGACTTTTGCGTAGAATTCGCGGACCAGTTTTCCGACAGACTTTCGATCGACGCCAGTATGGTTCAGAGGCTGTTCCGCGATCGGGCGCGCCCGATCCAAAGCTGATTTCAATGTCATCATGCACTCTTGTTTATGCTGTCAGGAGAAGCCCAGGCGCCGAAGGGCAACCTGCACGAGACTGGGCTGGTCGCGGACAAGCCGGAAACCCAGATTGTCGGGCGGCGTGCCGACTGCGCAACCGCCGCTCTTTCCGTCCCGGATGAAGTTCGACATATAGGTGCGGTGGAACCCCTCAACGACGTGCACGCCGCAATTGTCGATCGAACTCGCGGTCCGCTTACCATCAATATCTATCGTGGCGTGGGAATAACATGTCGAGGTCCATTCCCAGACGTTTCCCGCAATATCCGCTAGGCCTTTTGAATTGGTACCGAAGGACCCTTGAGCCCTCGGCTCTGGATCAGGTTTCCGTCCGAGCGAGGCCTCCAGGCGATACTGTGTCAGCCACCGGCGCGCCGGGTTGTTCGGGTCGCTTTCGCCGCCCTCAATGTCACCTCGGAACCGTTCACTGGCCGCATAGGCCCACTCCACGTCTGTCGGCAACCGCCATGTCCCTCCTGTCCGCGCCGAGAACCACCTCGCGTAGGCTTCGGCATCGAGATAGCTCACACCGGTGACCGGAAGGTGTCCGACATTGCGTGCGTCTGCTGGCTTGCAGGCGCCGTCCGCCACACAACGTCCATATTCCGATACACTGACTTGGTATTTCATGATTTCCAGTGGCGCGTCGATGGAGGTTTGCACGACGGGCGCTGCGACAGGATGGTTCTCCTTGAGGAATTCCCCAGCCTGTGGGTGCTCAAACGAGCCGGGTCCCAGGACCACCAGTTCGCTTACGGCGACCGGTTGGGAGAACTTCAGGGGACTCTCGCCGAACGTATGGGCTATGCCCATGCTGATCAGTGTGGCAGCCGCAATTGTCCCGAAGGTGAAGACAGGGTCGAAGGACATGGCATCAAGTCCGGCTGCGAGTACAACCCTTTGGCTCCGCCGCCGGGTTGCACTGAGGATCGGATCTCCCGTCTACGAGGCGATCGCCTTGGGCGGTTCGACCTGCATCATCAGATCGTCGTCCCAGTTTCCCTCGACGGTAAAGTGCGCGGTCGCGCCGAGTTCGACTGCCTCGATCAAATTATGGTTCACATAGGCGTAGATGCCTGGCTGCAGGAACGTGTAGAGCGCCGCGCCGGCCGATCCGCCACGAATGAACCAGGTTTCCAGGTCTTTCGCGGGAGGGTTGGCGAACTTGCCCTGTTCCCAGACAAAGTCGCCATGCCCGCCGATCAGGTGCGGACGCGTGTCGCGGTTCGCCTGCGAATGAACGATCAATATCGTTTCGCCGACCTTTGCCTTCATGGCATTGTCCCCGGTCAAGGAACCGGCCTTGCCGTTGAACACGACATGCGTCGGGATCAGCCCGCGCATGACCCTCATGGTTTCTTCGTAATTGTCGCCGGCCGACTCGTACTTCTTGAATTGCCCTTGCTCGTCGCGCGGGATGTAGAAATCGTTCTCGCCGACGTAATAGATGCGGTCGTAGCGGACCGGCCTGCCCTTGTCGTCCTTGAGGCCGTCGCGCGGCAGCACCATCACCGCCCCGCTCATGCCCGACACCACGTGCCATGGGATCATCGCGCCGCCGGGTGCGCAGTGGTAGACGAACGTTCCACTCCGGGTCGCCTTGAAGCGCAGCGTGACCTGCTCGCCCGGATTGACCAGCGTCAATTCGCCACCGCCAAGCGCGCCGGTAGCGGCGTGGAAATCGATGTTGTGGGCGAGGGTGCTGGTGTCGGGGTTGACGAGCGTGAGCTCGAGATAGTCGCCTTCATGCACGACCATCAGAGGACCGGGAATCGAGCCGTTGTAGGTCATTGCATTGAGCTGCGTGCCGTCGGCGTCGATAACCACCGGCTTTTCCTCGATCGTCATGATGAATTCGACGACCTTTGGACCGCCCTTGGCGACCTGATCATGAGCATGGACGAACGGCGGCGGGACCATGGTTACCTTTTCACGGGGCAGCCCGGCGACATCCTTGGCGCTTGCCACGGCCGGCATTGCACCAACAGTGGCGACCGCGGCTGCGGTAAGAACAGAACCCAACAAAGCTTCGCGTCTCGTAAGCATTTCCATCTCCTTGGTTTCGGCCATTCGATGTCGTCAGAATAGTCTCGGCTCCGGCCAAGTCTTTGCGCTAACGCAAATCCAAAACGTTGATGCAATTTTCTGTGTTTTGGAGACTGCATGTACCAACGTGGACGCCGAACCGGATGGGAAGCCGCGCCTGAGAGAGGGCAACTCCCATCAGATCGGAGGGCATCGGCTCTGCTGCATGAAATCGGGAATGAAATAGGCCGGGCTGGACCTCTCCCCTGGTCCACCCGGCCTTCCCCCGGCCGCCGAACCGGAGGGGATCTGTGAAAAAGGTTAGTTAGAGGCGGTCTTGGTCACTTCGGCGAACAGTTCGGCGAATACTGGTTTGGCTTTTCCGACCTGCTTGACGGCTTCCGCTGCTGCCAGGTTGATAGGCTTACCGACCACGATCAGTGCGACCATGCCCATGCCGTAGTGTGGAGCGCACTTCACGCCATAGACCCCCTCCTGGGTCACGGTCACGGCAATTTCCGCGTTGGGCTTGCCCTTGAAAGCTTCAGCTCCGTCCGGGATCATGCCCTTGATGCTTTCGGCGTTGTGGGACTTGTCGGTCGGCACGAACTTGATCGTGTCTCCAGGCGCCGCCCGAACAAAGGCAGGCTGGTAGACCATTGAGCCCTTCTCTCCCTTGTTCAGCATCTGCACGACATGTTCTTCGGCATTTGCCGCACCGGCGATGGAGAGCAGGGCGATGGCCGCGGCGATCAGTGGCAATTTCATGGGGGATCCTTTCTTTGTTCATCACGGCATCAACCGTTGCGCTCTTCTACGTGACCGAGAGACTTGGAAATTTGCGCTGGCGCAAATTGGCATGCGAAATGTGCATGGGAGAGAGCTGCCTGGTCTAAGGAGCCGGTCGGCCTTCAAACGGCGGTTCTCGGCTGCCTCACTTGCAAACGTGGTCGAATGAGCATCCCGCCGAATAGGCCCGCGTAGCCGATGAAGGATGCGACCCATAGCGCCGCCGAAATGTGGAGAAGCATCGCTTGCGCCGGTGAGAATGCAGCACCGATGCGAAAAAGGGCCGCAAGCGCGATCGCGACAAAGATCACACAAGTGCCGATGCTTGCCCGCAGTTCGCGACCTGTGTGTCCGAGCGTGGCGCGGGTCATGACGGCGAGCGTCATACATGCAACCGCTCCGACGCCGAACGCATGAATGCCGGCTACTGCGGGCACTTTCTCGGGCACGAAGACAGCGAGGCCGGCAATCAGGAGGCCGATCGGCACGAAGGCGAACGCGACATGCAGGATCAGCACCAGAGGATCGCGCAGCGCTCGGTCTCCGGCCCACCGGGCAAGCCGAATGGTATTGAGAATCGCCCCCAAGATCAGCATTGCCCCGGTGCCAGCACTGTCTGGAAGAAAGGCCCAGGCCATCAATCCCGCTGCTGAGAGCGTAATCGCTCCCACGTCGAACCTGCCGAACGGGACCGGAAGCCGTCCCGGTCTCTCGCGCGCCAGCCAATTGCGGGTGAAGGAGGGAATAATGCGGCCACCTATGATCATGATGAGGACCACCGCTGCGCCAAGACCGAGGCGGCGGCCGATGTCGGACACGCCTTGATAGTGCGCCTCGGCATGAAACGTCATATTCGCTGCCAGAAGCACCGTCACAGGCAGAAGGACCTTGAGGTTTCGCCAGTTTCGGCCGGCGATGATTTCCGTTGCGGCGGCGGCGACAACCGCGAGAAGAAAGGCGCAGTCTATGATGGCGCCGAGCAACCACCCTGTCTCCGCCGAAAAGAAGACGACGAACCGTCCCGCGCACCAAAGCAATGCGAGCGCCAGCAGGGGAGGGCCCTGCACGGGAAGACGTCCGGTCCAGTTCGGGATTGCAGTTAGCAGGAAACCCGTCACAACAGCCGCCAGATAACCAAACAGCAACTCGTGGACATGCCAGTCCACGGGCGAGAAGACGCTGGAGGCTTCGAGCTTGCCGTAGAACAAAGGCAGCCAGAACAGGATAGCTGCGCCGGCCTGCAGGGAACCGAGGAGAAAAAATGGCCGGAAACCGTAAGAGAGAACTGCCGGATAGGCGCTTGGCCGCGTGCGTGGAATTGCCATGATATCCCCTGAAATGAAAGCTACGGGCGGACGTGACAGGTCATGTCGACGGCTGCCACTTCGGTCGTTCTATCCTGGCCTGGCAGACGGAATTTGCCGCTGCGCAAACAAGATCGGGAATTTCAGGAAAGGCGCGCGCCTCTTGCCGCCCATCGGTCGCCCATGAGACATTCTCCGACCAGGCGACCTGGATGCGTTGCCGTGGTCAAGTTCGGGAGGAACGGAGTTGGGTAGCCTCGATCGCTCGCTGATTGCCGGGTTGTCTGTCTTTGAAGGCATAGCCGCCACGGATCTCGACCGTATTGTCGGCCAGGCCCGGTCACAGAGGATTGCCAAGGACCACCCGGTGTTCCAGCAGGAGCAGGAAGCACATTCGTTTTTCCTGCTGCTCGACGGACATGTGCGCGTCGTGAAATCGACGCCTGACGGGCACGAGGTGACGGTGCGGTACATAAGCCCGGGCGAGTTGATGGGCATTGCCCATGCGCTTGGCCGCACCACCTATCCGGCAAACGCGATAGCCGCCGTCGATTGCGTGGCTCTCGCCTGGCCAAGCCAGCTGTGGCCAACATTCGCAGCCGATTTCCCGAGCTTTACTACCAACACCTACAAGACAGTCGGTAGCAGGCTGCAGGATGCCCATATGCGCGTTATCGAGATGTCCACCGAGCAGGTAGATCAGCGCGTCGCCCATGCGCTGCTCAAACTGGTCAAGCAGACGGGCAAAAAGACCGAGGAAGGCATCCTGATCGACTTCCCGATCTCACGTCAGGACATTGCCGAGATGACGGGAACGACGCTCCATACGGTGAGCCGGCTGCTCTCGGCATGGGAAGACCAGGGGCTGGTCAAAAGCGGGCGCCAGAAGGTGACCGTGGTCGAACCTCACCAGCTCCTTCTGATCGCCGAAGGCCGCGTGGAGAAAAGCTAATCGGAGTCGGACCTTTCGATTGCGGTCCGCAAATCGTAGCTGAGTTCTTCTTCGTCCAGATCGTGCACCCGTGCGGCATCGGAAACGGTGTGGAACGAAGCAATCGGACAGCCGACGCAAAGCATGCCGCGCCGGAGCACGACCCGGATGGCAGCCGGCGACCCGTGCATGATTTCGTCCATCTGAATTTGCGTTTCATGCCGCTTGCCCGCGTCTGGAAGCGGACATGTTGCATTCGCTTTACGGGGTGCTCGTTGCGCCAAGACAAAGAAGAAGCAGCCTCATGCACATCACGGCTGAAAGGCGCAGATCGTCGACCGCGTCAGGAACCGCTTCTCGCGTCCGTTATCCAGCGAGAACATGCCGCCGCGGCCGGGCACCACATCGATAATGAGGTCGGTGTGTTTCCATGCCTCGAATTGCGAGGCCCCGATGTAGAACGGCGCGTCGCCGATGTGACCGAGCAGCACATCTTGGTCGCTGACGATGAAGCCGGCACGCGGATAGCACATCGGCGAAGAACCGTCGCAGCAGCCGCCGGATTGATGGAACAGCACCGGACCGTGCTCGGCAACGATCTCCGCAATCAGTTCAAGCGCTGCCGGCGTTGCCGTGACCTTCGCATGCATGGCTTCTTCGATTTCCAGCTTGTGGCGCGGCCCCCAGCGGAGCCGCGCCTGTGAGCCAAAGAGGCGATCAGAAGAAGCCGAGCTTCTTCGGGCTATAGCTGACCAGCATGTTCTTGGTCTGCTGATAGTGGTCGAGCATCATCTTGTGGGTCTCGCGGCCGATGCCGGACTGCTTGTAGCCGCCGAAAGCTGCATGTGCGGGATAGGCGTGGTAACAATTCGTCCAGACGCGACCAGCCTGGATCGCGCGGCCGAAGCGATAGGCACGGTTGCTGTCGCGCGTCCAGACGCCGGCGCCGAGGCCGTAGAGCGTATCGTTGGCTATCACCAGCGCTTCGTCGTCGTCCTTGAAAGTCGTGACCGAAACCACCGGCCCGAAAATCTCCTCCTGGAAGATTCGCATCTTGTTGTGGCCCTTGAACACCGTCGGCTTGACGTAGTAGCCGCCCGCCAAATCGCCGGGCAGCACATTGCGGGCGCCGCCGGTCAAAATCTCGGCTCCTTCCTGCCGGCCGATGTCGATGTAGGACAGGATCTTTTCCAGCTGTTCGGACGAGGCCTGGGCACCGATCATCGTCGCCGGATCGAGCGGATCGCCCTGCACGATCGCCTCGACGCGCTTCAGCGCACGTTCCATGAAAGTGTCGTAGATCGATTCGTGAATGAGCGCGCGGCTTGGGCAAGTGCAGACTTCGCCCTGGTTCAGCGCGAACATGACGAAGCCTTCGATCGCCTTGTCGAAGAAATCGTCGTCCTCGGCGACGACATCCCTAAAGAAGATGTTGGGCGACTTGCCGCCCAGTTCAAGCGTGACGGGGATCAGGTTCTGGCTGGCATATTGCATGATCAGCCGGCCGGTCGTGGTCTCGCCGGTAAAGGCGATCTTAGCAATGCGCGGTGACGATGCGAGGGGCTTGCCGGCCTCGAGGCCGAAGCCGTTGACGATGTTGAGCACGCCCGGCGGCAGCAGATCGCCGACAAGATCGGCCCAGAGCAAGATGGCGGCCGGCGTCTGCTCGGCAGGCTTCAGAACCACGCAGTTTCCGGCAGCGAGCGCGGGAGCAAGTTTCCAGCATGCCATCAGCAGCGGAAAGTTCCAGGGGATGATCTGGCCGACCACGCCGAGCGGCTCATGGAAATGATAGGCGACGGTATCGTCGTCGATCTGGGAAAGGCTGCCTTCCTGGCCACGCAAGGCGCCAGCGAAATAGCGGAAATGGTCGATGGCCAAAGGCAGGTCAGCCGCGGTCGTCTCGCGGATCGGCTTGCCGTTATCCCAGGTTTCGGCGCGAGCGAGGAGATCGAGGTTTTCCTCCATGCGGTCGGCGATGCGGTTGAGCATGAGCGACCGGTCGGCCACGCTGGTGCGTGCCCAGGCGTCCTTGGCGGCATGGGCCGCGTCAAGCGCCGCCTCGATGTCCTGCGCATCCGAACGCGCCACTTCGCACAGCAACTGACCGTTCACCGGCGAGTAGTTTTCGAAGTAGCGGCCGGAGCGCGGCTCGGCCCATTTGCCACCGATGAAGTTGCCGTAACGCTTGTCGAAGGGCGCCTTGACCGAGCGTGAGAATTCAACCTTGTTCATGTGTCTTCCTCCCAAAGCTGACGTCGCGGGATGCGACGCTTCGGAAGAGAGACTTGCGATTTCCGCCGCTATTGTCACCGTGCCGAGGACAGTGGCCGGGCGGGATGTGTCGCAGAATTGCGACAGTCAGGCTGGGATTCGAAAGGTCAGTGAGACCGGTGGACATCCAGGCGGTTGAGCTTGCGATGAAGCGTCGCGCGGCTGATGCCAAGCGCCTGAGCCGCAGCCGACACATTTCCGTCTGCGCGCGCGAGCGCACGCTGGAGAACACCGCGCTCCGCTTCGGCGAGAACTTCGTGGCCGCTCTCAGCCCAACCGAGCAGATCGGTTGCGGGCATCGGCTTGTCGAGACAATGTTGGGTAATTCCAAGCGCCAGGCGAGCCGACCGGGTCGCGCCGACCACAAGGTCGTCCGCATCAACGGCGATCAGCGCCTTGTCGGTCACCGGCGCCAAAAGAATTCGCGCCTTGGGAAACGCCATCCTGAAGTTCTCGGCCTCGATCCGACGCACCGCGTCGACCACTGCCACCGAAATAAGACTGGCAAAGGCCTCGGTCAGATCGGCCCGGCAGGAAGAGACGTCAAGCGCGGCCACAAGATTCCCTTCATGATCGTAGATTGGAGCAGTGGTGCAGCTCAGCCCCGTGTTGCGCGTTTGAAAATGCTGGTCGCGGTGGATCGTCAGCGCACGCTGTTCGACCAGACAGGTGCCGATCCCGTTGGTGCCCTGGCTCTCCTCGTTCCAGACGGAGCCGGTCCACAACCCCCAGGAATGAAACGTCTCGTCATCCACAGGCGCGCCGCGCCGTTCTACTGGCACCCCGTTGCGATCGGCGAGCAGGACACAGCACCCGACCCCGCCCACCGCAAAATAGAGTCTGTCGAGGCTCGATTGGGCAGCCCGAATGAGCGGCTCGATGCGTTGTCGGGCCTCCCCCAATTCCGCATCCGTTAGGTAGCGGGGAGGACTGCGATCGGCTGGATCGAGCCGGTGCAAACTGGAAGACCGCCGCCAGGAGGCAACCAGCGCGGACTTCGCCGCCGCGTCCGAAGCGATCGCGGCCTGAATGCGATCGGCATGATGACCGGACAGATCCTCGCCCATGCTATCCTCCCATCCCCGCTTCTTGTCGCACCAGGTTCCGATTTCAATCACCGCATTGTCAATTCGACAGAAGAACCAGATGGGGTAAATCCTCTATGTTCTCCTGGCAGTTAGTGATTTTGGCCAATCGATAGTCGTTCCTCGCCGGTGCCCCCAAAGCCTACCAGCACGAATTGGGCATTCATTGATCGAGAGCAAAGAGGAACGACTATGATCAGCCGCGGGACCGTGCGGAACAATACGGGAAGCTTTTTGATTTTGGCCCACGAAAAAGTCAATGAAATCAACGGCTTTAATACATCCTCCGGGCCCACCATTCAGTCTGCTCGATTTCCGGGTTTTTCACCCGTCTCAGAATAGCAGCGACATTTCCGCGGGTTAGCGCCGGGTAGTTGGCAACACTTGACCACGATCCAAGGGCAGGAGAAGCGATCTTGTGCCTGTTTCTATCCTCTATTTTTGCTCCTGTTCGTCGGTCGGCCGACGACCCCAGCGGCGATCGGCTCGATGCGCTTTTCTGCGCGATCCAGACGGCTTGGGCGTGGACGATGCGAAGCGAGCGATACGGCACGCCGGAACATCTCGATCCGCTCGAGGGATGGATCGCCGATCCATCCCTCCGCGAGATCCAGGAACCCGCCGGTCCGGCTTCAGCCTGAACCCGGCGCCTCATCGGCTCGGCGTCTACTCGGCTGCGCCGCTCTCGGAAGCCAGGGTCGGGCCGGCTTCAGGCCGCCTGCGCCGGAATGTCCTGCGCAGAGCAACGTAGAAGACCGGCGTCAGAAAGAGGCCGAACAACGTCACGCCCAGCATGCCGGAGAACACGGCCGTGCCGAGCGATTGGCGCATTTCCGCGCCAGGCCCGCTGGCGATCACTAGCGGCACCACGCCCAGGATGAAGGCGAATGCCGTCATCAGGATCGGCCGCAGCCGCAGCCGGCAGGCCTCGACAGCCGCCTCGACGGCGTCAAGGCCGCGCTCCTCACCTTGGCGCGCGAACTCGACGATCAGGATCGCGTTCTTCGCCGCCAGGCCGATGAGCACGATCAGCCCGATCTGCACGAGGATGTTGTTGTCGAGACCGCGGAAGGCGACGCCCAAGAGGGCGGCCAGCACGCTGAGCGGGACTATAAGCACGATGGCGAATGGCGTAATCCAGCTTTCGTATAGCGCGGCGAGCACCAGAAAGACGAACAGAACCGACAGGCCGAAGATGAACACCGCCGTGTTGCCGGTCTGCCGCTCCTGGAAGGCGAGTTCAGTCCATTCGAAGGAAGTGCCCTGCGGCAGCGATTCGGCTGCGATCCCCTCCATCAGGTCGAGCGCCGTGCCCGTGGCGACACCCGGCGCTGCATTGCCCTGAAGCGGCACGGAGACATACATGTTGTAGCGTTGCACGAGCGAGGGACCGGTGACGTCGCGGATCTCGACCAGTGTGCCGAGCGGCACCAGGTCGCCGGCCGCCGAGCGCACCTTCAGCTTCAATATGTCGTCGCGATCGATGCGGAAAGCCTGGTCGGCTTGCGCCCGCACCTGGTAGACGCGACCGAAAGCATTGAAATCGTTGACGTAGGCCGTGCCTAGATTGATCGACAGCGTCTCGAAGATGTTGGGGATCGGCACGTTCAGCATGCGCGCCTTGTCGCGGTCGATCGCCAGGAAGAATTGCGGGCTGGAGGCCGAGAAGGTGGTGAAGACGCCCATCAACCCGGGCGTCTGGTTGGCCTTGCCGGCGATTTCGTTGGCCAGCGCCAGAATCGGCCGCATGTCGGCGCTGTTGCGCTCCTGGAGCATCATCTTGAAGCCGCCGGAGTTGCCGATGCCCCGCACTGGCGGCGGCGGCAGCGCGATGATGAAGGCCTCCTGGATGCTTTGCAGGCTGCCAAACAGCGTGCCGATGATCTTGTCGGAAGTATCGCCGCTCTCGAGCCGTTCCTCGAAGCTCTTGAATGGCGCGAAGATCACGCCGGAATTGCTGGCGTTGGTGAATGTCGCGCCGTTGAATCCTGCGAAGGCGACGGCATTGGCGACACCCGGCGTCTCGCGGATGATATCCGACGCCTTCTGGATGATTGCGTCCGTTCGGGCGAGCGAAGAGCCCTCCGGCAATTGCACGACGACGATCGCATAACCCTGGTCCATGTTCGGGATGAAGCCGCGCGGCACCGTCTGCAGCATGTGATAGGTCGCGTAGAGCAGTCCTGCGAAGACGAGCAGCATGGCGGCAAGCGCCAGAGTCGTGCCGACCAGTCTGTGCACCAGCCACGCATAGCCGTCCGCCATCCTGTCGAACCCGTTGTTGAACCCGTTCGCCAGAGCGCGGCCGAACCTTGCCAGGAAGAAGTTCGAATGTTCCTCGGTGTGCGGCTTGAAAAGGACGCCAGCGAGAGCCGGCGAAAGCGTCAGCGAGTTGAATGCGGAGATCGCGGTGGAGACCGCGATGGTGATGGCGAACTGCAGGTAGAACTGGCCGGAAATCCCGGGAATGAAAGCCGCCGGAACGAAGACGGAGATCAGCACCAGCGAGATCGCGAGGACCGCGTTTCCCACTTCATCCATGGTCTTGTGCGCAGCGGCGCGCGGGGCGAGCCCCAGCCGGATGTTCCGCTCGATATTTTCCACAACCACGATGGCGTCGTCGACAACGATGCCGACCGCCAGCACCAGCCCGAACAGAGTGAGCATGTTGAGCGAGAAGCCGAAGGCGAGCAGCACGGCAAGCGTGCCGATCAGCGAGACCGGTATCGCCACGATCGGCACGATCGCCATGCGCCACGACTGCAGGAACACGATGATGACGATCACCACCAGCAGGATCGCCTCGGCGATGGTGACATAGACCTCGTTGATAGATTCAGCGATGAACTCGGTCGGATTGTAGATGATCTCGTAGGCCAGCCCCTTCGGGAAATCCTCCGAAAGCGCCGCGATGGTCTGCTGGATTTCTTCCGCCGAGGCCAAGGCATTGGTGCCCGGCCGCTGGAAGATGCCGAGCGCCACCGCCGCCTTGTTGTTGAGATAGGAATTGGTGACGTAGTCCCTGGCGCCGAGCTCTATGCGCGCCACATCCTGCAGGGAGATCAAGCGGCCGTCCTCGGTCGACTTGACTATGACGTAGCGGAAGTCGCGCGCGTCTTCGAAGCGCCCTTGCGTGGTGACCGTATACTGGAAGGCCGAGCCGTCGCCAATCGGCGGCGCGCCGATCGAGCCGCCCGACACCTGGACATTCTGGTCGCGCAGCGCCTGGACTACGTCGCCTGCGGTCATGCCGTAGGCGGACAGCTTTTCCGGGTCGAGCCAGACGCGCAGCGAATATTCGCGCTCGCCGAAGATCTGCACGTCGCCGACGCCGTCCAGTCTCAGCAGGACGTCGCGCACGCGCGAACGCGCATAATTCGAGACGTAGAGCTGATCATATGTGTCGTCGGGCGACAGCATATGAATGACCATCATCAGGTCGGGCGAACTTTTCGCCGTGGTGATGCCGAGCCGGCGCACCTCTTCCGGCAGGCGCGCTTCGGCGATCGAGACGCGGTTCTGGACCAGCACCTGCGCCGCGTCGAGATCGGTGCCGGGGCGGAAGGTGATGGTGAGCGACATCGAGCCTTCGCCGGAGGAATAGGACGACATGTAGAGCATGTGCTCGACGCCGTTGATTTCCTGTTCGATCGGCGTCGCCACGGTCGCGGCGACCGTCTCGGCGTCGGCGCCCGGATAGGAGGCGCGCACCACGATGGTCGGTGGCGCGATTTCGGGATATTGCGCGACCGGAAGCTGCGTATAGGCGATGCCGCCGACGAGCACGAGCACGATCGACAGCACCACTGCGAAGATCGGGCGGTTGACGAAGAAATGGGCGAAGTTCATTGCGTCTGCCCTTCGGCTTCAACCTTGGGCGGCAACGTGGTCATCTCGGGCTTGACGGTGACGCCCGGTCGCACTCGCACCAGCCCGTTGGTTACCACGGTCTCTTCGCCGGTGAGGCCCTCGCGGATAACGCGATAGCCGTCAATGCGCGGGCCGGTGCGCACCGGCTTGGCCGAGATCAGGCCTGCCTCGTCGACAACGAAGACGATGCGGCGGTTCTGGTCGGCGCCGATCGCCTCATCAGGCAGAAGCACGCCCGGATGAGGCAGCGAGGCGGGCACGTTGATGCGGCCGAACATGCCCGGCTGCAGCACGCCGTCCTTGTTGTCGAAGCGCGCCCTGACCCGCATCGTGCCGGTAGCTTCGTCCAGACGGTTCTCGGCGAAGTCGAGCTTGCCCTTGAACGTCGCTTCATCACGGTCGGCGACACGGACGACAACATCGACGCCGCCGGCGCCCTCCTGCATGACGCCGCCGCGCTCGCGGGCGTCGCGCGCATAAGCGAAGTAGGACCGCTCATCGATGTCGAAATAGAAGTCGATCGGGTCGATCGAGACGATGGTGGTCAGCACGGTCTGGTCGGCCTGCACCAGATTGCCCGGCGAGACGAGCCGGCGGTTGACCCGGCCGGAAAACGGCGCCTTGATCTCGGTGAATTCGAGATCGAGACTTGCGTTTTCAAGTGCCGCCTCCGCGCCGTCCAGTTGCGCTTGGGCGGCGAGATATTCGCGGCGGCGATCGTCCAGTGTCGAAACCGGTATGTTGCCTTCGCGCGACAGGGTCTCGGCGCGCTCGAACTGCATCTTGCTGAATTCGACCAAGGTCTTGGCCGAGTCGACCTGCGCCTGCGCCTGGTTCAGCGCCGCCTTGAACGGCCGCTGGTCGATGGTGAACAGGAGGTCGCCCTGCTTGACCAGCGTACCGTCCTGGAAATGGACCTGGTCGAGATAGCCGCCGACGCGGGAGCGCAGCGAAACCTGGTCGACGGCTTCGAAACGGCCGACGAACTCATCGTCCTCGACGATATCGCGCACCACCGGCTTGGCTACCGTGACGACGGGCGCGGGAGGCGCTTCCTGCGCCTGTGCGGCCGGGGCCGCGAGCAAGCCGATCGCCGCGAAGGCCACGGCGGCGAGCCATTTTGCAGGGACGTTTCTGCTGGAGGGGGCGGCCAGAGAATCGTGGCGGAGGCGTGCAGTGTGAACCATGGTTACCCCTCATAATCGGCCCTTCATGCGAAGTCCGTAACATCTAGGTGGCGGGTGTGCCGCTCAAATCAATTTTTTGAACTGACCACCACAACCGACAACTTGCTATAGAACAAACATCGAACATCATCAACCTGACAAGGAAGCGGGTTCGGTTTGTCCGTCAATTTCTCCTTCTCGTCGAAAGCAGTGGACGCAGACCTAACTCAAGAATTCTGGCTTCGAAAGACCTCCCTGCAGTGCGTGCGGTGATCGGCGGCAACGACGTGCGAATAGGCGGGTTTTTGGGAATCCCTCACGATTCCGTCACATCACAGAATGCTCTAGTCGTTCAGCTTTCCGCCACGGTGTCCCATTGTCATCTTGGATGCGTACATCGTCGGTGAACGCTTGCCTGGAAGGTTCGCCTCGAGGACGATCTGTTCGACAAAGCCCTGGTTCACTTCGAATTCCACGCATTGGTCAAGCTTGTCGACAATCCACAGCTTATATTTTTCATTAGTGTCGGGATCCACCTTCAGATCATAACCGCAGTCGCCCGTAGGGACGCTTCGAGGGTTGGCAGGTATAAGCATAAGTTTCGGCTTTGGGAGATCGTAGCAATGTCCTTCATAAGAATACCCAACAATAATCCCACACGATATTGGATTATCGTCGTCCCACGTCGCCGCGTAGATAAATACTATCCCGATCTTCGATTTTGTGTCGATGACAACTAAATCTGATTTTGATGCAGCAGTCTTTATCCTAATCTTTTTGTCTGCACTTTCAATATTATTTGCATCTGCAAATTTTAATTGTTCGCTTTGCGGCGTTATACCATAAAGGCGTACCTGTGTTGCGTTGTAGGCACCCTTGGGAAACGTCAGTGTCGGTCGGTGATAGTCGTCGCTCATTTTCCTCGCTCCTTTTTGTTGCAATCGATCAGTTCATAGAATCTCTCGCCATCTGAAGTTTTCTTCAAACTTTTCCGCAAGCGCGGGCGCCACCCGGTCGCTGACATCGACCAGCGTGGCAGCGGCATTCTCGAAGGTCAGGTCATCCGCATCGAGGCGTGGCCACGCCTGCGCAAGGGCGAGAGCCACCTCGTCCCTTGCTCTGATCAGCATGCTCTTGAACATGAAGGGCCGAGCGCGAAAGGCGCGGGACGTGAAATCCGAGATGCGCTGCATGTCGGACTGGTCGACATCCTTGATATCGATCCCCAGCAGCCGCTCGTCGGCCAACCCCTCGTGCACCAGTGCCGCGTGGTAGACGTCGACGATCGTGTCGAACACAGCCCCCGTGAACGGCCGTGACCTGTCATGGATTTCCGCCGTCAGCTCCGACATGCGGCGTGCGTTGCTGGCGAGGCGGATCTGCCGATCGCCAGTCAGCTCGGCAATCCGGTTCAATTCATTGAGAACAAGCAGGTTGCCATCGCAGTGCCGCAGCAGCCGGTCCATGCCGCTGTCGAAATTCAGGAAGGACAAGAGCGAGACTAGATCCGAGCTGGCCTCGTGGAACGGTCCGAAATCGCCTTGGGTCAGGCCGCCGGCTGGTGTCCCGAACAGCGAAAACAAGATGGCGTGGCCGACCTCATGTGCGATCACATCGAAGTTGAGTGCATAGGGATAGTTGCCTCCGTCGATGCCGCGCTCGCGGCCGAGTTCCAGATAGCCATAGCCCGATTGCGCATTCTCCCAGTCGACGAAGGGGATGATTTCGAGCCGCTCGTACGTCTCGGCGAAGTACCAGACAATCGGCTTGCCGAGGTAGCTTTCCCAGATGTCCAGCACGCGGCTGACAGAGGCGAAAGCGTGTGCAGAAAGGAACTGCCGCGAGGTCAGGGAAAGCTGATCGAAATGGCCGTCAAAGCCAGCCTCTGCCGGCGGAAAGGTTTCGCCGATAAACGGTGGCAGATAAGGGTAGTCGTAAGGCTCCTTGTCGAGGAGCGGATCGCGAACGTAGATGCGGTGATCTTCTGGGCCGGAGCGGATCAGATCGGGTGGAGTAGAAATCCATACTGTTTCGGGTGTTGCGTAACCCGAAAGGTGAGGGACCTGCGGGTATACCAGGAACCGCGTTCCCAGCAACGCATCTTGCGCAACGACACGATCGACCGCGTCCAATTGCTTGGCTCCCTCTCACGCTACCACGCTATCACGGCGCTTACGTTGCGTAAATCGTGAGCTGCCAAGAGGTCAGGGCCTACAGCGCCAGCCCCGCATCATCCATATCCTTGGAGAAGGCCGAGGTTAGCTGCAATTCCGGCATGGGGTGTGCTTTTTCAAATGCTTGCTCCCGCAAAAGTTCGAGTGCCCGCAGGGCATCTTGCTTTTTTTGCTGGACGAAAGCCGCGCCGAGCTCCCTGCACAAATTCTCGACGTCGTCCTTGCCGTCGTGCGCATCCCGGACCATCCGTGCCAGGGTGCGCTCGCGAAAGTTGACGGCCTGTGCCGCACCCTCGAGCCTCGCCTGCTGTTCGGGTGAAATCACGCCGCGCCGGCAAGCAGCGCGAAGGGTCCGGCGCAGGTCAATCAGCGAATGCGTCAATTGAGCGAAATTCACCTCGGCCGGTCCATGCAATACCGCTACTGCGTCGTCGGGTGCAAAGGCGAAGCGGCGATACCATCGGTAGATAAGCCCGACGCCTTGCATATGGGGGAACAGCTCGGCTGCTCGAAGGGCACCCATGCTGGCCGCGCCGACGACATGAATGCCGCGGCTGAGGGCCCACAGGATTTCCTTGTGCCGAACCGCGGGCTCGGCCTGAAAACCGCCGTCGATGATGAGGATCGCACTCGGGTCGAAACGCTGCACGGCCGAAACGATCGAGCCTTGCACGGCCGGGGGAAGGCAGACCGCATCGACGACCTTCAACGCGTCGGCATGGGACAGGGTAGGGCCGGTGAAGACTAGTTTCGGGCGCATGGTCTCTATCCCTGCAAGAGCGGCTGCAAGGCAGGGATGACGATCCTGACAACCGACAGGGCGTCGAGCGGTTTCGTTATCACCCGGACCAGGTGAACTGCATCGAACCCTCTCTCTTCGAGAATTGCCAGGAGGACCGACAGCCGGTCCGACGCCGTGTTGAACTTCTGCTCGGCGAGCGCGCGGAAATCCACGCTGCGCGGGCCGTCGCGGAGGAGCCGGCGATGCGCTGCGATCATCTGCCGATCGGGGTATTTCGGATAGAACGCGCGCGTAAGGTCATCGCGCGCGCCCGAGATCGCCGCCAGACGGGCCTGGGCCGCTTCGTAGATGGCGTGCGCCGCCGCGCCGGCGGGACTGAAACCGGCAGCCGAACCATCAGCCGGATGATCCAGAAGGACCGTTTCCGTCGGTTCGTCTTCCAGCAGATGGCACCACACCACCGGTATGCCCAGCGGCGACAGAGCTTGCCAAAGGCCGACCAGCACGTTTTTGGCCGCCAAAGTCTCCAGGAGATCGCGGAGCGACGGATCATCGATCGTCTCGGGATCGATGCGTTGACGGTGGAAAAAACCGTGGGTCCGGTATGCCGTGGCGATCGCGTCGCGTTCGATGCATTCGAGCATGCCATGAACGATGGCATCCGGCTCCTCGAAGCCTGCGGCCAGACCGCTCGTCGATGCCGCGAAAATGCCGTCGTGGGGCAGTGACGGCAGCACATATGCGGTGTGCACGAGCTCGAACGGAACCAGGTCGCGACTGCCGGTGAGAAGATTGTCGGCGGCTACCCACGCCGTCTCCCTGCCGCGCCATCCGGGCGCGGTGCCGTCCTGGAGATGGCTTTCGAAACGATCGGGCGGGATGCCCAATTGATCGGCGCAGCCGACGACTGTGTCGAAATTCGCCACCTGCTCTGCAAAGAAGCTCTCAGCCGATTCCAGCATGGCCGATATGGCGGCTTGCGCCAGGGTGGCGCCCTTGCCTTGCGCGACCGCGTTGGAGAGCGAGAAAGGCCTTGTCACCTGCACGACGGGGATGCCGAGCTGGTCGAGCCCGGTAATGTCTGCGATCCGCGTGATGCCCAGGGCTTCGCGCATCTTCATCAACCGCGCCAGCGCCTCGTCGGGCGGCGGACCCAGGCGTTCATATCGCTCCAGCATCGCGGATGCCCTTGCAGGGCCGGCTAGTGCCGAACAGCCGGTTCGGGATTGACGATCAGTGCGGCGCCCGGCTCGAGAGCGGATTTCGCACGTTCGACCCGGTCGCGATAGCGCGACGACAGTTCAGGTGACAGGCCTGATGATCGAAGGGTCTCGTATGCACTGACGAGGAAAGGCACCGCGCTTTGCTCCGCGGCTATGGCGATGCTCTTTTCGAGGGCAGCGATCACGTCCGCCTCCGCGTCGCCCTGGAGAAGAAGCAGCTCCGCCCTTCGCCGGTAGAGCTCTGCCAGCCAGAAGCGGCTGCCGCCGGCCTCGGCCTGCGCCGCAGCCGAGCCCAGCAGCGCGAGCGCCTCATCGACCTCGGCAGTTCGTGTCAAAAGCTCTGCCAGCATGCCGCAATAGACCGGTTCGTCCTCAGGTGTCTGGAGCTCGCCATGGAGGCCAAGACCTTGCCGCATTTTTTCCCTGCCGCTCTCGATCTGGCCGGCGTTGCCGTCGCACCAGCCTTCGAAGATTTGCGCTGCGGCGACGAGGGCGGGCATATGATGGCGCTCCGTCAAATGGCGCAGATCCGCTATCACGCTTCGCAGCGCCGAAAAATCGCGGCGATAGCAATGCAGCATCGCCTCGTTGAGGTAGGCATGCGCGATGCTGCCGGCATGTCCGGTTTGCTGCGCCCAGCTCCTGGCTTCCGACATCGAATGGATCGCGCTTGCCGGCTTTCCGACGAACCACAAGGACAAGGCGCGGTGAGCGAGCCCGCAGACCCTCGCGTCATGCCCGCCGAACAACGCGGCATTCGCTTTGCCCTGGCCGTGCTCATAGAGGGAAAGCCCGACGTCGACGGCCGCGATGCAGCGGTCGTGACGGCCAAGATTGAAGTCGATGGCCCACACGCAATGCCTGGCCTGGAGTTGCACTTCGGCATCCTCGACATCCCTGAGATCGCTGAGCACGACTTCCGCGCGCTCGCCGTCCATGACGGTATCGGTGAACCACCAGCCCCAGTAGATCGGGAACCACTTGGCCCGTTCGGCTACCGGCCGCCGCCGGGCGATCACCACGCCGTCCTCGTATAATTTGCGGGCGGGCGCCGAGTTCGGCCCCTCGACAGCGGTCAGGATGGGACCGAGCACGACCATTGCCGATAGCCGCAGCGCGTCTCGCGTGTCGATCGCGGCAACCCGCTCGCAGAGCCCCAAAGCATGTTCGAGTATCTGCCTTGCTTCCGCCATTGCCGAGCGGGACGAGCTTTCCGTGCCTGCGATCACAAACTGATCGATCGCTTCCTCGATAAGGCCAGCGCGTTCAGCATGTTCTGCCAGTTCAGCCGTACCCAGCCACGGGGCCAGATTTCGGTCGCGGCCGACAGCGGAGAAAAGCGACTGATGGAGGGCCTGCCGTTTCCTCCGCAGCAATGCATTGTAGATTGTCTCCCGGATCAGGGCATGACGAAATCCATAGTCGGGCTCGCCGGAAGGCCTGACCCGGATCAGGAATCCCGCCTCGATGAGGGTGTCCAGTGCATTCCCGATCGTCTCGTCACTGTATTCCGGCGACAGCTTCTGGAGCAATTCCAGATTGAAACGATTGCCGGCGACGGCGGCCGCTCGTGCCACATCCCTTGCAGGGCCCAAGGCTTCCAGCCTGGCTTGAAGGATGCCTTCAAACACCGATATTCGGCTCGATGAGGCGGCTGGCGCAAGGCGATCCGTTATGGAGGCTGCATTCTCGGCGATCCATTGGCAGATTTCCTCGATGAAAAGAGGCACGCCCCCGGTTACCTCCTCCACCATGCTAATGAGTTCCGAATGCGCGGCTGACCCGATTTCCGGCCGCATGGCCATGATTGCCTGTCGTGTTTCCTCGCGATCGAGCGGCTTCAGAGTAATATGCGGCAAGTCCCGGAACCCTGAAAAAGTCTCAGATCCAGGTCGCGCAGTCATTATGAGAAGCACGGGCACCCGATGAATGAAGAGTGCAAGTTCCGCCAGCAATTGCCTCGACGTGAGGTCGATCCAATGTATGTCTTCGACCACCAGGATGAGTGGTCCGCGTTCGCATATGGCTTCTATGCTTCTGCGAACTGCCCAGGCGGCTTTCTCCCGGATGACCTTGAGATCAGCCTCCTTCAGAGCGGGATTCGATCCTTCAGCCCCAAGTAGAAACGAGAAGATGTCGACCACTTCGTCATCGTGAACGCCTTGATTTGCGAAGACCTCCGCTACGTCTGAAGTCTCGAGCCGACCCTCTTTGCCAGCCAGGTCACTCCGAACATTTTGCAGCAGAGGATAAAGTGCCGAGTGGGAGCCGCCGGGCTGACATTGAAAAAGCAGCAATTTTGCCCGCTGAAAGCGTGTCCTCTTGCGGACTTCATAAAGCAGGCGGGACTTGCCGATGCCGGCCTCACCCTGAACTAAAATGACGCCGCCCTTGCCGGCGACGGCATCATGCCAACATGCGGCGATGGTGGCCAGTTCGTCCCCACGGCCTATAAACGTATTGTTCAAGCGCCCGAAGGCGAAGAAGCGGTCAACGTCCCGCTTGTGGCTGATGGCACGCCAAGTCCGCTGCGGCTCCGCGAAACCCTTAATAACGTGAATGCCACGAAAACTGAAAACGTGGGACCGCCGCGCCAGATTTCGGGTCTCATCGGACACCAATATTGCATCCGGATGAGCCATAGCCTGGAGCCGCGTCGCCATGGCCAAAGCAGGGCCCGTGACGCTGGCATGCGCCGGGTCACCGCCGTCCCCGTGAACGAGGGTCATGGATGTAGCAATCCCGACCCGAACATGTAGGTCCGTATGGTCTTTCTCCAGCCCGACCCGCTTGCACGCTTCAATGATTTCGAGTCCTGCCCGGATCGCTTGCGAAGCCGCGTCCTTTGCCTCCATCTCTGCTGGAAAAAGTGCGACACCGCCGTCGCCGGCCTCGCTCACGACAACGCCCGAGCACGATGAGATTGCCTGTCTTGCCGCACGCCGAAAGGCCGACATCAGTTCTTCATAGTCCTCGATATCCAGAACTGCGAGCAGGTCGGTTGATCCGACCAGATCATAACAGAGAGCTGTCATAACGCGCCGCTCGCTGCGAACGTCGGACACACTACCGTCGACCTTGCTCAGAACGCCCTTGGCAAGGGCCACGATTGGAGGCTCTACTCGACCCTTTTCCGACATGCTACGGTGCCTTGGCTGGCGGAGTGGGAGCGATACTATCAAATGCGCTAATATTCACCAGAGCGCTCGGACGACCCTCATCATAAGCGATACTTCGGACGATGTGCGTCACGCTCGCTGACCGCCGGTTAGCCTGATGGCATCTTCTCGAACGTCTTCAACCCGGTTTCCATCGTGTCCCAGGGGAGGGCCCGGATACCGTAAGTCACCACGGTCGGATTGAACCGGCCCGGATCGTCAAGGCTTGCTGCATGGACCGTGATCGGGTCCGGCATGGCGGTGTATGTCAGGTAGACAGGGGTTCCGCAGACCGGGCAGAAGGAATGGATTTTCACATTCCCGTTGTCCGCCGCAACACGCCACTCCGTCGTCGTGCCGGTGATCGTCACGTCCGCTCGCGACGAAAACGTCAGATAGGATCCATGACCGGTGCCGCTTCTTTTCTGGCAATCACGGCAGTGGCAGTGGTTCTCGAAGATGGGGGTTGCCTTAGCCTCGTAGCGAACCGCGCCGCACGCGCATCCGCCGGTGTAGAGAGTGCTCATGTGCTCGGCTCCCTGTTTCGCGGTCAGGCCGCCCGTTCGGACGCGCGCGGCTTCGCGAAGACATCGATCGCTTGACCCGTTTCGAGGAAGGATTTCAGGCTGGAGAGGACGATCGGCCAGCCGCGCTTGATGCCGTTCGCCATCCCGCTGCCGGCTTCGAGCTCGTCATGGGTGACGGTCAGCCGGACCATGGCCTCGTATTCCTCGACCTCGAAGGTCACCCGGCTGTAGCTCGCCGGATCGGACGCTTGCGAAGCGTTTGCCCAGGTGATGACGAGACGGGTCGGCGCGGAGACCTCGATGACTTTGCCGACGAGCTCGACGCTCCGCTCATCATTGGCGCGGATATGCTCCCAGCTCGAACCGGGCTTCCAGTCAGAGACGTTCTCGTGGCCCCAGTAGCGCCGTGCGAGGTCTGGTTTCGTTATGGCCTCAAACACCTTTCCCGGCGTCGAAACGATATAGTAAGTAAAGCTGATCGCTTCCTTGGTCATTGCTAGGCTCCTTTTTGTTTCACGAGCATAGGTAGATGAGGAAACCGCGATCGTGTGAGTGACAATCGTGTCGCGAATGGATTCTGATATGACAGAAGGTTGATGCATGATGCGCTGGCACATTGCTCATGGACGGCATCTCGATCTTGGCGCGAGATCGTTGCTGATGGGGATTTTGAACGTCACGCCCGACAGTTTTTCCGACGGGGGAGAATTCGATCGGCCGGAGCGGGCGATCCAGCAGGCGCGGCGCATGATCGGCGAGGGTGCGGCGATCATCGATGTCGGCGGCGAGTCCACCCGGCCCGGCGCCGGGGCCGTTTCGGCGCGCGAGGAACAATCGCGCATCCTGCCGGTCGTCGAGGCGCTGTCGTCCGACGGCGGCAGCCTGGTTTCGGTCGACACCTATCGGGCCGAGACGGCGCGTCTGGCGGTCGCGGCGGGCGCACATATCGTCAACGACGTGCATGGCCTGCAGCGCGAACCCGACATCGCGCATGTCGCGGCGGAAACCGGCGCCGGCCTCGTCATCATGCACACCGGGCGCGGCCGTGAAAAACTGGCGGATGTGATCGCCGACCAGTTCCTGTTCCTGAACAGATCGCTGGAGATCGCGCGCCATGCCGGCATCCCGGATGATCGGATCGTGCTGGACCCGGGCTTCGCCTTCGCCAAGGATGGAGAGGAAAACCTTGAGCTCATGGCTCGCTTCGGCGAATTGCGCGCTCTCGGTTTTCCATTGCTGGTCGGCACGTCACGCAAGCGTCTTGCCCGTCACCTGGTCGGCGAAACTGACGAGGGGCGCGACGTCGGCACAGCGGCGACAAGCGTCATCCTGCGGTTGAAGGGCGCTTCGATCTTTCGCGTGCACAATGTCGCGGTCAACCGCGATGCGCTGGCTTTCGCCGACGCGGTGCGCGAGCGCGAGACCGCGGAATAGAAGAGCGCGTCAGGCGGGCTCGGTCACGACGCCGATCCGCCGGTAGACGAATTGTTCGTCCTTCGAAGGAACTGCCGCAGCACGCTGGGCTTCGTCGATCAGCATTGCCATGCGCCCATGGATTGGCGATTTCGCGCAAGCCGGGTCCGTCGCGGCGGCATCGCCGGCGATCGCCATCGCCTGGCAGCGGCAGCCGCCCCAGTCGATTTCACGCCGTTCGCAGCTGCGGCAGGGCTGCTGCATCCAGTCGGTGCCGCGAAAGGCATTGAATGCTGGCGAATCGGTCCAGATATCGGCCAGGCTGCGCGGTCCAAAACGCTCGAAGCTGAGCGACGGGATGGTCTGCGCGGCATGGCATGGCAGCACGGTGCCGTCCGGCGTCACCATGAAGGCGTCTCGCGCCCAGCCACCCATGCACGGCTTGGGATAGATGGCGAAATAATCCGGCGGGACGAAATCGATGTTCATGATGCCGGTCAGCCGTTCGCGTGCCGCCGCGACGATCTCCGCCTGCCGTTCAACTGCATCGCGCTCAGGCATCAGTTGATCGCGATTGGTCAGCGCCCAGCCGGCATACTGCACGTTGGCGATCTCGAGTCGCTCCGCGCCCAGTGAAAGCGCCAGATCGATGAATTCCGGCACCTCCTCGATGTTGTGGCGATGGATCGGCGCGTTGATGGTGAGCGGCAGGCCGGCCGCGCGAGCCCGGCGTGCCGTCTCCAGCTTCTTTTCGTGGCCGCCTTTGTGGTTGCCGATGCGGTCGGTGGTCGCCGGCCGTGCGCCTTGAAAACTCAGTTGCAGATGGTCGAGCCCGGCTTCGGCAAACGCCTCGATGCGGCCTTCGGCAATGCCGACGCCGGCGGTGATCAGGTTGGTGTAGACGCCGCGCGCCGAAAGCCCGGCGATCAATTGCTCGAGGTCGCGGCGCAGCGTCGGTTCACCGCCGGACAGATGCACCTGGAGAACGCCGAGATCGGCCGCCTGGGAGAACAGGTCGAGCCAGGTCTGTGTATCGAGTTCGCGATTGGCCTTCAGCAATTCGAGCGGATTGGAGCAATAAGGGCATTGCAGCGGGCAGCGATGCGTCAGTTCCGCCAGCATGCCGATCGGAGGAAGAAGGGGCTCGCTCATAGCTTCACTAGCAGCTTGTCCGACCATTCCTGCAGGAAGGCGACGACGTCGGCGGCCACGGCCTCCTGTTCGGCATCATAATCCGCGGCAAGGTCGGCAATGATGTGGCCGACTGTCGACCGTCCATCGCAACGGCGCAATATGTCGAGGCTGATGTCGTTCGGCCAAAATATTTTTTCAGGCGAAAGCGCGGCGAACGCCTGCCGCACCGGGTCGTACTGTATGCGCACGTGCTTCGGCAGCGATGGCACCGACTGCGGTGACACAATGGCTCTTTCGCGCAGCGCCATCATAGGGCTGCCTCCGGACGAAAGGCGCCGGGCGGTATGTTTCCCGGCTCGCCATAGGCGTGTTGAAGCGCGTCGAGCATGGCCCAGAGTATATCGCATTTGAACACCAGCGCATCGATCGCCTGCTGCTGGCGTTCCGCCGTGTCGGCATGGCCGAGCACGTAAGCGAGGGCGAAGTCGGCGTCGCGCGAGGCCTGTTCGGGCCGTCGGCTGAAATAGGCCAGCGTATCCTCGGTGATGTAGTCGTATTTGGCCAGCATCGCCGGAACCCGCTCGCCGATGATGAGCGGCGAGAACATCTCGGTCAGCGACGAGGCGACCGCCTCGAACAGCGTCCGATTCGTGCAAAAGGAGAGGTAAGCGCCGACCGCGAAACGTGTCGCCGGCAACGCCAGCCTTTCGCTCTTCACCGCGTCGGCATCGAGACCGAGCGAGGTGGCCAGATGCAGCCAGCGCGCAATGCCGCCGCTCCAGCCGTCCTCGCCGTCGTGGTCTTCGATGCGTTTGCGCCAGGCGGCGCGAAACGCCGGATCCTCGGCGTGTGCGAGGATCATGGCATCCTTGCGCGGGATGACAGCCTGATAGCAATAGCGGTTCAGCGCCCAAGCCTGCATCTCGGTCCTCGACAGCGCACCGCTGGTCATCCTGTGATGGAAAGGGTGGCGGTTGTGATAGCGCTCGGCACCGACCTGACGCAGCACGGCTTCGAGCTGGCTGGAGGACAGGCCGTTCCTGGCCGCGTCGTGGAAATCGCTCAAAATTCCATCTCCATCCCGTCGCGCGCGACTTCCCAGCCAGCCGCTTTGACTGCTGCGTGTTCGG
The DNA here is from genome assembly GCF_004022765.1 of Mesorhizobium sp. M6A.T.Cr.TU.014.01.1.1. Taxonomy (NCBI): domain Bacteria; kingdom Pseudomonadati; phylum Pseudomonadota; class Alphaproteobacteria; order Hyphomicrobiales; family Phyllobacteriaceae; genus Mesorhizobium; species Mesorhizobium sp. M6A.T.Cr.TU.014.01.1.1. The sequence continues at coordinate 100,655 of NZ_RZPG01000004.1, forward strand.
CGGAATTCTCGTCCAGAACAGGGTTGGTGTTGTTGATGTGGACGAAGACACGGCGTCCGATCCTCACATCGGCCAAGCCGGCGATCGAGCCCGCGTCTCCCGACATTGCCAGATGCCCCATGCGCGCACCGGTTTTTTGACCGACGCCGGCAGCAATCATCTCGTCGTCCATGTAGACCGTGCCGTCGAACAGAAGGCAGGCGGCATTGGCTAGGCGCGCGCGCAGGGTAGCATCGATGCGCGCGCAGCCCGGTATATAGAAGACGGAGCCGCGACTGCCGGCGCCGGCGATACGGACGCCGATCGTGTCGCCGGCGTCGGAGCTGAAATTGGCGTCCGGCCGGCTTCTTTCCTCGAGATAGAGCGCTATCTTCCCGGGCACGGGAAAGCTCTCGATGGCCACGCCGGTGTCATGGCCGTCTGCATCGCAGATCGCCAATTCTTCCGCCGGCGGCAAGGTGCGTCGCGGCACGAGCGCCGGGTCGAGAACATTGAAAATCGAATTCGCCTCCAGCGTCGCCAGAACCTGTGTCGTTGCATAGATAGCGAAGGGCTGCCGCTCACGCAGGCTGAGCAGGCCGGCGACATGATCGACATCGGCATTGGTCAGCACCACCGCACGGATAGGCGTCGAACGCAGCGGCGCATCGAGCGCGGGCTGCAATTCGGGCGTTTGCGCAATCTGTTGGCGAATATCGGGCGAGGCGTTGAAGAGAACCCAGCCGGCCCCGTCCGCTGACGCGGCGATGCTTGATTGGGTTCGCGAATGCACGCCAGCCACCCCGCTGCGAGCCGCGCGGCTCAGGCGATAGTTGCAATTCCACTGCGGAAAGCCGCCACCTGCCGCCGAGCCGATGATCTTCAAGCGCATTGCAATGCCCGCTCTGCGGCTTGTTCAACCAGCAACAAATTTTCGACCGCGAATGGCTTCGCGCCCGCATCGAACGCGTCTACGCCTTCCACGAAGATCTCGCGCGGCAAGAAAGTGCGTGTCCCCGTTGCCAGGGACACGCACCTCTGCGGCCTACTTCTTGGGAGGAATTTCAGCAGGCAGATACCGCGAAATTTCGAAGCCCGCAGCGACTTGGCACATGGTCGGTTTTGTCCAGCTCTTCTTCATGGCATTTCTCCTCTTCTACCAGCCCGAAGGGGCCGATCCTTTTCTCAGTCAACCATTGCTGGGCACCATTGCAATGGCTCGTCCATCAGCTCTCAAAATGGACAAATGAAACGGTAGGTTCTGAAAAATCGAAAAACAAGACGTTCGAAAATAACAATGCTCATGCTTCAATTGCTGATCACGTAAGGCTTCTTCTCCTCCAGCGGAAGGTTTGCACGCTCCCATCCATCGGCGCCGAGCGGATACCAGATCACCGAACTGTAGCCCCATTCGACGGCCCGTTTCGCGGCATTCCAGGACATCCAGCAATTCGTCATGCAATAGAACAGGATAGCGCGCGACTTGTCGGCACCGGCTTCGGCCGCGAGGCCTTGGCGAAAATAGCTGGCGGTCTCCTCGGAGATAGCGCCGTAACCGACGTTGGCCAGCCAGATGCTGCCTGGGATGTCCTTTCTGATCGCCTCTCTCCAAATCGTTCCTGCCGGCAAATTGGCCGGCTTCGGCGTGTTCGGCATGACGTCGAAGAACACCGCCTTCTTCTCCCGCCACAGCGCCTCCGCCTCTGCCGTCGTCACCACGCTTGCGCCTTGCAGCGTCTGCGGCACCGGCGCCCGATATTCGTCCATCCGGTAGCCGCCGGGCTCGGCGATATCGCCAGCCCACATCGGTTCGGTCAGACTGAGAAGGCCCGCAGCGACCAGCAAAATCGTCTCCTTTCCCTTCATACCGGCATCGTCATTGCGTGATCGGATTATCGTGTTCGTCGATCAGCGGCACATTGTAGTCCAGCAGGATCCTGTTGATCTCCGCCTGATTTTCCCTGATCACCCGGTTGAGCGTCCGCTTCCATTCCTGGTCGGATGGACGCACGCCCATGGTGATACGATAGGACATGCGCGAGCCGGTTTTTTCCTTCACCAGCGGAACGATCGTGAGATCGACGCCGAGTTCCTTGGCATAGTATCCTGCCATCGGTCCCCAAATGACCGCCGCGTCGATCTTGCCGGCGAGCATGTCCTTGATCATGACCTCTCCCATGGAAGGGGTGAGGCGCGTATCCACCGCCAGCGGATAGATTTTTGCCGTTCGCAAGAGCTTGTTGGCAGCCATGTTGGCAGTCGGTGGCGTGCTTTCGACGACACCGATCTTCTTGCCGGTGAGTTTCGGATCCTCGATCGTCTCGACACCTTCCATGCCGTTGCCCTTCGGGTGCACCAGCACATAGGAGGAGCGATAGTAGGCGTTGGTGTTCTGCACCAGTTCGTCGCCCTGGGCATAGCCCATGATGATGTCGCATCGGTTGGCGACCAGCGTGTTGCGCACGAAGCCGGCGACAACGGGAAACCATGTGTAGGCGACGGACTTCCGACCGGTTTTCGCTGCAACCAGTTCGGCCAGCTTGTTTTCGAAGCCTTCGCCGCTCTTGTCGGTGAAAGGCATGTTCGAAGGATCGGCGCAGACGCGCAGAATATCGGGGTCGACCAGTTCTCCTGCGGCACCAAGGCCGGCGTCCTGCGCCTTGGCGTTCGAAGGCAGCAAGGCGAGTGCGCCGAGGATCGACAGGACAAAGCGCAGCTTCAACGCATCACGGCCAGTCATATCATCCACCCATACAGGACGCTTCGGCATCCTTCGCTGCTTGTGGCTTGTCTGCTTTCTTCGGCGGCCTGCCGCGGGGCGCCGCACCGTCGGCGCGGGCGCGGAGGTAGACGTAGAGATCGTCCATGTAGCAATAGACGTTCTTGTTGTCGCCAAAGGCAGGCATGACATTCTCCTTGCCGCCGCCGACATTCTTGCGGCCTTCGGCGACAATCGAGAGGAACGTGCCGTAATCCATGGTTTTCAGGCTGTTGACCAGGGCCGGCGCATAGCTCGAACCTGTGCCGTCTGGTCCGTGACAGACATGGCAATCGGAATGATACCGGCGATAACCGCTGAACGTGTACCAATCCACAGTTCCGTTTTCGATCTTGTAGGTCGGATTTCCCTCCGCATCCAAATACTTGCCGTCTTCTTCCGTCACCGCCTTGGCTTTTTCCGCGCTGTCCTGGGCTTGTGCGAGACTTGAGCTTGCCAGAGGCAGCAGAGCCAGAGCGAGAGCGGAAATTACAATGCGAACTGACATTCAGTGTCTTCCTTCATTTGCCACGGACACGGGTTTGCTGTCGTGAAGCGGCATTGATCGATATTTTGGGTGCGCAGCGAAATCGAGAGCCCGGTCCTGGCTTCCCGGTGATCCGGGCTCTCGCTTTTCAAAGCCTTGGTCTTTTCACAAGACCCGAGGCGTGCCTAAGGTTCCCGTGTATCAGTCCGGGAGACCGAAGACGGTGAGCTGGCCGCCCAGCGTCGTGTAGTCGGCAAGTGCTGCGTAGCCACCGACCGCACCCAGACCAGCGGTCCCAACGACAGCGGTCTCGTCGCCTTGCGCACGGCCCTGATCGACGGCCCCATGCCAGGCAGCGGCGTTATCGGGCGAAAGCAGTCCACCTGCCAGACCGATACCGGCCCATCCACCGACGCCGGACAGAACGGCGATGTACTGCTTGCCGCCATGCTCGTAGGCCGTGATGTTGCCGATGATGCCGGACGGGGTCTTGAACTTGTAGAGTTCATTCCCGTCATGATCGACCGCCTTGATGTAGCCCTCGAGCGTGCCGTAGAAGACGACGTCGCCGTCGGTTGCCAGCGCGCCCGACCACACCGAGAACTTCTCGGGCTTCGACCAGACGATCTCGCCCTTGGCAGCATCCCAGGCAATGAAGTTGCCCATGTGGTCGGCTCCAGGGGGAGGATACATCGACACGGTGGCGCCCACGTAAGGCTGACCGGCAGTGTAGCTCACCTTATAAGGCTCATAGTCCATGCAGACATGGTTTGTCGGCACGTAGAACAGGCCGGTCTTCGGCGAATAGGCCGCCGGTTGCTGGTCCTTGGTTCCAAGCGCCGCCGGGCAGATGCCCGTCGTGTTGGTATCTTCGCCGTTCGCCTGGGTCGAATATTTGGCCACGACCTGCGGGCGGCCATACTGGTCGCTGCTGGGGTCCATGTTGACTTCCGTCGCCCAGTTCACTGCCGGATCGTATTTCTTGGCGACGAGAAGTTCGCCATTGGCGCGATCCATGGTGTAGGCAAAGCCATTGCGGTCGAAATGCACCAGCACGTCGCGCTTGGCGCCGCCGACCTCCATGCCATCGACGAGAATCATCTCGTTGATGCCGTCAAAGTCCCATTCGTCATGCGGGGTCATCTGGTAGAGCCATTTGGCAACACCAGTATCCGCATCGCGAGCCATGATTGTCATGGACCAGCGATTGTCGCCTGGGCGCTGGACCGGGTTCCATGTCGAGGGATTGCCGGTACCATAGTAAACCAGGTTCAGCTTGGGATCATAGGAATACCATCCCCATGTCGTGCCGCCGCCTGTCTTCCACTGCTCGCCTTCCCAGGTGTTCGTGCCGGAATCCTTTCCGACAGGTTTGCCGAGATGGGTGGTCTTCTCGGGATCGATCAGGGTGTCTGCGTCCGGACCTTCCGAATAGGCTTTCCAGGCGAGCTTGCCATCTGCCAGATTGTAGGCGGCCAACCAGCCGCGAACGCCGAATTCAGCGCCGGAGACGCCGACCAGCACCTTGTCCTTGACGACTACGGGTGCTGACGTGCCGGATTCGCCCTTTCCGCCGTCGGTCTGCTCGCCGTTCTTGACTGACCAGACGACCTTGCCGGTCTTGGCATCGAGCGCCACGACGGTGGTGTCGGCCTGGTTTAGAATGATCTTGCCGTCACCATAGGCGACGCCACGATTGACCGTGTCGCAGCACATGATCCCAATAACATTGGGGTCTTGCTTGGGCTCGTATTTCCAGAGGATCTTTCCGTCATTGTTGAGATCGAGAGCATAGACGGTGTTCGGGAACGGCGCGTGGACATACATCACATCGCCGATAATCAGCGGCCCGCCTTCATGGCCGCGCAGCACGCCAGTGGAGAAGCTCCACTTGACCTGCAGGTTCTTCACGTTGTCCTTGGTGATCTGGTTAAGTTTGGAAAAGCGGGTGTTGGCGTAGTCACCCGTCTGCATCACCCAGTCCTTGGGGTTTTCGGCCATTTTCATTAGTTCTTCATTGGCCGACGTCATGTGGACCGCGCCGAACGACATGAGCGCCGCGGTCGTTAGTAGGTAGGCAGTTTTCGCAAATACACGCATCAAAGTCCTCCCAGGGTTCACAATGACGAATCGTCCGTTGAGCCCACGAGGGCTTGCCCAAGCGATTCATGTGGGGGAAGTATTTCCGGCAGCGTGTCACGACCTAAGCCGAATGAGCAGAGGGCACCGTTACTGCCCATCCCACTTGGCCTACGAAAGACTGTCGCCGCTCCCTAATGACGGTGACGCCCTTGAAGCCGGAAACAGGATGAAGCTATGTCATCCCCAAGCGGAAGGCAAGAAAAATCACTTCCGTCTATGTTGCACTGCAATATAGAGAAATAGATATGAAAAAACTCATACAGAAAGCTATTGATCGACTGTGAATGAGGCTGGTTTTATATAAGTTCCCCAATTTTGCGTATTTTTTTGGCGGAATGTATTAAGTTTTATTTATGAATATTCATTGGATCGTGTGAAATTAAGTATGCGCGTGTCGCTCGGGGTGCCGATAGTGGAGGAGACATGAAATGAAGGTCGGCACCGGGATTCGGAGGGGATGATCGTGCCGTCGAGGAGGCCTTTTGCCGGCCGGTACGGCCCTGCTCCTTTGGTACTATACGGCCTGCATGAGAACTTGACTGGCGTGGTGGCACGAGGCCAACTGGTGCTGTGATCCGTCTCGATCCATCGGGCTCGATCTGTCACGTCCGGGCCAAACGGAGGGTTCCCCATGCTCAGATATGTCGGCTTTTCGACCTTGCCGCTGTTGCTTACATCGGCCCTGGCCTTCGCCAATCCGGCCGGCGCCGCCGGCGATTATCCGACGGTGACGGTTGTCGACTATGTGCTCGGCTGCATGCAGACAAATGGCCAGACACGTCGGGCGCTGGAGAGCTGTTCCTGCTCGATCGACGTCATCGCCTCGATCCTTCCGTTCGAGGATTATGAAAGGGCCGAGACCTTCAAGAGCATGTCCCTGACGACAGGGGAGCGTTCGGGACTGTTTCGCGAAAGCGCGCCGGCGAAAGCCGCGAGCACGGAACTGAAGCGCGCGCAGGCGGAAGCCGACGTGCGCTGCTTTTAAACGCGTTGCGCACGCGGCTTCGAGGCTTCAGAGCCCCGTAGCCTCCAGTGGCCATTGATTGCGAAATACCTTGCCATCCGTATCGATCGCTTCGACCTGGATTTCGCCGTTGCCATGCGCCTTGAAATCGAACCGGAAATTGGGATCTTCCGAAATCGATATTCCACCTTCCATCGAGAGGATCGGCCGGTCTGCCTGGGAGATCGATAGTTTCTGAACAAAATGCGCGGGGATGAAATACTGGGTCAGCGGATTGCGCTGCAGGCCAGAATTGTTCGGGTGCCGGATCATCAACTGCAATTCCTGTGCCTTTGTCATCGTCTCTTGAGGCGGGAATTGGCGCAGCTTCATCTGCCCCATCGTCGCCAGCGCCTCGTCCTGGTTCTTGACCGCCGGGGCCGAGCATCCGCCCGATGCCTTGACGAAGGTCTGGGCCATGTGGAGCTCGCCACCCTGCGTTTCTGCTAAGGCACGCAGATAGGAATAGTCGTTGACGCGCACACGCGTCGACAGATGCGTCACGCCGGCGTCCTTGCCGATCTGGAACGTCGCCGCCACCGGTGCCGGATTGACGTCGATGATCAAGGTGACGGATTTGATGCCGTCAGGCGCCTTGGCGGGGTCGATATAGATGTCGACGGGCACGATGGCGGCATCCTGCGCCCGCTTCGGCGCCTCGATCCTGACGACGCCGCTATCGACCAGAATTGCCCGATCGCCGAACACGTCGCCTTTCAGATCCTGCCAGATTCTGTCCGAAGATGCTGTTGTTTGCTGCGCGTTGGCGGCTCCGGAGGAACCAACGAGCGTGCCGACGGCCAAGATGATCGCGGCGAAGATGGCCGCGAGCGGCAAGGCGAGCTGCCGGCTCCGGTAAGCGTGGTTCTGCATTTCGATGCCTCCACCAATGTCAGAGAGGTGGTGCCCAGGCTGATATTGAGGATAAGCCCTTGACGATGTGTTGGCAAATCGATCGACCTCGTCCACGTCCAGCGCTTGTCGTGCGGTCTATTCCCATTCGAGTTCGGCAAAGGCGGCCGTTGCATTGCGCTCATTATACTCGTCGAACAGACGCCACTTGCCCCGTTCGCTTGCGCCGGCGGTCTTGACGGACTCGCTGAGCGGCATCCCGTCGGCGATCGCCCTGCGAATATCGCGCGCCAGAACCTCGAAATAGCGCCGCTCCGCCGTCAGCGCCTCCGGCCAGTCGGCCGGCACCGGGCCATGACCCGGCACGGCGCGCGCGGCGCCGATCGCGGCGAGCGCATCCATCTGGCGAAGCCAGCCAAGCAGCGATCCGTCGAGCGTCGGCAAGGAACCGACGAAAACGAGATCGCCGGCAAACAGCGTGCGGGTCGCGCTGTCGAAGACGGTCAGGTCGTTGTCGGTGTGCGCCGCTTTCCATGCCTGCAATTCGAGCACGCGCCCGCCGAGGTCGAGCTGCAGGCGATCATCGACCAGCATCGTCGGCGGTATGATCTCGACCCCTTTCATGAGCGCGTCGCCGATCTGTTGGCGAAAGCTGTGCAGGTAGAACGCGCCGCGGGCCTCAAGAGCGCGCGGCAGATTGTGATGGCCGACGATGGTCGCGCCGATCTCCCGGAATGCCGCGTTGCCGAAGATGTGGTCGGGGTGCATGTGGGTGTTGATCAGGTAACGAACCGGCTTGGTGCTTATTTTGCGGATCGCGGCGATGAGAGCGTCCGCCTCGATCAGGCTGCCGCCGCTGTCGATGACGGCAACGGCGTCGGTGCCGACGACGACGCCCAGGTTCGAGATCGCGCCCTGGTTGGCGGCGCTCATCAATTCATCCACGCCCTGGAAGGCGAAGACGCCGTCGGCGACGTTCCTGACCTTGAATTCAAGGCCGCCGGCAGCGGCGAGAGCGGCCCGCCCGAGGCAACAGGGCAGCATCGCGGCGCTAACCGCGGTGCAGGCGAAGCCGCTCACAAGCTTGCGTCGTACCCTGTCGATCGGCATGGCTTCCCCCGATATGCATTCGAGCTGTAAGGCGATCAGACCACGCCCGGAAATTTTTGGTGGAAAGACCGCAAAAGGTCGCTCATCACCTGTGGATTGCGATAGTGCCGCGGCAGCCTTACGTCGAACATGCCGAGCACATGGGCTGGCCGCTGCGCGAGCACGATGATGCGATCCGACAGCATCAGCGCCTCGCGGAGATTGTGCGTTACCATCAGGGCGGTCGTAGGCCGCGCCGACCACACGGTCAAAAGCAGGTGCCGAAGCCGCTCGGCGGTCCGTTCGTCGAGCGAGGCAAAGGGTTCGTCCAGGAAAAGCACCGCCGGTTCGGTGGCGAAGGCCCTGGCAAGGGCTGCCCTGCGCGCAAGGCCGAGCGAAAGCTCCGCCGGATAGAGCGAGCGCATGCCGGCGAGGCCGAGCGTGTCGAACAGCCCGTCGAGGTTCTTCGTTCTCAGGCTTTTCGGTAGCGCCAGCCTGACATTCTGCTCAACTGTCCGCCACGGCAGCAAGATCGGCTCCTGGAACACGGCGGCGATCCGGTTGGAGCCGCCTTCAGGCAGTTGGAACGAGCCGGAAAAGTCTTTGTCCAATCCAAGCAGGATGCGCAGCGTCGTGGTCTTGCCGCAGCCCGACGGCCCCAGCAGGCAGGCGAATTCGCCTTGCCGAACCTCGAAGGAAAGGTCCTGGAGCGCCGTGATCGAGACGCCTTGCGCGGACCTGAAGGTCTTCTCGGCGATGTCGACCCTAAGCGGGACGACGGCGCCAACGGGTTGCATGTCGTTCAACGGGCTGCACCACAAGAAGTTCGATGACAAGCATCACCGCCACGAAAGCCAGCGTGTAGGCAAGAATGGCGGCGACGTCGAAGAGTTGGAAATAAAGATAGATCTGGAAGCCGACGCCATTGGAGCGGCCGAGCAGCTCGACCACCAGGACGATCTTCCAGATGAGGGCGATGCCGGATCGTGAGGCGGCGGCAAGATAGGGCTGCAACTGCGGCAGCAGGACGTGGCGGATGCGGTCGAGGAGACCGAAGCGGTAGACGGCGGCCATTTCGGCGTAGTTCGGATCAAGCGCCCTGGCGCCTTCGCGCATCGTCACCACCACATTCGGGATCTTGTTCACGGCAACCGCGCCAATCGCCGCCGCCTCGTTGAGGCCGAACCAGATGTAGGCGAGCACGATGACCACCAGCGCGGGGATGTTGAGAAACAGGATCACCCAGGGACTGAAGAACCGGTCCGCGCTGCGGTAGCTGCCGAGGGCAACGCCGATGACCGAGCCAACCACCATCGCGATGACATAAGCTGCGGCAACCCGGCCAAGTGTCGCGCCGAGATGATAGAAAAGGTCGCCGTTTGCCGCCTCGGCGAGCAGCACCTGCCAGACCTGTCCCGGCCCTGGAAAGGCACGGCTCGGCCAGGCACTTGCCGCAAAACCCCACAGCAGGCAAAGCCCGAGCAGCGAGACCGCGACCGTCAGCACGGGTGTCAGCGCCGTTGCAAACCTGGATTGGCTGCCGGCTGCAGCGCCAGGCGTGCGATCGCCGGTGTCAGGTGCGGTCATTTCGGGGGTTCCTGCCAGAACGTGCCGGGCGCCATCTCCGGCGCGCGGCCGACCAGCTTTTCGCCGCCGATCTCGGCCAGCACGCGGTAGAGTTTGCCTGCGTCGGCCGCATCCTCGGCGACGGGGCGTCTGGGAATGCCTTCGCGATAGCGGTCACGCAGTTTGGCCAATTCCTCGCCTTGCGCGCGGATAATCGGCGCAAGGCGCAGCCACTCATCGTCGGATCTGGCCAGCAAGTCCTTGGACTGCGCAGAGGCCTTGATGAAGCCCCGGGCGGTGGCCAGATTTTCGCTCGCCCATTTGTCATGAAAGACATAGCCGAGCGCTGACACGGCGCCCGAGGCCCCGAGCGCTTTCGCCGCATCATCCGCGCCGATCAGCCGACGAAAGCCATTGGCCTCGAGCCGGGCGCAAAAATGCCAGAAATTGAGCACCGCATCGAGCTCGCCTTGCATCGCCTTTTCCGAAATCAGCGGCGGCGCGCCAAAGACGATGTCGCTGGTTGCCGGCAGGTCGAGGCCGTGATCGCGTCTGGCCAGTGCCTGGATCAGCAGCCAGCTTTTATCGAGAGGCCCGCCGGCGACGCCGATCTTTTTTCCCTTGAGATCGGTGATCGTCCGGATCGGCGATTGCTCCTTCACCATGATCGCGCCGACGGCGGTCGAATAGGGGACCAATGTGAGGTCGACGCCTTCCGAGCGCTGGCGCGAGACCCACAGCCAGTCGGAGACGATCATGTCGATCGCGCCGGCCAGAATCGCGACGTTGGTTGCATCCTCGCCGGCGAAATCGACGATCTCCAGATCGATGCCGTTGGCTGCATCGAACTTGTGCTGTTTTATGGTGTCAAGCGCCCAGCTCACGGTGCCGAACTTCAGCACGCCGATGCGAACCTTGCCCATGGCGAAGGAGGGGGTCGTGGCGAAGGAGGGCCTTGAGACAAGCGCCGCGGCTGTTCCAAGAGCTGCCAGACGGAGCGTTCCTCGACGCGAAATCATCATGATGCCTCCTCCCGGGCCAGGATAAGCCGGGCGCCGATCAGATCGCACGGTCCTTGCTCGGCGAAGCGCATTTCCAGCGCTTGACCTTGAGGGTCGGGTGTTCCTGCGACCATTTCGCGATTTCGCTGGGCGCCAGCATCATACATTGGAACAGAGAGCCACGGCTCTCGAAATAGAGATGTTCGTCTCGGCAGTCGCCCGGATTGGCAATCAGGCAAACCGTCAGTATGAGGTCGACCATATCCATTCAGCACCTCTTGCGCGCTTGAAGACGCCCGCTTCGGCGAGATCCGGCCCGATCTGCGAGCCTGGACAAAAATCGCCAACTGCCGGAGTCCCGAGGTGCCCATGGAAAACCGGAATGGTTTTAGGCTACGCGTTCGCCCAATGGCCGTCAACAAAGGCGAATGGACAGGGGGCGCCGAAGCCTGAAACAAAAAACCCGCCTCGGCGGCGGGTTGTTGGCGCAAATCAGCGCCGTGAATAAATTCCTAGCATAACTGCCGTCACAAAGCAATGAAAATACGAGGGCAATCGCTTCAGGTTGCACTCCCCTTGCCCAGTCTTCCAGCGGTGGTGGTTAGCGAAAGCCGAAGCGGCATCCAATCTCCCCCCTTGCGGGGGAGATGTCCGGCAGGACAGAGGGGGGAAAGATCGCCAACTCTCGATTTAACCCATTCCCAACCGGAAACACCCTGAGGCGTGGCTGTAATTGGCTGACAGGCCAGCGGGACAGCACCCCCCTCTGCCCTGCCGGGCATCTCCCCCGCAAGGGGGGAGATAGGCAGCTTCGCTGACCGCGCCACGCTCGGCAATTGGTCTGAAGCGATTGCCCTGAACTTCAGTATGGTTGACATCCCTCGTCTGCCGGGTAGCTTCCAAGATGCAGGCGTCGCAACTCCACAAGGGAGAAGCGGACTCGCTCTGCCATAAAACGACGCACGCCGATGACACACAACGGCATGCGCAAATCGTCCAGGGCACCTTGACGATCAATGAGGAAATGCCATGCGTGCAATCGCATTTTTCGCCGTCGTGTCCGTTGCGACGTTTATCACGAACCAATCTCAGGCACAGGATGCCGCCGCGGGTGAGAAGGTCTTCGCCAAATGCAAGGCCTGCCACGTCGTCGACGAGGACAAGAACAAGATCGGTCCGTCGTTGAGCGGCGTTATCGGCCGGACGGCCGGCACGCATCCGGGGTTCAAATATTCCAAACCCATGACCGAGGCGGGTGGATCCGGCGTCAAATGGGATGAAGCCACGCTGACGACCTATCTTCGCGATCCCAAGGCCATGATCAAAGGCACAAAGATGGCGTTTCCCGGCCTCAAGAAGGACGAGGATCTTGCCAACGTCATCGCCTATCTGAAGCAATTCTCCAAATAACCCGGTTTTTCCGTTAGGAAATAACCCGGTTATTTGGCAGGAAATAACCCGGTTCTTCCGCACGAAGTAACGCGACTTCGCCGGCCGTTCGAAACTGCGTTCGGCCGGCGCCCACCCGGTGGTTGGCGCCGCTGGTCAAGCGGCGTCTTGCAGCCTCCGCATGGCGGACGGCAGCTCGAGCAGACCGTCGCAAACGAGGTCGGCGCCAAGCTCTTCAACGGCAATTTGGGTGTAGCCGCCACGCAGCAGAATGACGGGCATGCCGGCGGCGCGCGCGGCGGCCACGTCGGCGCTGCTGTCTCCGACCATCAGCGTGTCACGAGGCTCGACCTGAAGCTGGTCGAGCGCCAGCAGCAGAGCGTCGGGCGCCGGTTTCAAGGATGTCACCGCATCTCCGCCGACGATCGCACCGAAATAGTCCGTCAGCCCAAAATGCAGCAGGATTTCCCGAGCCGCCAACTGCGGCTTGTTGGTCACCACGCCCATGGCTATTCCACTCAAGTGGAAGTGCGTGAGAACCTCCCTGACGCCAGGCATCAGCCTTGTCAGGCCGGTCAGATGTCTGCGGTAGATCGGCGCCATGGCGCGGTTGGCCTCATCGAGCGCGCTGCCGAGAAGCGGCGTGCCGGAAGCCGCGAAGGCTCGCTCGATCAGTCTCCTGACGCCGCCGCCGATCATGGCCTTGACCTGCTCCAGGCTCAGCGGCGGCAGATCGCGGCCGGCCAGCAATTCGTTGACTGCGGCCGTTATGTCAGGCGCCGAATCGACCAGCGTGCCGTCGAGATCGAACAGGATCGCCTTGGGCGATCGAAACGGCCTGCCTGCGCCGACGTTCATGCGGCGTCCTTCCACTTGATCGAGCAGCCGATCGAAGCGATCTGGTCGAGCGGTCCGTCTCCGGTTCGGGCAATTTGCTTCATCGCCTCGAACAGGTCGCGCCTCAGCCCGGGCGGTCCGGCGTCGCGCCGCGCCGCGTCCAGCCGGCCGCGATATTGCAGCGTCAACTCGCTGTTGAGCCCGAAGAAATCCGGAGTGCAAACGGCTCCATAGGCACGCGCCACCTCTTGGCGCTCGTCGTGGAGGTAGGGGAAGGTGAAGCCGTTCGTCCTGGCGAAAAGCTTCATGTTGTCGAAGGAATCATCGGGGTAGGCGTCGGCATCGTTGGCGTTGATCGCGACAAAGCCGATGCCTTGCGCCTTGAGGTCGTTGGCATCGCGGACGATGCGTGAAATCACCGCCTTCACATAAGGGCAGTGATTGCAGATGAAGGCCACCACCAGCCCGTTCGGGCCGGCATGGCTGAAGATCGAATGCGATTTGCCGTCGACGCCGGGCAAAACGGCATCGATGGCTTGCCAGCCGAAATCGCAGACAGGTGGAATTGCCGCCATATTTGCCCTCCGATGTGACGGTTTACGCAGCTTTCCGGATCGCCCCGTCGGCCGCCTGCCTGATGGCGTCGATATTGGCGCGATAGGCAGCCTCGGTGCCGCCCATGAAAATGGCCGAGCCCGCGACCAGCACATTGGCGCCGGCCGCGGTGACCAGCGGAGCAGTCTCGGGCGTGACGCCGCCGTCGATCTCGATGTCGATCGGACGATGGCCGATCAGCGCCTTGACCCGCCTGACCTTGTCGACGACCGCCGGAATGAACGCCTGGCCGCCGAAGCCCGGATTGACGGTCATCAGAAGGACCAGATCGAGCCGGTCGAGCACATATTCGATGACGCTTTCCGGCGTCGACGGGTTCAGCGACACGCCGGCCTTCTTGCCGAGATTCCTGATTGCCTGCAGCGAACGGTCGAGATGCGGCCCGGCCTCGGCATGCACCGTGATGATGTCGCAGCCGGCATCGGCGAAGGCGGCGAGATAGGCGTCGGCCGGCGCGATCATCAGGTGGCAGTCGAAGATCTTGTCCGTTCGGTCACGGATCGCCTTGATCACCGGCGGACCGAAGGTGATGTTGGGCACGAAATGGCCGTCCATCACGTCGAGATGGATCCAGTCGGCACCCGCCCGGACGACCGTCTCGACCTCGTCGCCAAGCCGCGAGAAGTCCGCAGAAAGCACCGAGGGCGCGATGATTGTCTTAGTACCCATGGTCGTCGGCTCCCATTCTATCTTCCGTTTCCGGTCGCTGCACACCAACCGGCGTCGTCATGTCAGCGCGCCTTCGTCTCCGGCTCGCCTTCGAGCTTACCTTCCGCGAACACGCGGCTGCCGCGAATATCGGATTCCTCAATGGTGATAAGGTCGGTCTTCGTCAACGCCCGGTCGCGCGACGCGAAAAGCCGGTTGGCCTGGCGAAGCCGCGCCCGGTCGAGCCCATTGCGGACCGAGCGAGCGTTGGAGAAATGCGGCAGCCGCATGCGGATCGGGAGATACTCTTCGAGCGCCTTGGCCGCCGCTTCGCTGAGACGGTAATTCTGTTCCGCCAGCATGATCTCGGCGATCGATTTGAGCTCGCCGACGCCGTAGTCGGGAAAATCGAGGTGGTGGGCGATGCGCGAGCGCATGCCGGGATTGCTGTCGAAGAAGCGGTCCATCTTGTTCTTATAGCCGGCAAGAATCACAACCAGATCGTCACGGTTGTTTTCCATGCATTGCAGCAGGATTTCGATTGATTCCTGGCCATAGTCGCGTTCGTTCTCGGGCTTGTAGAGATAGTAGGCCTCGTCGATGAAGAGCACCCCGCCCATGGCGCGCTTGATCACTTCGCGGGTCTTGGGTGCGGTGTGGCCGACATACTGACCGACGAGATCGTCTCGTGTCACCGCGACCATGTGGCCTTCGCGGACATAGCCGAGACGATGCAGGATTTCGGCCATCCTCAGCGCCACGGTGGTCTTTCCGGTGCCGGGATTTCCGGTAAAGTTCATGTGCAGCGTCGGCGCGCCCGAGGTCAGCCCGAACTTGCGGCGAAGCCGGTCGACCAGGAGCAGCGCCGCGATCTCGCGGATGCGGGTCTTGATGGGCTTCAGGCCAACGAGCTCGCGGTCGAGCTTGTCCATCACCTCATCGATGTTGGACGCCTCGAACTCGGCCTGCAGATCAACCGATTCGTCCTGCGCGGCAGCGCCCTTTGCTATCGCGTCCAGCATGGTTTCGCCTAGCTCCGCTCGCCTTCGGGCCTGTCAGTCGCATAAGGCACGATCGAATAGCCCTGGCTGCGGCCGTCGCGCTCCTGGCGCAGCAGCCGGAACCCGGGTTCGTTGGGCGGCCGGTTGACGATGAACGACATGCGCGGCGCCTCCCAGCCCTTGGTCGAATCGAAGGCGGTGACCCGGACATACATGTTGGGCATGGCTTTCCGGCAATTGTTGACTTCAAGCAGGATGCCCGCCGGGTCCTTCAGGTCGAACATCGGGTTGCCGTACATTTCCCAATAGGTGTTTCGCGGATGCGGATCGTCCGTGTACTCGACGCTGACCGCCCAGTGGTTTTTCAGCGCGTATTTGATCTGCGCCGAAATCTGCTCATCGGTCAGGTCGGGCAGGAACGAAAACTGTCCCTGCGTGACCTTGTTTCCCGGATTGGTCATCATGGCGACGATTCCTTTCGTCTAGAAGCTGGGCGTTGCGGTTGGCACGAAGTCGGCCGTATCGGTCGATTCGTAGTTGAAGGTGACGTCCTTCCAGGTCTCCAGGGCCGCCTTCAGCGGCGTGCACCATCTGGCCGCCTGTTCGAGGATTTTGGTCCCTTCGCGCAGATAGTCGCGGCCCTCGTTGCGGGCGAGGATCATCGCCTCCAACGCGACGCGATTGGCCGTCGCGCCGGCCTGGATGCCGTCCGGATGGCCGATCGTGCCGCCGCCGAACTGCAGGATGACGTCCTCGCCGAGATAATGGATCAACTGGTGCATCTGGCCGGCATGGATGCCGCCGGAGGCGACGGGCATCACCTTGTTGAGCGAGGCCCAGTCCTGATCGAAGAACAGCCCGGTTTCGAGGTTCTGCGGCGTGCGCTCCTCGCGCAGCGTGTCATAAAACCCCTTGATCATCAGCGGGTCGCCTTCCAGCTTGCCGACCACCGTGCCGGCATGGATGTGATCGACGCCGGCCATCCGCATCCATTTGCAGATGACGCGAAAATTCATGCCATGGTTCTTCTGGCGCGAATAGGTCGAGTTGCCGGCGCGGTGCAGGTGCAGGATCATGTCGTTGCGGCGTGCCCACTTGGCCATCGACTGGATCGCCGTGTAGCCAATGACGAGGTCGATCATGACGATGCAGGAGCCAAGCTGCTTTGCGAATTCGGCGCGCTCGTACATCTCCTCCATCGTGCCGGCGGTGACGTTGAGATAATGGCCCTTGACTTCGCCGGTGGCGGCCGACGCCTTGTTCACAGCCTCCATGCAGTAGAGGAAGCGGTCGCGCCAGTGCATGAACGGCTGCGAGTTGATGTTCTCGTCGTCCTTGACGAAGTCGAGGCCACCCTTCAGCGCCTCGTAGACGACGCGGCCGTAGTTGCGGCCTGACAGGCCAAGCTTCGGCTTCGTCGTCGCGCCGAGCAGCGGCCGGCCGAACTTGTCGAGCCGCTCGCGTTCCACCACGATGCCGGTCGCCGGGCCCTGGAAGGTTTTGAGGTAGGCCACCGGGACGCGCATGTCCTCGAGCCGCAAGGCCTTGACCGCCTTGAAGCCGAACACGTTGCCGATGATCGATGCAGTCAGGTTGGCGATTGAGCCCGGCTCGAACAGGTCGAGGTCGTAGGCGATGTAGGCGAAGTACTGCTGCTCGGTCTTGGTGCCGGGACCTGTGTTCGGCACCGGCTCGGATTTGAACGCCTTGGCGCGGTAGAGCTCGCAGGCGGTCAGCCTGTCGGTCCACACCACGGTCCATGTCGCGGTCGAGGATTCACCGGCGATGGCGGCGGCCGCCTCCTCGTGGTCGACGCCGGGCTGCGGCGTAATCCGAAACATGGCGATCAGGTCGGTCTCCTTGGGCCGGTAGTCCGGCTCCCAATAGCCCATCTTCTTGTAGGGGATGACGCCCGACTTGTAGCGTTCGCTGCCTTCCTTGAGCGTGCCCGCTGACGGCATGTCGATCTTGTTCATGACAGGTCTCCTGTTTGCCGCTCAGGCGGCTTTCGCGGTTGCGATTTGCGGGTCGAGCTTTCCCGCGGCGTAACGTTTCGCCATCTCGTCCATGGCGATTACCCTGATCTTCGAGGCGTTGCCCGCGGTGCCGAAGCGTTCGAAGCGATCGCGGCAAAGGTCGCGCAAGGCGTCCATGGCGGGTTTCAGGAATTTGCGCGGATCGAACTCGCGCGGATCCTCCGTCGCGACGCGGCGGAACTGCCCGGCCATGGCCATGCGGCAATCGGTATCGATGTTGACCTTGCGCACGCCGTAGCGGATGCCGCGCTCGATCTCCTCGACCGGAACGCCAAACGTCTGGGGCATCTCGCCGCCATATTTGTTGATGATGTCCTGCAGTTCCTGCGGCACGGAGGAAGAGCCATGCATGACCAGATGCGTGTTGGGCAACTTTTCGTGGATCGCCTCGATCACCTGCATGGCGAGGATGCCGCCGTCGGGCTTGCGGCTGAATTTGTAGGCGCCGTGCGAGGTGCCGCAGGCAATCGCCAGCGCGTCGACCTGGGTGGCGGTGACGAAGTCGACCGCCTGATCGGGATCGGTCAAAAGCTGGTCGTGGGAAAGCGCGCCTTCGGCGCCATGGCCGTCCTCGGCCTCGCCCTGGCCGGTTTCCAGCGAGCCGAGCACGCCGAGCTCGCCTTCGACGGAAGCGCCGACCCAATGCGCCATGCGGGCGACACGTTCGGTGATGGCGACGTTGTAGTCGTAGCTCGCCGGCGTCTTGGCATCCGCCATCAATGACCCGTCCATCATCACCGAGGTGAAGCCGTGGCGGATCGCCGAAAGGCAGGTGGCTTCGTTGTTGCCGTGATCCTGATGGATGCACAGCGGAATGGCCGGATGCATTTCGGTCAACGCCTCCATCATCTTGGCCAGCATGATGTCGTTGGCATAGGAGCGGGCGCCGCGCGACGCCTGGATGATGACCGGCGCGTCGCAGGCCTTGGCCGCCTCCATGATGGCGAGGCCTTGTTCCATGTTGTTGATGTTGAATGCCGGTACGCCGTAGCCATGCTCGGCGGCATGGTCGAGAAGCTGGCGAAGGGTGATGCGGGCCATTGTCGGGTCCTCTTAGCTGCGGAAGTTGGGCTAGATGATGAGCTTCAGCGCCGCTGCGGCGATGGCTTCGGGCGTGATGTCGAAATGCCGGTAGAGATCCGGGGCAGGGGCGCTGGCGCCAAAACCGGCCATGCCGACGAAAGCGCCGGTGTCGCCGATCCAGCGATCCCAGCCGAGCCGCGCCGCGGCTTCGACGGCAATGCGCGGCGCCGAGCCGAGGACGGACTTCCGGTAGTCCGCATCCTGTTCCTCGAAGAGCTCCCAGCACGGCATCGAGACGACCGCGGCGGCGATGCCGTGCTCGGCCTCCAGCCGTTCGGCGGCGGCAACGGCGATCTCGACCTCCGAGCCGGTGGCGATCAGCGTCACGGCGCGGTGCTCGGATGGCTCGCGCAGGATGTAAGCGCCCTGGCTCGATCGGTTCTCGTCGCTGTGTGGCTCGTCGCTGAGTGCCTGACGCAGCATCGGCAGGTTCTGGCGCGAGAGCACCAGCACGCTCGGCCGGTTCTTGCTCTTCAGCGCCAATTCCCAGCACTCCGCCGTTTCGATGATGTCGGCCGGACGAAAGACGTTGAGGTTTGGCGTGGCCCGCAGCATCGCCAGGTGCTCGACCGGCTGGTGGGTCGGGCCGTCCTCGCCGAGACCGATGGAATCATGCGTCATCACATAGACGACGCGCTGGCCCATCAGCGCCGAGAGCCGCATCGCGCCGCGTGCATAGTCGGCAAAGCACAGGAACGTGCCGCCATAAGGCACGAAACCGCCATGCAGTGCGATGCCGTTCATGGCCGCGGCCATGCCGTGCTCGCGGATCCCGTAGTGGATATAGCGGCCGGCATAGTCATCAGGCGCTATGCGATCCATGCCCTTGGTGATCGTCAGGTTCGAATGCGTCAGATCGGCGGAGCCGCCGACGGTCAGGTCGGTCGCGGCGTTGATGGCGCCGAGCGCCATTTCGGAGGCTTTTCGCGTTGCAACCTTGGTCGCCTTCTCGAGATGCTCCTTGCGGAAAGCGCCGAGCGCTTCGAAGACCGCGTCGGGCAGGTTGCCGGCGACCGCGCTCTCAAACGCCTGGCGCCGGGACGAGGCGGCAAGCCGCTGCTCCCAGGCGTGCCGCGCCGCTTGCCCGCGCTCGGCAACTTCGCGCCAGGTGAAAAGGATGTCGTCCGGCACCTCGAACGGCGCGTGGGCCCAGTCGATGTTTTCGCGCGTCGCGGCGATCTCCGCATCGCCCAGCGGCGCGCCATGCGTCTTTTCCGAACCGCCCAGATTGGGCGCGCCCTTGCCGATCACCGTGCGGCAGGCGATCAGGGACGGCCGGTCCGACTGCTGTGCTGCTTCGATTGCCGCAGCGACGGCTTCCGTGTCGTGGCCGTCCACCGATTGGACGTGCCATCCGGCGGCTTTGAACCGTGCCGGCTGGTCCATCGATGTCGACAGCGACGTCGGTCCGTCGATCGAGATCGCATTGTCGTCCCAGAACACGATCAGCCGGGAGAGCTTCAGGTGACCGGCAAGGTCGATCGCCTCGTGGCTGATGCCTTCCTGCAGGCAGCCGTCGCCGGCGATCACGTAGGTGAAATGGTCGACGAGGTCGGCGCCGTGGCGGGCAGCAAGCATGCGCTCCGCCAGTGCCATGCCGACGGCGGTCGAAATGCCTTGTCCAAGCGGACCGGTCGTCGTCTCGATGCCAAGCGCATGGCCATATTCCGGATGTCCGGCGGTGCGGCTGCCCAGCTGGCGAAACCGCTGCAATTCCTCGATCGGCATGTCTTCAAAGCCGAGCAGGTAATGCAGCGCATATTGCAGCATCGAGCCGTGCCCGGCCGAAAGCACGAAGCGGTCGCGATCGGGCCAGTTGGGCGCCGACGGATCGATATTGATGAAGCGGCCGAACAGCACCGTCGCGACATCGGCCATGCCCATCGGCATGCCCGGATGGCCGGAATTGGCCTTTTGGACGCTGTCCATCGCCAATGCGCGAATGGCGTTCGCCATGTCGCGCTCCGAGACGGCGGCGACGGGCTTCAATGCTGCTGCTTGGCTGTTCATGGCGTCCTCCTCACGACACACGGTTCTTGCGTTCGATCAATTGCAGGATGAGCGGCGTCAGGATCAGCTGCATGGCAAGGTCGAGCTTGTTGCCTGGCACCACTATGGAATTCGGCCGCGACATGAACGAGTCGTGGATCATCGAAAGCAGGTAGGGGAAATCGATGCCGCGGGGATTGGCGAAGCGGATGACCAGCATCGATTCGTCAGGCGTCGGAATCCAGCGCGCGATGAACGGATTGGACGTGTCGACGATCGGCACGCGCTGGAAATTGATGGCGGTCTGCGAGAATTGCGGGACGATGTAGCGGACATAGTCCGGCATGCGGCGCAGGATCACGTCCATCACCGCCTCGGTGGAATAGCCGCGCGTTGCGCGGTCGCGATGGATCTTCTGGATCCATTCGAGATTTATGACCGGCACCACGCCGATCCTGAGGTCCGCGTGCTTGGCCAGGTTGATCTTGTCGGTGACGACGCAGCCATGCAGTCCCTCGTAGAAGAGCAGGTCGCTCGGAGGGAATTCGCGCCATTCGGTAAAATGTCCCGGCGGCGTGCCGTACTGCTTCTCCTCGTCCTCGTCATGGATGTAGGTGCGGGTCTTTCCGGTTCCCCGGCGGCCATATTCCTCAAACACCTCTTCGAGGATTGCGAGTTCGTTGGCCTCGGCATTGAAGTGGGTGAAGTTCGGATTGCCCGCCTTCTCTTCCTCGGCCACTTTTGTCTTCATCGTGGCGCGGTCGTAGCGGTGAAAGGCATCGCCTTCGATGAAGGCGGCCTCGATGTTCTCGCGCCGGAAGATCAGATCGAAGATGCGCTTGACCGAGGTGGTGCCTGCGCCCGACGACCCGGTGATGGTGATGATGGGGTGCTTTGCCGACATGGTGCTCAGGCCCTGAACAGGCCGCGGCGGCTGAACAGCGGCGCACGCTCGCCGATGGCGCTTGGCTCGGTGTGATAGCGGGTGATGCGCGCGACTTCCCGCGCCGATCCGAACACCACGGGAACGCGCTGATGCAGGCTCTCGGGTTCGATTTCGAGGATGCGGGTGATCGTATCGGTGGCGGCACCGGCCGCCTGCTCGATGAGATAGGCGATCGGGTTCGCCTCATAGACGAGACGCAGCCGTCCCTGGCGATAACCCTTGCGCTTGTCGCCTGGATACAGGAATACACCGCCGCGCATCAATATGCGGTAGCAGTCGGCGACCAGGGAGGCGATCCAGCGCATGTTGAAATCCTTCTCTCTTGGGCCTTCGATACCTTCGAGGCAATCGTCGATGTAGAGCCGCACCGCCTCGTCCCAATGCCGGTAATTGGCGGCGTTGATGGCGAACTCTTGGGTGCGCTGCGGGATGATCCGGCTCTCGTAGGCCTGGACGAAGGTGCCGAGCCTAGTCGAGAGAACGAAGACATGCGTGCCGCTGCCGAGCGACAGAACCAGCGCCAGCTGTGGCCCGTAGATGAAGAAGCCGGCGCCCAGCTGGTTCACGCCTGCCTGCAAAAAAGAGGCGGCCGGATTTCCGTCCGGCGCGCCAGTTGCAGGGAGGAGCGAGAAAATCGTTCCAATCGACACGTTGGTGTCGATGTTGGAGGAGCCGTCGAGCGGGTCGATGGCGATGGCGAGAGGCGCTTTGCTGTCGAGCAGGACCGGCTGCTCCAGTTCCTCGGAGGCGTAGAGCGCGACCGGAGCGTGGCGCATGGCGTCGAGGAAGATGTCGTCGGCGAAGATGTCGAGGTCCTTCTGGATGTCGCCGTCGGCATTGGCGCCGCGGGTCCCGGCAAAGGCGGTGCCGAGCACCCCCTGATTGATGGTGTTGCGGATCTTGGTTGCGGCCTGCGTCAACTGGCGGACAGTCGCAACGACCGCGGAGCGCAGCTCGTCCGGCTGACCGAGATAGGAATTCAGAAAAGCGTCGAGCGTTGCCGCTGGCATTGTAACCTCCCATCCAGCCGCATCTCCTCGGATCGGCCGGATTGGGGAATGAAAACAAACGGTGTATGATAAGTAAAATTCAATAACTTTACTTTCGCAGTAAAAAAAATTTAGTATGGCATATGAGAAACCTCACGCTCAAGCAGTTCAAGACCGTCCAAGCAATCATCAGCCACGGGAAAATCGTCAGTGCTGCCAAGGTGTTAGGCCTGTCTCCTCCAGCGGTGACAATCCAGTTGCGGCAAGTGGAGGAGGAGTTCCAACTGGCCTTGTTCGACCGGACGTCGGACGGCATGCGTCCCACTGCCGCAGGCCTGGCCTTCGTCGAGACGGCGCAGGCGATCGAGGAGCGGCTTCGCCTGCTCGAAGACAAGATGGATGCGATCAAGGGCGTGCGCATCGGCAGCTTGAGGCTCGGCGTCGTTTCCACCGCCAAATATTTCGCGCCGCGGCTTATGGCCGGCTTCATGAAGGAGCATCCCGACATCGACATGCGGCTTGCCATCGGCAACCGCGCCGAAACGATCGACAGGCTGAAGAACCACGACATCGACATTGCGCTGATGGGACGCCCGGCGAAGGAGGTCCCGGTGCGTGCCTCGGTGTTTGGCGATCACCCGCTGGTCATCATTGCGCCGCCCGACCACCCGCTGGCGTCGGCACGCGAGATATCCAAGGAGCGGATCGCCGAAGAGCATTTCCTCATTCGCGAGCCCGGCTCCGGCACGCGCATCTCGCTGGAAATATTCCTGAGCGACGTGCCCGGCCGCATCGACGATCTCGGCGTCGAGATGGGCTCGAACGAGACCATCAAGCAGGCGGTGATGGCCGGGCTCGGCATCGCCTTCATCTCTGCCCACACCATCGCCGCGGAAACCGAAGCCGGCCGGCTGGTCATCCTCGACGTTGTCGGCATGCCGATCCGCCGGCAATGGTTTTCGGTGATGCGCAGCGATCACGCGATCTCGCCGGCCATGGCGACATTCCACGATTTCCTGATGCGCAAGGGCGCGATGTACCTGCCCCTGTTCGGCAAGCTCTATCCGCAGATCAGAGCGGGATGACGTTGGACGGCGGAACTCGACCTGAACGACCGACATACCGAACGCCAGAGATCGCGAGATAGCCCCGAGAAGGGAGTGGAGAACGCCCGGCGATCGTTGGCGTTAGATAAGCGATATGTTATGTTGCAGTGCGAAAGAACAGGGGCCACGTCCTTTCCACCCGTAAGCGATCTGTATGTGCGACCCCTGCAGACTGGTCGGTATTTCGGAAACCTCCCGGGCATGGGGTTCGGGAATTCGATGGGGACAAGGGGTAATGCTTTACACGCTCGTTATGATGGTCTGCCTGACGGATATGCCGCAGACCTGTGAACAACGCGAACAGATGGTGGACGGCCTGGCGATGAATCCCGGGACCGCCTTCATGCAGGCGCAGCCGCTGGTGGCCCAGTGGATCGAGACGCATCCCGGTTATTTCGTGCGGCGCTGGCGCGTGCTGCCCGGCCGGGAATCGTGAGATCCGCCGCGAAGATCGAATGAGGTTCTAATTCTTCTTCGCGGCGAGCGTTTCCGAGACGGCCTTGGACAGTTGATATAGCCGCTGCTCGATTATCGTCGGCACGTCACAGACGTAAGTCAGCGATTGGACGCGTTCGTTGAAAATTCGCGTTGCGAATTTCAGCTGTTCGGTTCGCCGTTCGACCTCGTCGGGATCTGCATCGGGTTTTTCCCGCAGCGCATCGACGTCGGACGCTTCCTTGCGCAACGCGGCGGCCATTTCGAGCTGCTTGTGGGCGTAGCGGGAAATGCCTGAGATCACGTGCGAACGCTCAGTGTCCATATGATCGAACATGCCTTGCACCAGCATCGCCATTTTCGGCGCAAGCTGCTCGGCCGGCAACGATGCGGCGAAATCCCTGATCTTCTTTTGGGCTTCGGCAATCGGCATTCGCCGGGCTGCCACCTCCTCGACCAGGGCGGAGACGGCAGGGTCCTTCGACAGGTCCTTCGCCGCTGGGGGAAGCTCCGGCCCGTTCCAGATTTGGCCGAGCGAGAGCTGCGGCACCTTGCGCTGTATGCAGGGCCAGTCCGGATCGTTGTTCGCCGCCGCCTTGGCGTTCATGCTCGGCATGAGCATGGCAGCCACAGCCAGGCTGCGAGCAAGGCTCATTCGTGCCATCAGGTATTTCCTCCCGTGTCCTGTTTCCGGCTTATCAGGCCGCGCGAAGGATCATAGGCGATGATGGCGGCGGCAAGGAACAGCAGTGTGCAGCCGGCAACGACGCCCAGCGACAGCCAGTCAATCTGGCCGTAGAAGGCGAAGCGGATCAGTTCGACCGCATAGGTGAACGGATTGGCGAGGCAGATTTTATAAAGCAGCGGGCTCGCCTCCTGGATGCGCCACAAGGGATAGAGCGCCGGAGAGGCGAAATAGCCGGGAAAGATGACGAAGTTCATGATGCCAGCGAAGTTTTCGAGCTGCTTGATCATCGAGGACAAAAGCATGCCGAGCGCGCAAAGCATCATGCCCGACAGGAACAGCGCCGGCAGCACCATGAGATAGCCGATCGGCGGCGCCTTGACGCCCCAGAACCAGGCAATGATCAGGAACGCGTAGACCTGCGCGATCGATACGGCGACACCTGCGAGCATCTTCGAGACCAGCAGGAACCAGCGCGGGAAGGGGCTGACCAGCAAGGTGCGCATGTTGCCCATCTCGCGGTCATAGACCATCGACAGCGAAGACTGCATGCCCGAGAACAGCAGGATCATGCCGCACAAGCCCGGCGTGATGTAAACCTCGTAGAGCACGTAGGTCTTGTAGGGCGGGATGATCGATACGCCGAGCACCTGCCGGAATCCGGCGGCAAAGATGAACAGCCAGATGAGCGGCCGAACCAGCGAGGATATGAAGCGCTCGCGCTGGTGCAGGAAGCGCAGGCACTCCCGCAGGACGACGCCTTTGAGGCAAATGAGATAGTGGCCGAGGCCGAATTTCTCGAACCTCACCGGCATGACGCCTGCGACTTTTTCGGGCATTGCGGGAGCGCTCATGGCGATATCTCCGCGGTGCCGGCTGCCTCGATGCGGCTGAGCCTCGAAAAGGCGTCGCGGATCGACGTGGCGCCGCTCGTCCTGACGACATCGGCCACCTTGCCCTTGGCGACCAGGTCGCCCTGCCGCAAGACGACGACATGGTCGCCGTCTTCAACCTCGTCGATCAGGTGCGTCGCCCACAGCACGCCAATACCTTCGGTTTCGACGAGCTTGCGAATGGTGGCGAGAATGCCGGCGCGCGACTGGATGTCGAGACCGACGGTCGCCTCGTCGAGCAGCAGCAGGGCAGGGCGGTGGAGCAGCGCCCTGGCGATCTCTATGCGCCGCATCTGGCCTCCGGAAAGGCTGCGTGCCTTGTCATGCTGACGGCCTGGCATGTCGACAATATCGAGCAGCGCGGCAATGCGCTGCCGGGCCTCGCGTCCTCCGATGCCATGCAGCGCGGCGTGGTAGGAGAGGTTCTGGTGCACGCTGAGATCGAGGTCGAGCGTGCGGGCCTGGAACACGATGCCGACACGCCGGAGCGCTTCGCCCGAAGCACGGCTGACGTCGTGGCCGAAGATGCGGATCGATCCGCGGCGCGTGTCGTAAAGATGGCTGATCAGCGAGAACAGCGTTGTCTTGCCGGCGCCGTTGAGGCCGAGAAGAACGGTGAAAGTCGCCGGCGCGATCGAGAATGAGACGTCGTTGAGCGCCCGCTTCGGGCCATAGGAATGGCTGACGCCGGCGACATCGAGCGCCGCCGCCTCATCTCCTGGTCCGCTTGTCCTCACATGCTGCACGCCGGCTCGCTCCCTGTCGTCGACAATAGTCTAGCACACCGGGAGTCTGGCACACCGACAGTCTGGCGCGCCGGACCCGCGCAGTCCTGCTTTCCGGTGACCCTACTTGATCGTGATCGTGCCTTTCATGCCCCTGTCGGCAAGGTCGGGCACCGACCATGTGTAGATGCCGGGCCGCACGGTGGTAAACTGGACCTGGATGGTGCCGTCAGCGTCGAATTCGAGCCATGCGGGTGCGCCGTTCATGTGCACCTCGAGGTCGTTGATGACGATCTGGTTGTTCCACACATTGCGGAACAGGTCGGTATGGAATTTGTATTCCAGCCCGCCCGCTGCGGTGATCTTCCAGCGATAGCCCTGGCCGGCGATCAGCTGGAAGTCCTTCTGGTTGGCGGTGAACTGATCTTCCTTGGTGCCGAGGATAAGTTCCGGCACGTCCTTGCTGGCCCGGGTTGCCTTCTCGGCTTCGGGACTGGCATCCGTCTTGGTGGCCGCACTGGCGGCCGCGTCATCGTCATCGCCGTCGTTGTCCTGCGCCCAGGCCTGGCCCTGCGTGAGTGCCATGCCCACCAGCGCCGCGAAAGCGACTACCCGAAATTTCCGCATGATTTCCTGCCCTTCTGCTGTTTTTCTGTCTGTTGATTCAAATTGGGGGTTGATTCAATTGGGCGAGACGACGACGCCCCACGGCAGCGCGCCGACGGTCACCGACTGAACCGGCTCGTCGGTCGCCACGTCGATGAAGGTGATGTCGTTCGACACACCGTTGGTCGAGATGATGGTCTTCTGGTCCGGGGTGAAGGCGAGCTGCCAGACGCGTTGGCCGACCAGCACGTATTTCTCGACCTCGTATGTCTCGGTATTGACCACCGCGACGCGGTTGGCCGGTCCGAGCGCCACATAGGCTTTCTTGCCGTCGGCGGTGATGCGCACACCTACCGGCTGGATGGATTCGGCCCTCAGGCCGGCAATTTCGAAGGTGATCTTCTGGACAACTTCGCGCGTTTGATTGTCGATCACCGAAACCGTGCCACCGATTTCGGCACTCACCCAGGCCTGCTTGCCGTCGGGCGTGAACTCGACGAAGCGCGGGCGCGCATCCACCAGCACGTTGTCGGTGATCTCGTGGGTCGACGTATCGATGAAATGCGCCATGTTCGTCGTTTCCGACGTGTTGATCATGGTCTTTCCGTCCGGGCTGACGCCCATGCCTTCCGGCTCAACGCCGACCGGGATTTCGGCCAGCACCTTCTTGCCCTCTATGTCGATGACGGTGACGAGATTGTCGTCCTCATTGGCGACATAGAGCGTCTTGCCGTCAGGCGAGAGCACGAAGAGCTCCGGGTCAGGCCCGGAAGGCAAGGTATCGACGATCTCCAGGGTTGCCGTGTCGATCACCTCGATGGAATCATCGTCGCTGGCGCAGAGATAGACGTGCTTGCCGTCATGCGAGATGGTGATGCCGCGCGGACGCTGCCCGACATTGACGGTCTTCACCACCTGCATCGTCGCGGTGTCGACGACGCTCATCGTGTTGTCTTTCTCGTTGGAGATATAGGCCATGTAGGCCGACGCCGGACTGGCCATGAAGCCGGTGGCCAGAATGGCGAGCGCGTAAGCTCCTCTGTGCACTGAAATTCCCTCCCAATCGGTTCTACTTAAGCACGCATTTTGTTTCCGGCTCATCGACCCCGAGCGTATCGAGCTCGGATACTTGGTGCAAAAAACCTTCCTGCGGCGATGTCGAGACGACCGATCGGCCGTCGCCGAGGAAGATCGGCTGCCGCAACTGCTGGTTCCACTTGCGGAAGGTCAGTTTCTGGCCTTTGAAGGCGGCGATCGAAAAATCGTCGGAGCGGATGAAGTCAGCCATCTTCCGCGGGTCGGCGCCCTGGGTGCGGGTCGCCGCCTCGCCGAGGATGCGCACCGCGGTCCATGCCGCCATATCCTTCGACACCATGCGGCGGCCGTTTGCCTTGGCGAAGCGGTTCTGGATCTGGGTGCCGCCCCATTGCTCGCTGGCCGGATGCCAGGCCGACGGGGTGAGGCCGGCGGTGCCGGCGACCGGCCGCGGAATCCAGGTGCGGAACGGCACGTAGGTGCCGAACACCTCGCTTTCGTCGGCGACCAGCAACACATCGTGCTCCGGCAGGTCCTGGGTGAAGACAGGCATCTGCCGCTGGATCTGGACGACGCCGGAATCGGTCCGCCGTGCCGTGCCGGTGTCCTTGAATTCCTTTTCGCCGACCATCTCGCCGCCGAAGCGCGTCGCCGCCCGGCGCAATGCCTCGGCAAAAAGCCGGTCGCGCTCATGCGAGCCATAGATCAGCACCCAGCGCCGCCATTGCTTCCAGATGAGATATTGCGCCAGCCCGTCGGCCAGCATGCTGCGCGTCGGGATGGTGTGGAAGATGTTGGCGCGGCATTCCTCCTCGCGGAGACTGTCGTCGGTTGCGCCGGCATTGAAGATCAACACGCCGTTGTCGCGGGCAAGATCGGCGATCGACAGCAATTGCCTGGCCGAGATATCTGCAACCACATAGCGGTCGCCTTTGGCGATCATGTCCTGAAAGGCCGAAACGACGTCCGCATCCGGCTTTACCTCGGTCACGTCGAGGCTGAATTTCTGGCCGAGGAAGCTGCCGGTCGTGTTGTTGTCGGCAATCGCAACATTGCCGCCGGCAACACCTTCATCGCGCGGCGGGACGTCGAGCACCGACAAGGCCAGCTGCGGCGCGTAAGCGCGCAAATAGCCTATCTTGATTTCGGTTAGCTTTTTTTCCGGCTTGGCCGTTGCGGTCGGTTGCTCGCCCGTCGCTTCCTGGGCTAGCGCGCCCGGAACGTTGACGCTCAGGGAAAAAAAGCACAAAAAGGCCGCGAGAGTGCCCGGCACCGCGCTCGTCATCGATAAAATTACCCGTTCTTGCGCTAAAGTCCGATTGTTGTCGGACCAGCGCGAAGTCAAGGTGCCCATGATGAGCTTAGCTGACCGGCAAAATTTATCAAACCCCGAAAGTGGACTTATCGCGTCTGCTTTAGTGTCATGCCTTGTCGCCGGAACGGCAACTGGGCGGATTTCGGTATTCGGGCCCGAGAGTGTCCTGTCCCTCATGCCGGAGAAAGTCCAATGACCAGAATGCTGGCCAGCGTCACCGGCGTCGACGAGGCGAAAACCGCGCTTTCGGTCGGCGTCGACATCATAGACCTGAAGGATCCGAAAGCCGGGGCC
This sequence comes from Mesorhizobium sp. M6A.T.Cr.TU.014.01.1.1, assembly GCF_004022765.1. Classification (NCBI taxonomy): domain Bacteria; kingdom Pseudomonadati; phylum Pseudomonadota; class Alphaproteobacteria; order Hyphomicrobiales; family Phyllobacteriaceae; genus Mesorhizobium; species Mesorhizobium sp. M6A.T.Cr.TU.014.01.1.1. The sequence goes on from NZ_RZPG01000004.1 coordinate 130,159, forward strand.
CTTGGGGCGGTAGCCACCGAAATCATTGGCCAGGCCGCCTCGTTCATCGCCGGCCGGGCGCCGGTCAGCGCGGTCTGCGGCGATCTGCCGATGGAACCCGAAACGATCCGCGCCAAGGCCGAAGAGATCGCTGCGACCGGCGTCGATTACGTCAAGATAGGCTTCTTTCCGTCGGCAAATGCCGTCGCTTGTGCAGAGGCGCTCGCGCCGCTCGCCGCGCGAACGAAGCTGATCGCCGTGCTGTTCGCCGATCTGGCGCCGGATTTCGAGCTTTTGCCGATGCTTGCCAAACATCGCTTCCATGGCGCCATGGTCGACACTGCGAACAAGGCAAACGGCCGGCTGCTCGATCATCTGCCGCCCGAGCGTATCCCGGGGTTCGTCGATCGAGCGAAATCGCTTGGTCTGATGGTTGGACTGAGCGGATCGCTGGAAGCCCCCGACATTCCGCGCCTGTTGCCCTTCGCGCCCGATTTTCTCGGTTTTCGCGGGGCGCTGTGCGGCGACGCCGGCCGCGCGGGTTCGATCAGCGCCGAGGCGGTTTCGCAGATTCGCGAATTGGTCCCGCAAGAATCCCGGGCCGGCGGCCCGTCGAGCGTCGACTACCGCCTGCTGGCGGCGAGGGGCTATTCGCCCGGCACCGACCCGACACTGGGCACGGACAAGATCTTCGTGCGGGACTTTGTCCTGCCGGTCCAGATCGGCGCCTACAGCTTCGAGCACGGCCATACACAAAAGGTGCGTTTCGACGTGACCGCCGACGTGCTGCAGGTCACCGATCATCCCGAAGACATGCGCCATGTATTCTCCTACGACATCATCATGGACGGCATTCGCACCATCGTCGCGCGAGGCCATATCCAGCTTAGCGAGGCGCTGGCCGAGCAGGTGGCGACGTATATTCTGGAGAACCCGCGTGTGGTGCGCGTCACGGTAAGGGTGGAAAAACTCGAACTCGGCCCAGGCGGCGTCGGCGTCGAGATCGAGCGCAAGCGCCAAGCGGCAGGCCGCGGCGTTGCCTCCGGCCCTACCGGCCGAAAAGACCAAAGCGCTGTTTCCCAGCCGCGACAGCAAAGGCCTGAGGTCATCAGGCCAACCATTGTCAAGCTCGGCGGCAGCACGGCCCGTGCGGCGGAAATGGAGAACTGGATCGCGGCGCTGGCAGGCTCCAAGCTGCCCATCGTGATCGTGCCCGGCGGCGGGCAGTTTGCCGACCAGGTGCGAGAGAGCCAGATTTACATGGATTTTTCCGACGCCGCTGCCCACGCCATGGCGATCCTCGCCATGGAGCAGTTCGGCCAGGTCATCCTCGACCGGCATGAAAGGCTGGTGCCGGCACGGTCGCTGGACGAAATGGTGCGAGCGTTGGATGAGGGGAAAGTCCCGGTGTGGCTACCGTCGTCATTGGCTCTGCCGGCGCCGGACATTCCGGCTTCTTGGGACATGACTTCCGATTCCCTTGCCGCCTGGCTTGCCGGCAAGCTCGGCGCGAAGGCGTTGCTCCTGATCAAGCAAACCGGCGCTTTCTTCGGCAGCGACACTATCGACGGCCTGACGGCCAGAGGCATCGTCGACGCCGGCTTCGCCGCCATGCTGCCCGACGGTGTCGATTTCCATCTTGCCGGCCCGAAAGATGCCGCCGCGGCCGGGGCGCTGCTCGCGTCGGGCGATCTGCCCGGCATCGCGATCGCGGCTCCGATCCGGCCGGCAAGAAAAGCAGGGTAGGCGATGGTGAAGTTGCATACGCCGCGCTGGGCATGGGTTCTGACCGGTTCCGGTCATTTTTTTACGGAGAGCTTCGCACTCATTCACCAACTCGAGCATTGTGATGTCTTCGTGTCGAAAGCCGCCAACGAAGTGCTGCGCATGTACAAGCTCAAGCTCGATTTCCCGGAGACGACGCGCGTGCTGCACGACAAGACAGCGAGCGCGATCCCGGTCGGCGAATTCTATCACGGTGTCTATCATACGGTCGTGGTGGCGCCGGCCAGTTCCAACACGGTCGCCAAATGCGTGCACGGCATTTCCGACACGCTCGCCACCAACGTCTTTGCCCAGGCCGGAAAATGCCGGGTGCCAGCCATCGTCTTTGCCTGCGACACCGCGCCGGAACTCGAAACCATGGCGCCGCATGGGCTGGTCAAGGTCTATCCGCGCAGCATCGACCTGGAGAATACCAACCAGCTGAAGAGCTTCGAGCGAACCGAGGTGGTCGAGTCGCTCGCCGAACTCGAAGCCTCGGTCAGACGGCGCCACGCCGAACTCGCAAGCCATGGCTGAGCGGCTGGCCTTTCTTACCGGCCATTTGGCCAAGGTCCGGCTGGAAAGGCTGCTGGCCGGACTGGGCGAAACAGAATTTGCGTGGGAGATCATCGACATCGGCGTCAAGGTCGCGGCGCTGATGAGCGAAGACATCATCAAGCGGCGGCTCAGCCTGACAGGCGGCACCGACCGCGTCATCCTGCCCGGCCGCTATCGCGGGGACATCGAGCATCTGTCGAGCCATTTCGGCGTTCCCTTTGTACGCGGCCCCGACGAGATCGCCGATCTGCCGGCATTTCTCGGCCGGGCGGGCGTCCCGCCCGACCTTTCGCGTCACGACATGCGCATCTTCGCTGAAATCGTCGATGCGCCGATGCTGTCGGTCGAGGCGCTGGTGGCGAGGGCACGGATGCTGGCTGCGGCAGGCGCCGACGTGATCGATCTCGGCTGCCTGCCGGAAACACGGTTTCCACTGTTGGAAGCGGCCGTGCTCGAGCTGAAGGCACAGGGATTTCTGGTCAGTGTCGATTCGGCCAGCACGGACGAGCTTTCGATCGGCGCACGCGCCGGCGCGGACTATCTTCTCAGCCTCGACGAAAACACGCTGCCGTTGGCCTTCGACCACAAGGCCGTGCCAGTGTTGATCCCGTCCACGCCCGGCGACCTGGATTCGCTCGGACGGGCCATCGACGCGGCGCAAAAGGCCGGTGTCGCCTTCATCGCCGATCCCGTGCTCGACCCGATCCATTTCGGCTTTGCCGCCTCACTTGCGCGCTTCATCGAGGCGCGCCGCCGCTGGCCCGAGGTCGAGCTGCTGATGGGCACCGGCAATCTCACCGAATTGACCGACGCCGACAGTTCCGGCGTTACCGCCGTTCTGGCCGGGCTCTGCTCGGAACTTCAGATCCGAAACGTGCTTGCCGTGCATGTCAGCCCGCACACGCTGCGAACGATCGAGGAGCACGATATTGCCCGCCGCGTCCTGTTTGCCGCGAAGAACGACGGTGCGCTGCCGCGCAGTTACCATCCGGGGCTCCTGCAGGTCCATGACCGCAAGCCGTTCACGGCCTCGACCGGGGATATCGATGCATTGGCGGCCGAGGTGCGCGACGCCAATTTCCGCATCATGACCGCCGAGGACGGCATTCATGTCTTCAACGGCAGGGGGCACGCGGTTGCCACGGATGCGTTCGAACTCTTTGCCGGGCTTGGCGTTGAGGCGGATGGCGCGCACGCGTTCTATCTTGGCGCGGAACTGATGAAGGCCGAGATCGCGTGGCGCCTCGGCAAGCGCTATGTGCAGGACGAGCCGCTCGCATGGGGCGTTGCCGCGCCGGCTCCCGAAACCGACCGCACCCGTCTTGCGGAAGCGGGCCACACGCTTCGCGCGAAGAAAGAGCGCTAACCCATGCCCTACATCAGTGAATCGATCATCACCACCGTCAACAAGGCCGGCGACGTCCACATCGCGCCGATCGGCATCATCGCCGAGAAGGACGGCTGGGTCATCGCGCCGTTCCGGCCGTCGGTGACGCTCGACAATCTCGCCGAAGTGCCGTTCGCCATCGCCAATTACACCGACGACGTGCGCATCTTTGCCGGCTGCCTGACCGGCCGCAAGCATTGGCCAACCGTTGCGGTCGACGGGTTTCCGGTGCCGCGGCTCAAGGCGGCGCTCGCGCATTCTGTCCTCGAAGTCGAGAGTGTCGATGACGATGGCATGCGACCTCGCCATTTCTGCCGCGTGGTGCAGGAGGAAACGCATGCGCCGTTCACCGGCCTCAACCGCGCCAAGGCGGCGGTGCTGGAACTGGCCATCCTGGTCAGCCGGCTCGGCATGCTGCCGCGCGACAAGATCGAGGCGGAGATAGCCTATCTTTCGATCGCCATCGAAAAGACCGCGGGCGAGGGCGAAAAGGAAGCCTGGGACTGGCTGATGCAGCGTGTCGGCGATCACCTGTCGGGCGAGGATGCCAGCGGCGAGGATGCGCGGGGCTGAGCCGGATATGCTGAACCAGGGTAAGCGTCCGGGCTGACGCGTTTTAGCATGCTACACGGTGGCGCTGATCTCAAACGGCGGTGTTCGACCTTTTGCGGGCATTGAGCCCGGTATGCACGATGACCGGAGTGGAGCCGGTAGCGGACTGACGGCTTCTATTTGCTAATATACCAACGCAAACGTGCAAATCCGCGTTTTCTGCCCAAAGACAACGTCTTCCTAACTAGAACTGTTTTGAGGTGATGATAGCATTGCGTTGCGCCTTACGAGCAGGAGGCGGAGCGGTAGCGGATCAAGTTGCAGATAGGTCGGACCCAATGAACCAGATTATCGCCCTGCAGCCAGGAATGCTTCGAACCAACCTCAGGGGGCAGATCCGGCAGACACAGCTTCCGAAATGGAAGGCGCTACTTCCGCTGTTCGAGGCGGTGATGAACTCTTTGCAAGCAATTCAGGACGCGAAGTCCGACAGGCGGCATCGTGTCACGATCGTCGTGGAGCGCGCCGAAAATCTGCTCGGCGAGGACAACGCCCCTATCGTCGGCTTCGAGATCCGCGATACCGGCATCGGCTTCACCGACGAGAACTTCGACTCGTTCAACACTGCGTATTCGGAACATAAGTACGAGCGCGGCGGGAAAGGCCTCGGCCGGTTCATGTGGCTCAAGGCCTTCGAGACGGTCCATGTGAGAACGACTTTCCAAGCCCAGGACGGCGATGACGAGCCAAGTCACTGGCTGCGGGATTTCGAGTTCGGCTTTGACTACGACCCCGATGCGGCCAGCGCGGCGCAGATCGATAGCGGTGCGTCAGGAACCACGGTCAGACTCGCGGGCTTCCTTTCGCCCTATTGCGAGGAATGCCCGGCCGACATTGAGATACTGGCGCAGCGACTGGCCGAGCATTTCATCCTCGTCCTGATGCAACCGGAATGCCCCGAGGTCGAGATCCATGACGGCGGCATCAAGCTGTCCCTCAACAAAGTGTTCGACGAGAACTTCCAGCGCGGCGGGCACAGCGGGAACTTCGAGTTAGCCGGGCGAAGTTTCCGCATCGACGGGTTTCGCCTCCACTCGCCCCGCGCATCGAAACATCGCCTGATCTACGCGGCAAACTCGCGCGCGGTGATCACCGAAAGGCTCGACCAGTTCATCCCCAACTTCATTGGGCGGCTGCAAGACGAGAAGGGTGGCAGTTTCGTCTACCTCGCGGTGGTCCAAGGGGACTACCTCAACGATAGGGTCAACAATTTCCGCACCGACTTCGACATGCGCGAGGAACTGGAGGACGGACAAGACGATCTGCTTCAAGTAGAAGACCTGCGACGGTCCGACATCCGGACGGAATGCCTTGCGTTTGTGCAACGAGACCTCGCCGAGCTGATCGACAGCCTTAACACCGCAAAAGCCAAGCGGGTCCGGGATTACGTCCGAACGGAAGCTCCACAGTACAAACCCCTTCTTCGCTACCTGGATCAGTTCATCGGCTCAATCTCGCCGAACGCCTCCAAAATGGACATGGAGTTAGCGCTCCACCGGGAACTCCATCAACGCGAGGTCAGCCTAAAAAGGGAAGGATCCCGCATACTGACCGAGGCAGCCAGGCAGGAGGACTACGAAGGGTACCGTCAGCGCCTGTCGGAATTCATGGAGCGTTCGAACGAACTCGGCGTCTCGGCCCTCGCCCAGTACGTATCCCACCGCAAGATCATCATCGACCTGTTGGAGAAGGCGCTCTCCAACGACAAGCGGACGGCCAAGTATCCGCTCGAGGAGGCGGTCCACAATATCCTGTTCCCGATGAGGGCCACGGACCAGGATATCCTCTATTCGCAACAGAACCTTTGGATCATCGACGAACGCCTCAACTTCCATTCGTTCATCGCTTCCGACCGGCCCCTCAACTCCCACACCGATTTCACTTCGGAATCACGGAAGCGGCCGGACCTTTTCATCTTCGACCGGAAGATTGCATTCTCCGAAAAGCCCGACGACGGGATGCCTCTCAATAGCATCACCGTCATCGAGTTCAAACGACCGCAGCGGGACGACTACACCGGCGACGACAATCCGCTCAGACAAGTGTTCGAACAGATACAGCTCATTCGCGGTGGCCAGTTCAAGGATGACAACGGCCGGCCGTTGTCGGTTGCGGGGGACAAGATACCAGCTTTCGCTTACGTCGTCTGCGACATCACGCCGAGCATGCACGCCGAGCTGAAGATGTCGGACGCGATGCCTACGCCGGACCAGCGCTCCTATTACGGATATCACCGGACCTTCGGGATCTATTTCGAGGTCATCGACTACGGCCGGCTTCTTGCCGATGCCAAGCGTCGCAACCGCGTCTTCTTCGACCGCCTGAACCTCATGGACGCGCAGCTCCCCTAGAATTCGACCGAAAAGGGTCGTGTAGGGGATCGACATGCGCCGTGTCCCCAACTGTCGCGTTCTGCCGCGAGGACGGAGGGATTTAGACGTAGCCGTGAACTAGTTTGAACATCCGCTTTCAGGAAGCCGCCACAAATGGGCAAATGGCGGGAATGGGGCGCATTGCTGCCCGGCAGCACGGGCAATCGTTCGGGAGTATCTCTGATCGCATTTCTGCTAAATCTGGAAGCATATCGCCCGCGACGTCACTAACTGCCGAAGTGTAAGAGCGCAACGGGCTGATGGGCCTCTCGCTCATCGGGCCTCTTGTCTTGAAGGAGGAGCGCTAGGATGAACACCGACCGGGATACAGTGCGGTCCTATGATATGGTCGCGGCGGAGTACGCTGCCGAGGCTGCGGCGATGCCCGAATGGGTCGCGACAGAGATCGATGCGTTCGCGACCGAACTGGGTGGCTCGGGCCGGGTGCTGGAGATCGGAAGCGGTGGCGGGCGAGATGCACTTGAGCTTGAGAAGCGGGGGATTAGCGTCCGGCGCACCGACATTTCGAAGGGTTTCGTCGAACTGCTTCGCGAGAGTGGCTTCGAGGCCGACCTGTTGGACCCGCTGACAGAAGACTTGGCCGACCCGCAGCGTCCCGGCACGCCGTACGACGGGATCTGGGCCTGTGCCTGCCTGATTCACGTCGCGCGCGAGGATTTCGGCACGGTACTTGGACGGCTTGCCGAGGCGACCCGTACCGGTGGCCGACTGCACGCCTCGGTTAGAGAGGGCGATGGCGAGGAGGTGTCCACACACGGCGGCACTGCAGCGCCTCGGCGCTACGTCGAGACGTACTGGCGCGAGTCCACCCTGCGGTCCGCACTCACAGACGCCGGCTGGATCGTCAGCGAGGTACGTCGGTGCATCGGAAAGCCCAATGATCGATGGCTGAGCGTCCGAGCCAGCCGAGCGTGACGCACACAGAGCTTGCGGGAATGGCCGGTTGTGGCGCGACCATGAACCGGACATGCGCCGAGCGGGTGCCGAACGTCGGGTTTCCACCCTGTTGCGACCCTGCGCGGTCCGATTTTGGATGCACTGGTACGGGTTGAGATCTTTCAAGCCGGGGCAGTATCCCCCGATCGATCGGATGGCCACAGCACCTACAGTTGAGATCCCGCCAACAGCGCCACCGCTGACGCGGGCGCCACGCTGCTCGCTTCGCCGCGAACGGCGTCATCTGCGGGGATGATCTCGGCAAAATCGACGAAGCGGCGTTCCATGCGTTCGGCCAGCCGCCTGATCTGCCAGCGGCCGGTTCCGGCGCCGACGATCGGCACATCCGGGGCAAGCGGCCCAGCAACCAGGGATGCCGCATCGTGGATCTTGCGCAACTGCTGCTCGCTGAACCAGCGCGCGACTTCACGCCATTCCGGCGGTGTCAGGTCGGCGGCGTCGCGACCGATCATGCGCGCCAGCCGCGCGATCGAACCGTCGATCGTCTTTTCCTTGCCGTCAGCGGTAGAGTGCCTGTCGTCCTTCTCGTCGAGCACTTCCAGGATCCGGTGCGCGTCGGCGATCGAGGCGAAATACTCGTTCATCAGTGGTGTCAGCCTGCCACGGACGGGGGCCGACGAAGCCACACCGAACAGGAACGTCCTGGTGAAGCCGGTATAAACCAGTTCGCCGGTCAGCAGCCGTCCGGCATCGGTGTAGCCGTCATTGGCGATGGCGCCTTTCTTGATGGCGATAATGTCGGTGGTGGTGGAGCCCATATCGACGAACAGGGCATCGCCAGCGAGTTTCGCCACCAACGACGCTGTCGCGTGCCAGTTGGCGGAGGCCACATCGGGGCTCAGCCGCGCTGCCTGCTCGACCCCGACAAAGCCAAACGGCCCGGCATAGATCAGTTTTTCGCCTGGGAACCGGCTTGAAATTTCATCCAGCAGAGCCGCGACGCCGGCATCGCGGGACGGAAAGATGTCCGCCAGTTCGCCGGTCATTGTGAATGCGTTGAGATCGGCGCCCGCATAAATCGGAGCCGTTTCCTCGAATGCCAAGGTCAGATTGTCGAGCCCTAGCCAAAGCGGCGTGGCGATCGTTACGGCCTCGACGATGCGGCCGTCTTGCGCGCGCGTCACCTTCAGATGCGCGCCGCCAATATCGAAGCCGGCAACGATGCTCTTTCTTTTTTCCACACTTCAAGCTTTCATCACAGGGACAGTTGGACAGGGCAGTTGGTCAGCGAGAAAAGCGTTGCGTATCATTCCGGTTCTCGACCTGAAAGGCGGCGAAGTGGTCCGCGCCCAACAAGGAAAACGCGATCGCTACAGGCCGATCGTTACGCCGCTCAGCCAAAGTGCCGATGTCGTCGCGGTCGCCGAAGGCTTGCGCGGGCTTTACCCTTTTCCGACCTTCTATATCGCCGATCTGGATGCCATCGAAGGCGGAACGCCAAACAATGGCGCGCTTGCCCGGCTGAAGGCGATGGCGGAGCCACCGGAGCTTTGGGTCGATGCCGGCATCGCCGACGAGAAAACCCTTGCGGCAGCTCTTGCCGAGCCCTGGCTTTATCCGGTCCTGGGTTCCGAATCGCAGCAAGACGAGGCGCTGTTCCGGCGTTTTCGCGATCATCCCGACCTTATCCTGTCGCTGGATTTCTTCGACGACGGGTTTCGCGGTCCGGCATCATTTCTCGATGAGCCCGAGCTTTGGCCGCGAAAGGTGATCGTCATGACATTGGCCAAGGTCGGCTCCGCCTCCGGTCCCGATTTCACGCGGCTCGAGGCGATCAAGGCAAAGGCTGGAAGCCGCTCCGTGATCGCGGCCGGCGGGGTGCGCAATGAGGCTGACATTCGCGCCCTTTCGTCACTCGGTATCACTGCTGCGCTGGTCGCGACCTCGCTGCACGACGGCACGCTCACGCCGGGCCACCTCGCAACGCTTGGCACCTGACATTCGCGTAACCTCGAACTCGGCCTCGGAAACTGTGCCTCAGATTAAGAGCGGCGAACTCTCAAGTCGATCGTGTCGCCGCTCTATCTCTTTGCTGGAGCATCGGATTTCCCAAAAACTGGTCCCCCCTCGGGTCAGGCCGGAGGGCAGGCTTTGGGTCCGATGCTCTACGAGACCGTTTGGAAACTCTGCTCCGGCGGCCATCTGATGGCGTTTTCTGCGCTCCGGTGCTCACGGACCCAAATGTCCGCTGCGCTCCGGTTCTCGAAACCACCACCATATGACTCGCCAGAGCGAATTTCGAAAACAGTCTCTAAAGGCCCAGTAGCTTTTTCAGGCGGCGCAACAGGCCCTCCGGCTCCGCGGAGGGTTTTATCTGTGCGGGGCTGTCTCTTGTCTAAGCCGCGAACGGGTGCTTCACCTGGTCCCGCTTATCCGTGGCTTCGGCGGCCGTCGGTGTTCCCGCGACGGCGCGTTGGATGGCTTCCTTTGTCGCTTCGTAATTGTACTTCTGGATCTTGGCGTCGTCCGCCGCGTCCCAGTGGATGAAAACGCCGACGCAGATGAACAGATCGTCCGCCTCACTGGCAGGAATGATCCCCTCGGCGACGCTATCCTGCACCGCCTTTGCGACCGCATGCTGGGCCGGGCCGAACATCTGCACGGCCTGCTTGGCGCCCTTGATCGTGACCTTATTGAACATCACGGTGTTGGGCTTGCACTGAAGATTGGGCGCGATCACCGCCAAAAGGGAGGTAAAGCCGTCCTTGTTGTTGGTAAGCGCGTTGCAAAATGCCGTTTCGACCGCGCTCCCCCGCGGGCCGATGAGCAGGTCGACATGCGCCACTTCGTTGCCGTCTCCTACCAGCGATTCACCGACCATTACTTTCGAGATCTTTGCCATGCCAATTTTCCTCCAAGACACAGTTATGGTGTCCAAAGACGCCGCAAACCGAGCGAGCGCTCGATGGACAGCTATCCTTGTTGGCAGCGCCCGGACATCCGGACCGGTTGGCTGGATAGCCGCGGAAGCCCAGCTTCCGCTCCTGAAAGTCAACCACCAACGTTGCGATTATGCAAGCTGAACGCCGAGGAGGTGGACTAAAAGAGTAGCCACGGTCAGGTCGGCCGAGGTGCCGGGGTTGACCTTGTCCGCCTTCAGCCGGCGGTCGAGTTCCATGAGCCGACGAATGCGTGACGCTTCGTCGTCGTTGGCATGGAGCGCCGCCTGAACGGCAAGGGCTTCTTGCCGCGCCTGATTTGCGGCTTCAGCGCCATGGTTGCGCATCACATGACTGTCGGGGAAGCCGGCGAGAAACGCCATATAGGCGAATACCGTCGGCCACATGCCGCCTTCTCCGCGTGCCAACGCCGCTTCCAGAGCCGCAAGCCCGACGCCGAACACGTCGCCGAAACAGGTAACATACTGGCGAGCGATCATGTCGCGGTCGGCCGCCTCCCGCATGGCTTCGAGCAGATGAACCTTAGGCGCTTGCCGCACATCGTTCGCGGCCTCTCCTAGGCCGCCTGGCGCGGCCGTGACGATCGCCTCGAACACTGCCCTGGTATCGTCCATGCTCATTGCGCGCAGCACCGCGTCGAGATTGTCGTGCAGCCGATTGTCGTGCAGTGGAGCGCCCGTCATTTCGGCGGCGCATAGCAGAGGCGCCGCCAGAAGGATGATGCCGAGATTGGTGTTGGTCGCGACCGCCAGACGTGTCGCGCGGACCGCTTCCAGGATGCGCTGTCCGACCGGCAGGCGCGGATCGGTCAGCGGCCCGGACGAAACCTCCGCGCTCATCATGAACTGGGCGGCGGACATGCCGTGCCCGTCGGCGAACAGGTGGACGTTGCCCGGTTTCAGCGCCTCGATCTCCATCCGGCAGGCGTCTTTGTAGGCAGCCCGGAGGCGTTCTCGGGAAAGCGCCCGGCTCGTCACGAATTCGCCGGCGCGGTGAGGCGGTAGGGGCGCGCCGCCGCCGCCCCCTCTGGGCGATCAGCTCGGCGATCGGCCAGGAATTTCAGCAGGGCGTCGGCAATCGCGTCGGCGATGTTCACCGCGACGACCGATTGAAGCCCGGACCAGGCGGGCATGCTGTTGACCTCCACCACGAACAGCTTGCCGTCGGCCGCCGGCACGATATCGACGCCGGCGAAATCCGCTGACATAGCGGCGGCGGCGGCTCTTGCCAGCGCCGCCAGTTCGGTTTCGCCGTGCCCCGAGACTTGCTCGGGCACCGCCCCGCGATTGATGTTGGTGATCCAGTCGTCGCCACGCCGGCTCATCATCGCCAGGACTTCGCCGGCGCAGACGAAAACGCGAAAATCGCGGAAAGGAGGCCCGGGACGCGGCACGTAATGCTGGAGATAGTAGACGCTGTTCACCTCCTCGTCGGCGGGGAGATCGGACAATGTTTCGATCAGCCTGATGCCGCGGCCCTGCGCGCCGAAAAGCGGCTTCAGCACCAGCGGCGTGAACGGCAGTTCGCGTTCGGCGATCGCTTCGGCCATGGCACGTCCCTCGACCGCGAATGTCGGCGGCGTCGGCAGGCCGGCATTCTTCAGGAGGAAGGTCGTCATCGACTTGTCGACGCAGCGTTCTATCGCCTGCGCGGAGTTCCACACCGGAATGGAAAGCTTGGCGAATGCGTGCAGCACACCGAGGCGCCGGGTGACCGCTTCGAACGATCCGGCGGCGATCGAACGGACCAGCACGGCATCGGGCAGCGCGCCGTCGAGGCCGGGGATCGACAGTCCGCTCGGGCTGCCGGTGTCAAACGCGATCGCCGCCAGCGGCACGGTTGCGACAACGGCGCCCCGCCGGTCCAGCCTTGCCGCCAGGCCTTTGGCGCGAGCGTCCGAATTATCGCTGACGATCAGGATGCGGGGGATCATGTTAGGCCTCGGATACCGGTATACCGAAAGCGCGAGCGAGCGGCCCGGCAGGCGGATGACAGACGAATCCATTGCACCGCCATGGTCTAGCCGAGGCTCCGTTCGAGCATCCGCAGATCACGCTCGCCGGCGCGAAACGTGTCGCCAGTCTCGATCGCCGTGACGATCACTTCGGCCGGGCTGAACAGCAGCGGATCGATGGCATAGAAATCACCCTTGAACCGCTTGAAAACCTCGGCGAACGGGTGGCCGTGGTCCCGAGAGGCGCGGCTCGGCAGTCGCTCCGCGAGCTCCCTGGCGTCTTTCGCCGAGCCTTTTACGAAGAGCTGAACGCTGCCGCCATAGATGATGGCGTCGTTGGTTCTGCCCATGGCGGTCAGGAAATCCGGATGGGGGGCGGGGATAGGCGCAGTGCCGATGCCGTCGATGATATTCTCCAGCGGAAACTTGAGATCGTTGCTCTTGTGCAAGGCGACTTCGAGCGCGCGCGCAACGATCTGCACGCTGCCCGCAAGGCTTTGTGTCGGCGCATAGAGGAAGGTGAGCTTTTCGGTTGGCAATCCGGTCGCCTTGCCGACCTTCTCGACGATCGCTTGGGGCGGCGGTTCGGCCGTCTCCAGGATAAGCACGGCGGATGACGCGGTGTCGCGATAGGAAAGCGCTTCGAACAGCGGCTCGACGCGGGCGAGCGCCCGCGCCGGTCCCGATCCCATGGCGAAATAGCCCTGGCTCGACAGGTTCCAGCCCGCATACTGGCTGCCCAGGCAGGCAAGCACTGGCTGCGAGGACCGCACTTCGATGGTCAACGGCCATTTCTCCGACGCGCGGTCCATGCAGACCGAAATGCTGCCGAGCCCGCCCATCGCGGCTTCCGCCATGCGCAGCCCGGCCTCGACGCCGCCGGTGGCCTTGGCGCCGGCATCGATCAGGCACTCGCCCAATGGCCCCCTGGAAACGGCGATACGCAGGCGTTCGGCGTTGCCGATCATGCCGTCGATGATGCGCTGCGCATTGTCGTTCAGGAATGCCGAACCGTCTTTCATGTCCGGTCTCCTTCCCATTGGTGTTGCAATCTGCTGGCTTGTCCCTTGATGAGCCGCCTGGTCAAATTGGCGCTCGGACCGCGCGCGAAGATGGTGCAGACAGGATCGCCAGCAATAAGACGGGTGCCGGGCGACTGATGGTCCGCAGTCCATTCAGGCCAGGCAATCGATGGAAACTGGGCGATCGGCGCCGCGGCGTAGGTCACCATCGATGCCATCGAATCGACGAAGCGCGGCAGGTGGTAGGCCCTGCCTGCCGCAGCGCGCAGATGCGCTTCGATCAGCGGCGCGTCGGCATCGTCGAAAATGTCGAGCGTGGCGCCTGGCCTCGGGTTGATCTCGATGAGCTTGTAGCCATCCGGTCCGCGAATGAGATCGGCGCTGCACAATCCAACCAGGCCGGCGCGGCGCGTCAGGCCTGAAAGCCAGCCGCGGATCATCGCCGCCTGCCTGCGATCGAAGCGTCTCAACCGCACGGCGCCGCCATAGCGGTAGGGCGCTGCGGGGGCGGGGGACGCCCATTGTTGGCTGAAGCCGACGATATCAGCGCTTTGGCCGTCGCCGACGAACAGAGCCGAGATGCTGCGGCCGGGAACGAAACGCTGGAAATAGCGGCCGCCAGGGACCTGACACTGTAATATCGGGGTTTCTCCGGCGGCCCGTCTGATATGCGCGCCGCCGGCGCCGCCTGCGGTCTTGACCACCCAGCTCTCCGGATCGGGCGGCCGGTCCCATCGGAATTGCGGATGCGGGATGCCGAGTTCGGCGCAATCGGCGGCCAGCAATTGCGGGTCCTTGATCCGGCGGATCGCGGCGCCACTATTGCCGGCGAGCGGAAAATGGCGCGCGATCTCGTCTACAGTCTCCGTCATCCGCTCGAAGCCCGAGCCCAGGACGATGGCGACCGGCCGGTCGTCTCCAGCCAATTGCCGAAGCGTCTCGATGATGCGCTCGCCGTCGATGCCGCCTTGCAAGTCGCCCGGCAGCATCGTCGCGCGTTCGGCAAGCGCGACCGTGTCCGTGTCGCAAAAGAAATCGGCGACCAGCGGACGATAGCCGGCGCGGCGCGCAGCGGCAGCCAGCGCCCGGCCTGAAATCGCCGCGATCAGGAGAGGTCCGGCGCTACTTGGCAATTTCGCGTGCAAGGGAAAATGCTTCCTGGAAATCGAGCGTGATGGTTTTTTCGGCTTCGATCATTCTTTTGAAGAGGCCGAATTCGACCTTGTATTTCACGTTGCCGATGGCAAGCGGACCAATGCCGACAGCTTTTGCCGCTTCGAGCGGATCGCTATTGGCGTTGACGGCCACGCCTTCGATGCCGGCCGGCGGAACCGCATTGACGTCGGCGGCAATGAGCAGGCCGTCGCCTTTCAACTGGGCTTTCGAGACCACCTGAACGCCGGCCTTGGCGCAAGCCAGGATCACTTCGCTCGCCTCGACCAGCTTCGTCTTCCGGGCGTCGCTCGACCCGTCAGCCGCATCGACGGCGATCTTGAATCGGCTTTTGATCTCAGCCGCGATCTGCCCGACCCTTTCGATGCCGTCATGACCGACCAGCGTGACCCGGGCGCCTTCCCTGGCAGCGATGACGGCTGTGCAGAAGCCGACGACGCCGGTGGCGCCGAAAACGGCGATCCTGGTGTCTTTCAGCCCGCGCTCGAATTTCTTCTCCAGCGCTTTTTCGACCTTGGCCACCATTGCCGCGGCCGTGGTGAACGAGCCGGCCGGATCGGCGAATACCGAAACCTGGAAAGGCGGCACCATCGCCTTTCGCGCTGCGTCGAACATGTCGAGCGCCAGCGAGGCATCCTTGCCGGCGATGAAGATGCCGGTATCGACGCCTGCATCGGGCGGGCGCGAAAAGATCGCGTCCTGCACGAGACCCGTCACCTCGCCGAGGCTTACATCGACATAGGGAACGACGGCGTCGAAGCCTGCATCGAGCGCCATGTTCACGTCGAAAGGGCTCATGTGCTTCAACGGCGTCAGCATGTGCAGGATATGTTTGCGGGCCATTTCTCGCCTTTCTTCTTGAACCTGATCGTGTTGCCGAGCCGTCAGCTGCCGACGAGATCAAGTTTGGTCGAACTGATCTTCGCGCCGGAATTCCTGCCCTTGACGATCCTGATCTCGATGCCGTGCTCAACTGTCTGCTGAACCGCGCTGACGAACCTGACCGCGGCGTCTTGCGATGGGGCGAAGGCAAACCCTGTTGGTCCCCACGAGCTCTGGCCGATGCCGACGGCGCCTGCTTCATTGAGAGCATGGGCCACCCTCTCGACCCGCTTGGAGGTGAAAACGCCGCCTTGCGCCGGGGCGAAATGGGTGCCGATCAGCATCTGGATCGCGGCAACGGCGGCGCCGAAGGCTGGAAGGTCGTGCTCGACCAGAGCCGGCATCATGCCCATCAGCACCCGCCGGCAGATCTCGCCGCTGCCGGATGCCGGGAATGGTGGCAGCGAGCGAAACGCCGCGATCTCGGCATCGCCATGCAGTCCATGCCCGGCATGGTCGAGGATCAGGATGACGCGCCACTCTTCCGGAAACGGCAATCGCGCCACGACCGGCGGCGGCCTGCCGCTGTCGTCCTTGCCGGCGTCGACAATGACACCACCGCTTTCGAAACTGGCGATGCCGATGCCGGATCGGCCGCCCCGATCGAGCAGGGTCGCGTCGCCGCCGATATCGAGAGGCAGTTGGTGGAGCGTGCGCAGCGCCGAGGCGACGGCAAGGGCGATCTGCGTGCCGGAGCCGAGGCCGGCATGGCTCGGGATCGACTGCTCGACCACCAGCCGGTGCTGACCGCGAACGCCGAGATGGCTGCAGAGCGTCGACAAATGTTCGCCGGCGCGACGGCTCTCGGGGCCTTCGACGATGGTCTCGCTGGATCGAGACAGGGTGACGACGGTTTCGGGTTCGCTCAGAGGTAGCCCGACGCTGCCAAAGCGACGTCCGGTATCACCATTAAGATCGAGGAAGCCAAGGTGCAGGCGGGAGGGCACTCGTATGGTGACAGAATTCGACATCTACCCCCCGATGGGTGCATCATAGACGCATCATGGAAGTTTAGGTGCCCGTCGCCATGATAGCTGTTTTCGTAGAAGGGGCAAGCCGGAGAGAGTGCATTCGTTTTATCTTCTTTGGCCCCGGCGCGAAAACGGACCGGGCCTTCGCGGAGGTCGAGATGAGCGAGACAGCTAAGGAAAAGGTCTATTCGGAAGCCGAGATCGCCGACCGGCTCGAGAAGGAGCTGCCGAAATGGCGCTACGAGAACGGCTGGATCCGGCGCAAATACAAGACCCACAGCTGGAAATCGACACTGATGGTGATCAACACGGTCGGCCATCTCGCCGAGGCGGCGTGGCACCATCCCGACATCACGGCGTCCTATGCCTGGGTCGAGGTGCGCCTGATGAACCATGCAGCGAAGGGCATCACCGACAAAGACTTCGAGCTGGCCAAAAAGATCGAGGATGTTGTCCAGTGGCAGCCGGCCAAGGAAGGCGGCGCGCTGGAAGGCACTCCGCCGACCGATCAGCGCTTCGCTTACATCAAATATGATTAAGCGCGGTCGGAATTTGTTGATGGCGTATGAAAACATTCGCTAATCTGCTGGCAGGCGGGGTTCACGGCCGATCCAGTTTCGTCTAGGATCGGGCCGGCACCAGAAAGTAGCGTAGTGAATGGCGGTTGCTTGGATCGGCAACCGGGAAACGCTGGTCGAGCGCGCGGCTGCACATGCCGCCGCGCTGTTGGGGTCGAGCCGGTGCCCGGTTTTCAGCTTGGATACGGATATACACGGCACCAGAGCGGCGATCGCGCTGGCTGAGCGGGTTGGCGCGGCATACGATCATGCCGATGGCGCGGCAGTTTCCCGGGAGACCGCGCTTTTTACCGACAAAGGTGCGATGACCGTCGCGCCCGGCGAGACGCGCCGGCGCGCCGATGTCGTGGTGATCGTGGGCGAACTCCCGCAAATCCATCATGAATTTGTCGGCGAACTCTCGGCCACGGTTCCCGATCTCTCGGCCCCCGATCTCACAGGCAAGAATCAACGTGAAATCTTTCTGGTCGGGTCGAACGGGGCGTCTGCGCCGCCGTTGAGCAACGGGCGGACGGCGACGCTCCTCTCCTGCGGCGAGGCAAGCCTCGGCGCGACGCTGGCGGCGCTGAGGACGCAGTGCAGGGGGCGTCAGACTTCGCAGCCGGTGTCGAACTTCGACGATTTCGCCAAAGCCCTGGAGGCTGCGCATTTTCCAGTCTTCCTGTTTTCAGGCGACGCAACCGAAGGGCTGGCGCTGGAGATGCTGCAAGGACTGATCGCCGATCTCAACCGCAAATCACGCGCATCCGGCCTTCATCTGCCGGCGCGCGAAAACGGATGGGGAAGCGCGCTCGCCTCGACCTGGATGGCGGGTTTTCCGCTGCGCACGGGCTTTGCGCGCGGCTTCCCGGAATTCGATCCCTGGCGTTACGATGTCGCGCGCATGATCGCCGCCGGCGAAGCCGACCTGCACCTGCGGATCTCCTCCTCAATTGTCCAGCCGCAGAAGAAAAGGAACCGCATGGCGCTGATCGTGTTGGCGAAAACGCAGAAGCCGGTCGCGGGCGCTGCGGTCACCATCGCCATCGGCGAAGCGGGCGTCGATCACGAGGCGGTGGTCTATTCCAGCCGCACCGGTTCGCTAAGGTCGATCGATGCGCGAGCGGCGTCCGAACTGCCCTCCGCTGCGACTGTCATCCGCCTGGTCGCCAGTCATGTCTCCGCCGAGGCCGCGTTGCCATGCTGACGAAAATTGCGGGCGGCGACATCATCGATCCGGTCAACGGTCGTCTCGGCAAGGGCGACCTCTGGATCAGGGACGATAAGATCGTTGCGGCGCCGGCGGGGGGCGCTGCCGACCGGACCATCGACGCTGCCGGCTGCGTCGTGATGGCGGGCGCCATCGACATCCATTCCCACATTGGTGGCGGCAATGTGAACACGGCACGGCTGCTCCTGCCCGAGCAGCATGCCGCGCATCAGGCGCGGCCGGCGACGACGCCGCTCTCCAATGCCGGCTGGTCGACCTTCCAGACCGGCTGCCTCTACGCCAAGATGGGTTTCACCACGGTCGTCGAGCCGGCTATGTCGCCGGGAGCGGCACTTCACACCCATCTCGAATTGGCCGACATCCCGATCATCGACAAGGCGACGCTCGCCATTCTCGGCAACGACGATTTCCTGCTGTCAATGATCCGCGACGACGCTTCGTCTCAAATGATCGAGGACTATGTCGCCTGGACAGTCGCCTCGACACGGGCGCTTGGGGTCAAGGTGATCAACGCCGGCGCGGCGGCCGCCTTCAAGGAAAACGTCCGCACCTTCTCGCTGGACGATGTGGTGCCTTCCTACGGCGTCAGCTCGCGCAAGATCGTCAAGACGCTGCAGGCCGCCGTCGACAGCCTTGGCGTCCCGCACCCTCTGCATG
The DNA here is from genome assembly GCF_004022765.1 of Mesorhizobium sp. M6A.T.Cr.TU.014.01.1.1. Classification (NCBI taxonomy): domain Bacteria; kingdom Pseudomonadati; phylum Pseudomonadota; class Alphaproteobacteria; order Hyphomicrobiales; family Phyllobacteriaceae; genus Mesorhizobium; species Mesorhizobium sp. M6A.T.Cr.TU.014.01.1.1. The sequence continues at coordinate 149,156 of NZ_RZPG01000004.1, forward strand.
TCCATTGCAACAATCTGGGCAGTCCCGGATCGGCGGACACGGCGGCCGCGACGATCGCGGCAGCGGAGGGGTTGCCGATGCACCTCGCCCACCTCCAGTTCTATGGCTACGGCACGGAAGGCAAGCGCAGGTTTTCCTCGGCCGCGGCGCGTCTCGCCGAACTGGTCAACGCGACGCCGGAAGTCACCATCGATATCGGCCAGGTGATGTTCGGCCAGACGGTCACCGTCTCCTCCGACGTCATGCGGCAGTTTTCGGCGCGTGGCAGCGCGAGCCCGAAGAAATCCGTCATTCATGACGGCGACGGCAATGGCGGCGGCATCGTGCCCTACAGCTATGGCAAGGATTTCTATGGCGCGATGCAGTGGGCGATCGGGCTCGAGCTTTTTCTCCTGATCAACGATCCCTGGCGTGTCTTCTTCACCACCGATCATCCCAATGGCGCGCCGTTTACCGTCTACCCGGCTCTGTTCGAGCTGCTGATGAGCCGGGAAGCGCGCACCGAAATGATTGCCGGACTTCCAAAATCCGCCATGGCGCTCTCCACCCTGGCCGCAATCGACCGCGAATACACGTTCGAGGAAATTGCCATCATGACGCGCGCGGCCCCAGCCAAGCTGCTCGGGCTAACAGACCGGGGCCACCTCGGCGCCGGCGCCATAGCCGATATCGCTGTCTACCGCAGGGATGGGAATATAGCGAAAATGCTGGGGCAGGCGGCATATGTCTTCAAGGATGGCGATCTCGTCGTGCAGGACGGAGAGATCACCCATTACCGGTGGGGCAAGGCGCTCAGGCTCAATCCGTCGCCGGACAAGGCGATGGTGCGGCGTCTGGAGGACTATCACCAGCAGCGCTACGGCCTGTCGCTGGACTGGTTCAATTTCCCAGATTCAGCGATCGCGCGCGAACAGCCATTCGGCGAGGTCGCATGCCGAACGTGAGCGTAAATGGCATAGTGATCGACGATACCTTTGCCGAGGCCTTCGGCATGCGCGCGACCGCCATCATCATCACCGCGCCGAACCGGAAATGGGCTCGCCAGGCGGCGATCACCATGACCGGCTTTGCCACCTCGGTGATCGGCTGCGGCTGCGAAGCGGCAATCGACGTCGAACTGCCGCCATCGGCCACACCGGATGGCCGGCCCGGCTGCCGCGTGATGATCTTTGCGATGGGAACAGACGAACTGCAGAAACAACTGCTCAATCGCGTCGGCCAGTGTGTCTTGACCTCGCCGGGTTCGGCCTGCTTCGCCGGACTGGGGGGCAGCGCCGAGTTGAAGCTCGGTTCGGCGCTGCGTTATTTTGGCGACGGCTGGCAGATCTCCAAGAAAATCGGCGGCCGGCATTTTTGGCGCGTTCCCGTCATGGATGGCGAATTCCTGTGCGAAGCAACGACCGGGCTGACGAAGGATGCCGTCGGCGGCGGCAATTTCTTCGTCATGGCTGAAAGCAGCGCCAAGGCCTTGGTTGCCGCAGAGGCCGCGGTCGCCGCGATAGGCCTGGTGCCCGGCGCGATCGTGCCGTTTCCGGGCGGCATTGCCCGTTCGGGTTCCAAGATCGGCGGCAAATACAAGGGCATGATCGCCTCGGCCAACGAAGCCTACGCGCCGACACTGCGCGGTGTCGTCAGGAGTGAGCTCGGTCCCGACATCAACGCCGTCCTGGAAATCGTCATCGATGGCGAGACCAACGATGCCGTTGCCGCCGCGATGAAGGCCGGCATCAACGCCGTCATCGAGCTCGGGCCGAAGCGAGGCGCGGTTCGCATAAGCGCCGGCAATTACGGCGGCAAGCTCGGCAAATTCATCTATTCGCTGAAGGATATGCTGCCATGAAGGCGCTGACCTTCACCCTTGTCGCCGAGCCGCCCGAGCGCCTCGACCTGTCGCCGCTGACGCCAGAGCGGCTTGCCGGGATCGAAAGGCGCGATATCGAAAGAATCCAGATCGGCATGTCGAAGCATGGATCGAAGGTCGGCGATATTTTTCGCGTCGCCGGCAACGATCCGCTGGACATCGTGTTCGAAGGTGGAAGCGCGCGCCTCGATCGCGTGGCGGAAGGCATGCGGGGCGGTTCGGTTCGTGTCGTCGGCAATGCCGGCGCCCAGGCCGGGCGCGCCATGCGCGGCGGCAAGCTGACGATCGAAGGCAATGCGGGTCCGCATGCCGGCTCCGGAATGCGCGGCGGCAGGCTTGAAATAACAGGCAACGCCGGCGATCACCTCGGTGCGCCGCTCGCCGGGGAGCTGGCCGGCATGAATGGCGGCGTGCTGATCGTCAGGGGCAAAGCGGGCGCTTTTGCCGCCGACCGCATGCGGCGCGGCCTGATCGCGGTGCTAAAGGGTTCAGGCGACAATGCCGGCAGCCGCATGATCGCCGGCACGCTGGTGGTGGCCGGCGGCACCGGCGAAATGCCCGGCTACCTGATGCGCCGCGGTTCGATCCTGCTCGATCGCGCGCCGAAAAGTCTGTCGCCGAGCTTCGTCGAATGCGGCGCGCCGGAGAGCGTTTTTGCCGCCATCGTCGATCGCCATCTGATCGCCGAGGGTATTTTGAAACGGCCGCTTCTGGGCAATGCGCCGCAAAAATATGGCGGCGACAACGCGGTGCTTGGAATGGGTGAGGTTCTTTTCCCTCGCTGAGGCGTGTTGATTACGCAAATGCCTTCAGCGCCGTGTTCCAGCCGACATCCGCAAATTGCGGCTGCATGTTCCGGTTGAACAGCTGATTTTCTTCCCGCGAGATATTTTCGCGCAGCGTTTGGCTTTGCGACGTTTTGGAAGAAACCACACCACTCCACAACCTAATCCAATGCCGCCTTATTGGGCATGAGGCTATCTGGGCGTTTCTCCAGCAGAACGTTTTCGCATCAATATGCCCAAAATATCGACATTGTAAGGCAATTGCGCTTTTTTGGCGCAGTATCAGCAGCGCACAGCAGAATCCGTGTTGCCAAGTGGAGAGTTTTGGCTAACGTAAGGAAAACCACAAAACCACATAATGAAAAAAGGGGAACGACATATGACCGAGTCAAGCAGGCGTGATTTCATGAAGGGCATGGCGGCGTTCGGAGCGGGCGCCGGTCTTATGGTGATCAACCCGGAATTCCTGGTCTCTGGCGCGGCTGCGCAGGCGGGCAAGCAACTGGTCTTCCTGTCGGCCGAGAACATCACCGGCAACTGGGATCCGACGGCGCACACGACGCTGTCGCAGAAGAACATCGAGGGTTTCGTCATGGGGTTCCTGACGCGCACGCCGATGCGCGTCGAAAATCCCGATGAGGTCGTCTACGAACTCGCCACAAAGATCACCTTGCTTGAGCCGACCAAGCTTGAGATCAAGCTGCGTGAAGGGGTGAAGTTCCACGACGGAAAACCGTTCAAGGCGGAAGACGTCAAGGCGACCTTCGAATATGGCTCGCAGCCCGACCGGCCGGCGCAATGGTATCCAGGCCCGACCGAGACGCTGACGATCACGACGCCGGACGACTACACGGTGATCGTCGACACATCGAAGGGCGGCTATCCGGCGCACCTGTTCATCTTCCTCGCCTCCTACCTGCCGATGCTGTCGGCAACCGACATCGCCGCCGGGCCGAGCGGGCCGCTTTCGCAGCGCCTGAACGGCACCGGGCCTTACAAGTTCGTCGAGCAGCGAGGCAACGACACGGTGTTGGAAGCCTATCCGGGCTATTTCCTCGGGGCTCCGACCATCCCCGGCATCAGCTTCAATTTCGTTGGCGATTCGACCACCCGCATGCTGTCGCTGATGAACGGCCAGGCGTCCATCGTGGAGCGGCTCGAACCGGAGCAGGTGGCGACCCTCAAAGGCAACGAGAATGTGGCGATCAGCAGCGTGGTCTCGGTCGAGAACAAATATCTGTGGTTCCGCTGTTCCAAACCGCCCTTCGACGATCCGCGCGTGCGCATGGCAGCCTGTCACGCGATCGACCGGTCCATGCTGCTGGAAATCCTCGGCGAAGCCGGCCATGCCTCGGCGAATTATGTCTCGCCGGTGAAGTTCGGCTACGTCGACCTGCCCAATTATCCCGAATACAGCCCGGAGAAGTGCCAGGCCCTGCTCGCCGAAGCCGGTTTTCCGAAGGGGCAGGGCCTGCCCGAACTCGAATACATCACCTCGGTCGGGTTCTATCCCAAGACCAAGGAGTATGGCGAGGTGATCACTGCCATGCTGCAGGAGCAGGGGTTCCCCGTCACGCTGTCGGTGCTGGAGATCGCGGCATGGAATGAGCGTCTCTACGACCGTCCCGGCGGCGGTCCGGGCCATATGGTCGACTGCGGCTGGTCGACCGGATCGCCAGAGCCGGACCTGGTGCTGCGTACGCATTTCCATTCCTCATCCAAGCGCATCACCGGCATCGTCGATCCCGAACTGGACGCCTCACTCGACAAGGAGCGCAGCGCGGCGTCGCTCGAGGAGCGCAAGCAGATCCTCCAGACCGAGACCATGCCGATGATTGCCGCGAAAGTGCCGTCGTTCTCCCTGTTCACCTCCGTCATGATCCACGCGATGGACAAGTCTCTCACGGGACTCTTCATCTATCCGGACGGTTCGATGGATGCGTCGAAGGGGGCGTTCGCCTGATTGGCGCCAGCTACGGCCCGGGAGAAACAACCCGGGCCGTGGCAGTCGTCGAAGCGCAGCCCTGTCTTGCCTTCTCCCCTTGTGGGAGAAGGTGGATTGGCGCGCAGCGCCAAGACGGTTGAGGGGTGCTGGCCGGAGCGCTGTTGGTGCCAAGCTGGAACACCCCTCATCCGACCGAGCTTCGCTCGGCCACCTTCTTCCACAAGGGGAGAAGGAGAGCCGGCAACCAGTCCTCGGGCTTCGTCCGCCGCAGGAGATGGAATGTTCATCATTAGCTTTCTTGTTCGCCGCCTGGCCCAGGGTGCGCTGATCATTTTTCTTGTAACGCTGCTGATATTCACCTTGCTTCGCGTCGTTCCGGGCGATCCCGTCCGGTTGATGGCGGGCGGAATGGCGCCCGAGGCGTTGATCGAGCAGATCGCCAAGGAGATGGGGCTTCGCGACCCGGTGCTGGTTCAGTTCGGGCGCTATATGAGCGGCGTCGTCAGGGGCGACCTCGGCCAGTCGTTCGTTCGGCCGGCCAGCGGCGCCTCGACCGGCGGATCTAGTTTCGGGGATGCCACGCGCGGCGAGCGCGCCGAGGTGCTCACCCTTATCGGCGAGACCCTGCCGATGACGCTGCAACTCGCCTTCCTAGCGATCGTGTTCGCGATGCTCTTTTCGTTCCTGGTCGGCATCCCGGCCGGATTGTCTCCTGGACGATGGCCGGACAGGGTCGCTTTTTACGTGTCGTCGATCTTCATATCCCTGCCGGGTTTCTGGCTCGGCATCGTGCTTGCGCTGCTGCTGTCCGTGAAGCTCGGCTGGCTGCCGGCAATCGGCTACAAGGGCTTTGCCTACACCATCCTGCCGGCGATCGTCTTGGCTGTCGAACTTTCGCCGGTTCTCATCCGGACGCTTACCGGCTCGATTTCCTCGGCAATGACGATGCCGTTCATTGCCGTCGGCCGCGTGCGCGGACTCAGCCAGCGTCGGATCATCTTCGCGCATGCGCTGCGCAATGCCTCGGTTCCGCTGCTCAACCTTCTCGGCATCCAGATCAGCGGCCTGCTCGGCGGCGTGCTCGTGATCGAATTCATCTTCGATTATCCCGGATTGGGGCTTCTGACCATCAACGCCGTGCTGCAGCGCGACTTTCCCCTGATTCAGGGCATCGCGATCGTCACCAGCGCCATCTTCGTCCTGATCAACATCGCGGTCGATCTGGTCGCAACGCTGATCGATCCGAGACTGGAATACTGATGAGCGTCGTGCAAACCCAGCTGAGCCTGAAGGTAACCGCGCCGGAAGCGCAGCGCGGCGCTTCGCTGTCCCGGCGGATATGGAAGGCAGCGCTGGCGTCGAACGAATTCCGGGTCGGCCTCGTGATCTTCGCCCTGCTGGGTCTCGCGGCGCTGCTCTACCCGGCCTTGAGCGGCATCGACCCCACCAAGATGAACGTCGCCGGCCGTTTGCAGTCGCCACCCTTCCTCGGCGACAAATGGAATTGGGCGGCACCGCTCGGCACCGATCAGATCGGTCGCGACATGCTCGTGCGCAGTCTGGTGGGCTTGCGCTATTCCCTGCTGATCGGCCTGTCGACCGTGGTGGTGATGCTGATCATCGGCTGCTCGCTCGGCACGCTCGCCGGTTACTATGGGGGCAGGATCGACATGGTGATCATGCGGATCACCGACGCGCAGCTCTCCATCCCGATGATCATCCTCGCGATCACCGTTTTGGGGGTATCGCGGCCGACGATTCCGGCGATCATCCTTGTGCTCGGGCTTTCGAGCTGGCCGGTCTATGCCCGCGTCACGCGCAGCGTCGTGATGACCGAGCGCAAGAGCGAATATGTGCGCGCCGCCCAGGTCAGCGGCGCTTCGGATTTTCGCATCATGGTCTGGCTGCTGGCGCCGCTGGTGCTGCCGCCGATCATCTTCGTGTCGGTGCTCGACGTGGCGCGCATGATGATCTTCGAGTCGATCCTCGGCTTCATCGGCCTCGGCGTGCAGCCTCCGACGCCGACCTTCGGCAACATCATCGCCGACGGCAGGAAATACCTGCTCAATGCATGGTGGATCGCCACTATGCCGGGGGTGTTCCTGTGCCTTACCCTGACCAGCATCAACCTGATGGGCGCTTCGCTCGAGCGGGCCCGCAACCGGATCTACGGAGGCGTGTCGTGAACAGCAGCCCGGTCCTGTCGGTCAAAAATCTCGGCGTGGAAGTGAGCACGGGCGCGGGCGCCCGGCCGGTCGTCTCCGATGTCAGCTTCGATCTCGCCCCGCGCGAAATCGTCGGCATCATCGGAGCCAGCGGTTCGGGCAAGACCGTTCTGGCGCGAGCCCTGGTCAACTGGATCGACCCGCCGCTGCGCATCTCGTCCGGCTCGGTCGAGTACAAGTCGCAGAACATCCTCGACCTGGCCGGCGGACGGATGCGACTGCTGCGCAGAGAGATCGCCTATGTCGGTGCCAATCCCATGGGAGCGCTGGATCCCACTTTGCCGGTCGGCCGCCAGATCGTCGAGAAACTCAGCGCCGTGGTGCCCGGCATCGATCCATCGGAGGCCCGCAAGCGGGTCATCGACCTTCTTGGAGCGGTCCGCATTCCCTCGCCACGGTTGCGCTTCGACGAGTATCCCTCGCAATTCAGCGGCGGCATGATGCAGCGCGCGCTGATCGTCGACGCTTTGATCAGCAATCCAGCCTTTCTCGTCGCCGACAACGTCACCCAGCCGCTCGACGTGACAGTCGCGGCGCAGGTCCTGCGTCTGATGCGCGAGTTGACGGAGCGTTTCGACACCGCGGTGGTGTTCGTTTCGTCGTCGCTGCCGACGGTCAAGGAGGCGGCCGATCAGGTCCTGGTGCTGTCCGAAGGCAGGATCGTCGAGCGCAACACCCCGCAGCGGCTCATCGACGCGCCGCAGCATCCCTATACGCTGCAGTTGATCAGCCAGATTCCGAAAATCTGGACGAGCGAGGCGGTCGCCGTTCCGCGTACGACGAGCGCGGCCATGCCAACGATCAGCATACGCGACGCAACCCGCACCTACCGTGTTCGCAAACGGGGAACGTTCGCGGCCCACAGCGAGGTTCGCGCCGTGCGCAATGTCACCTTCGACGTCATGCCGGGCGAGAATTTCGGCGTGGTCGGCGAGTCCGGCTGCGGCAAGTCCACCCTGATGCGGCTTCTCAGCCGCCTGGAGTTTCCAGACAGCGGCAGCGTCATCTGCGATGGCGAGGATCTTTCGAAACTGAGGGGAAAGACGCTGCTGAAGTTCCGGCGCGATTTTCAGCTGGTGCTGCAGGATCCGTTCAACTCGCTGCCGCCGCGCACGTCCATCGGCGCGATCCTGGAGGATCCGCTGCGGGTGCACGGCATGCGCAATGCGAAGGAGATACGCGAACGCGTCCTGGCGGTCATGGCCGAGGTCGAGCTTCCCGCGAACCTCTACGATGAATTGCCGCTTGGTCTCAGCGCCGGCCAACGCCAACGCGTCAATGTCGCCCGCGCCATGGTGCTCGAGCCAAAAGTGCTCATCATGGACGAGACGCTGTCGTCGCTTGACCAGACCGAGCAGTTCCGGCTGCTGGCGCTGTTCGAAAAACTGCAGGCCCAGCACGGCCTGACCTACGTCTTCATCTCGCATGACCTTGCAATGGTCCGCCGCGTTTGCAACCGGGTCGCTGTGATGTATCTCGGCGAGGTGGTGGAGATCGCCCACAATGAGCGTCTTTTCTTCGATCCCGGGCATCCTTACACGAAGGCGCTGTTGAGCGCGGTTCCGACACTGGAGGAGCGCCGCTACAAGCCGGAGGAATGCCTGCTCGAGGGAGAGCCGCCGAGCCCGATCGACCTGCCGCCGGGTTGCAGTTTCGCCAGCCGCTGTCCGCATGCCTTCGACCGGTGCCGTACCGAGAGCCCGACGCTGACGGCGCGAAATCACGGCGAGTTGGCGGCCTGCTTCCTCGTTGAAACAACGGGGACCCGCGCCGCCGCATGATCGACAAGAAAAGACGGGGAGGAACATACCGATGGAAGCGAAATCCGCATGAGCGATCCTGAAGATCGCATGCACTACGCACTTGCCGAACTCGAGAAGCACGGGCGCGTATCGGTGCAGGCACTCGCCGAGCATTTCCATGTCAGCCGGGAAACGGTGCGTCGCGACCTGAAGCAACTGGAACTCGAGGGCCACCTGCGATGCATCTATGGTGGTGGCGTCAAGCCGCGCCCGGACGCCGACGAGCCCATCGCCGACCGGATGCGGCTGAACGCGCGCGAGAAGGCGCGCATCGCCGAACGTGCGGCGACCCTGCTCAGAGACCACATCAAGATATTCGTCGACGCCGGCACGACGACGCTGGCCTTCGCCAAGCATCTGAGGAACTGGCCTGATATCACCGTCTATACCAACTCGCTCGACATCATCGCGCTGCTCGCCGATGCCGGACATCCCAATCTCGTGGCGGTCGGCGGCGACGTCAGGGCGAGCTACCGGGCCTTCATGGGGCCGGATCCGGTCGATCTCGTCACGCGGCATCTGTTCGACATCGCCTTCGTCAGCATTGCAACCGTCGACAGCAGGTTCGGCTTCATGGACCTCGGACAGGACGAGGCGAACATTCGCCGCGCGCTGCGAAAGCACTCCAAACAGTGCGTCATGCTGGCCGACAGCAGCAAGTTCGGGCGGCAGGGCTCCATCTGCACATACGAATTCCGGGACGTCGACATCCTGATCACCGACGCCCCCCTCAAGGCGGACTTCGCCGCGCAAATGGATCAGACGCAGGTAAAGGTGCTCTATGCTTGAAATTCGCAAGGACCCGTCGGCTTTCCCCGGCATCGACGCCGAAGCCCTCCATCGGATGATGGATGAGGTTTCCGCCTTCGGCGGTGGTCCGGACGGCTCGATGATGCGACTGACCCTGTCCCGCGAGGATGGATTGGCACGCGACTGGCTGGCTGCATGGTTTGCGCAGGAAGGCCTGCGCCTTGAGGTCGACGCGATCGGCAACATGTACGGATTTCTCGACTGGGCCGGCAAGGATGCGCCCTGGATCATGTGCGGGTCGCATCTCGACAGTCAGCCGAATGGAGGCCGTTTCGACGGCGCCTATGGAGTGATCGCCGCCTGCAGCGCGATAGAGGCGATAAGGCGCCGGGTGGCCGAAACCGGCATCAAACCGAAATGCAACTTCGTCATCGTCAACTGGACCAACGAGGAAGGAGCGCGGTTCCAGCCCAGCCTGCTTGGCAGCAGCGTCAATTCCGGCGAGATCGACCTCGATTTCGCGCTGGCGCGCCGGGACGGTTCCGGCGTTTCGGTGGCCGAGGCGCTGTCGGAAATCGGCTATGCGGGCGAGGCCGCTCGCGTGGTGCCGGACGCCCTGATCGAGATCCACATCGAAGGCTCGGCCCATCTCGAGAAGGCAGGCCTGCGGATCGGGGCATTCACCCGTTTCTGGGGCGCTGTCAAATATCGCCTCGCCTATCTCGGCCGGCAGGCTCACACCGGCCCGACCCCGATGGCCGAGCGGCAGGACGCGCTGCTCGCTGCCGCCTATCTGATCGCCGAACTCAGGGACATGGCCGACAAGGCCGGTCCGGATCTGCACACCTCGGCGGCGCGGCTGGAAGTCTATCCCAATTCACCGAATGTCGTGCCGGGAGAAACGGTGATGTTCATCGAACTGCGGTCGGGGAGTGCCGAGCTTCTGGCTTCGGCCGAAGCGGAACTCAAGGAGAGGATCGAGACCTGCGCCGCGCGCGCCCACACGTCTTTCGAAGTCCGATCCATAGACCGGAGGCGAGCAGGAGAATTCGACGCCGGGCTGATCGATCTGGCCGAACAGACCGCCAAATCGCTCGGGCAAACGGTGCTGCGGCTCGACACGATCGGGGGGCACGACGCCGTCAGCATGTCGGCGGTGACACCAGCGATCGTTATCGGGGTGCCGAGCGTCGGCGGTGTCATCCACCATCCGACGGAGTTTACCACGCCCGAGGATCGGCTCCTGGGGACGGAACTGCTCGCGGGGATGCTGTGGCGGTTCTGCGTCGACGGCAACATCCTGAAGAACTGAAGGACTAGGCGATGAAGACGATCGGCGAAGCCTCCACCCCCGCGGAAGTTCGTGCCGAGGCGGCGCTCATCGCTGTCGCGGACTGGACGGGAAAACAGATCGGTTTTGCGCCCGCCTCTCCGGGTATTGCATCGCCCTCGCATCGCGGCGTCGACAGCGAAGCATGGCTGGTGGCGGTCGACCAGTCGTCTCCGGCCTATTTCCTGAAGATCGTGAACTCCGACCAGAAGGCGTTCGTCGATCTGGAGGCAGTGTTTGAAGCCGCCTCCACCGCGGCCGGACTGGGCTGCACGCCAAGTCCGCGGCATCTTGCGCGAGACGCCGACGCGATCGTCTTCGATCTCTTGCCGCCCGGTTGGAAAACGGCGCGCATGGACGATCTGCGACGGGCGGACGTGATGGAACAGGTCATCGCGCTCAAAAAGGCGATCCACGGATCGCGGCCATTTACTTTGTCGTGGACGGTATTCGATAGGATCCGGGTGCTGGACGACGCCCGGAAAGCTGCCGGCGTCGAGCGCCCGGACGATCTTTGGTGGATGCTCGACGGCGTCGGCGAGATCGAGCGCGCGATCACCGCTGCGGGTTACGATGTCCGGCCGAGCCACGCCGACGGCCTCGCCTCCAACATCATGATAGGCCAGGACGGGGCGGTTCAGCTCGTCGATTTCGACGACGCCCGCAATATCGATCCCCTCTACGAGGTCGGCATTCTACTTAACGAGGCCTTTCCGTTCGAAGAAGAGATGCGGCCGGCGCTTGAGATGTTCGAGGGGTCGTTCCGTCAGGCTTCCCTCAACCGTTGCCGTGCATATGCGGCGGCGGACGATCTGATGTGGGGGCTATGGGGTCTGTTGTTGAACTCGACATCGCCGCGCGGCGACATCGAGTTTCTGAAATACGCGCAGTGGCGGTTGCTGCGCTGCCGGATGGCTCTTCGCCATCCGGACTTCGAACTGAAGTTGAGACGGCTTTGAGCGGCTGCAAGGAGGCCCTACATGATTGAGAAGCGGCCGGGCGAGGCGGTGAGCGAAGCCGAGCGGGAGATCGAGGCCGTCATCTGTGCCGTCGAACCATGGACCGGCCGCGATCTCCGCTACCGGCCGGTGCATGGCGGCATCAGCAATTCCAACTGGCGCGTTCGCATCGCGGGACAGTCAGGGAGCTATTTCGTGAAGGTTCCGGGCCGCGGCACCGAGATGTTCATCGACCGAAAAGCGGCGGCGGAGGCGAGCCGGCGCGCACACTCGCTCGGTATCGGACCCGCGGTCTATGGCTATCTGGACGAACGCGGCGTCGAGATTGCCGATTTCATGGAGGGGCGGCGCTCCTGTACCAATCGTGATTTCCTCGACCCGGATGTACGCCGCTCGGTGCTGGGTCTCTACCGGCGCTTCAACGATTCGGGCCTGCTGTCGCTGACCAAGACGGTCTTCGACATGATCGACGAGCATGTCGATCAGGTCGGCGAGCTTGGAGGCGCGCTGCCGGCGGATTTTGCATGGCTGCATCGCCAATACCTGCTGGCACGGGCGGCGCTCGAGGCTTCGGGTATCGACCTGGTTCCATGCTTCAACGATCCGATGCCCGGAAACTTCATGATCGCGCCCGACCGGTCGATGATGCTGATCGACTATGAGTATGCCGCAAACAACGACCGCTGTTACGAACTCGGCATCTGGTGCGGGGAAATGTTCTTCTCCGATGCGGTCGAGGCCGAAGTCATCGAGGAATATTTCGGCAGGTTTGACCCTCGGTTGAAGGCCCGGCTGGTCGTACACAAGGTGCTCGCTGATGTGAAGTGGGGAACCTGGGCGATGGTGCAGAACGTCGTATCGGCGCTCGACTTCGATTTCTACAAATACGGGGCGTGGAAATATATGCGCGCGCGCTCGGTGATGCAGACTCCGCAATGGGTCGAGTATCTCAAGGCGGTCTGACGAGTGTCACGGGCGGAGCAATTCCCGGTTGGACGCAGACGGCATTGCAGTTAAGCCGCCATGGGTGATGGCCGCCATGTCTGCAGGGAGGGCTAGCGGCTGTCGTTGGCAATCAGTTTCGTCAGGCAACCACCCGCCTGGCTCCCTGGCACGCCGAGATCTCTGACACTGTCCATGTGGTTGCGGTTCGTGAGAACAAGCGACGTTACCGGCGAACCCCGCTGCAGCAGGTTCTGTTTGAATCGATCTGCTTGCTGATGGAAAGGCGGCGTCTCATTGGCTCCGACCAGAACCGTCGCCTTGGTTTGAGGATCATGCCGATAGGCAAGAGGTGTAAACATGGCGACTTCCTCATCGGTGATTCCAATCTCGTTGGCGAGAAAGGAGTTCTGGAGCGGTTTCAAATCGTAGAGCCCGCCGAGCAGAAGAGCTGCCCGCACATTCGAGGGGGTATTCTCGCTGTTGAACAGAAACGTTGAAAGATGTGCTCCGGCCGAATGACCGCTGACAGTCAGTTCTGCCGGGTTTCCGCCATGGTCGGCGATATGGGCGAGAACCCACTGCTTGGCGCGGCGCACCTGGTCGACGATCGTAGCCATTCTGACGTTGGGCATCAGAGCATAGTCGACGATGACGGCAATCGCACCCGCCTGGGTAATCGTCGTCGCGACGTATGAGTAGTCGCGCTTGGAGAACATTCTCCAGTAGCCGCCATGGATAAACATGTGCACCGGCAGGCCGCTTCTTTTGCCCGTGGGAAAGAACAGGTCGATGGTTTCGGTCTGATCCGGCCCATAGGCAACGTCCGCAGCCATTGGAATGGTTGCGCGAACGGCCTCGCTGCGGTGAACGATGTCCTGCACGATTTTGTCAAAATCCGCGACGTAGTCGCGGATGCGAAACGGATCGCTTTGCACTCTTCCTCCGCTCAGATGCTGATGGCGAGGTATTTCGCCTCCATGAACTCGGCAATGCCGTGATGCTGGCCGCCCTCGCGGCCGAGGCCGCTCTGCTTCACCCCGCCGAAGGGTGCTGCCGGATCGGACATCAAGCCGCGGTTGAGAGCGATCATCCCGGCTTCGATCTTGGATGCCACCCGCATTCCACGCGCAAGATCGCGCGTGTAGATGTAGGCGGCAAGACCGTATTCGGTGTCGTTGGCGCGCGCGATGACATCGGCTTCCGTCTCGAATCTCGAGATCGGCGCCACCGGCCCAAAAATTTCCTCATGCGCCATCTCCGCCTCGGCCGGGACGTCGCAGAGCACGGTCGGCGGATAAAAGTATCCCGTTCCCGAGCCTGCCTTGCTCCCGCACAGCACCCGCGCGCCACGGGCGACAGCATCGTTGACCAGCCGGCCGATCTTGTCGACGGCCTTCCTGGTGATCATCGGCCCGCACTCCGTGGCCGCGTCCGTGCCGGCGCCGACCTTGAGTGCCGACATCCGCCTGGCGAGGCTTTCGCCAAAGGCGTCATAAACGCCGGACTGGACATAGATGCGGTTTGCAGCCGTGCAGGCCTCGCCGGCGTTGCGCATCTTCGCCACCATCGCCCCGTCGACCGCCGCGTCGAGATCCGCGTCATCGAACACAAGGAATGGCGCGTTGCCGCCAAGTTCCATCGAACACGAAACCACGTGCTTTGCCGCCTCGGCCAGCAGAACGCGCCCGACACCCGTCGAGCCGGTAAAGGAGAGTTTCCGCACCCGCGGATCGGCCAGCATCGCGGCCGTCACAGGGCCGGGACTGGAGGTTGTCAGAACGTTCACCACACCTGGCGGAACGCCTGCTTCCTGGTAGAGCGCGGCAAGCGCGTAGGCCGTGAGCGGGGTCTCGCTGGCTGGCTTCAAAATTACCGTGCACCCGGCAGCCAAGGCGGGCGCGATCTTGCGCGTCGCCATGGCGGCAGGGAAGTTCCAGGGCGTGACAAGGACGCAGATGCCGATGGGCTCGTAATCGACCACGATCCGGTTCGTGCCGGAAGGCGCCATCCCGAATTCACCTGTGATGCGAACGGCTTCCTCGGCATTCCAGCGAAAGAATTCCGCAGCATAGGCGATCTCGCCACGTGCGTCCCGGAGTGCCTTGCCGTTTTCCAGCGAGATCAGGGTTGCCAGCGTCTCAGAACGTTGCGTCATCAGCTCGAAGCAACGTCTGAGGATTTCGGAACGCTTGCGGGGTGCCGTTGTGCGCCAGCCATCGGCGGCCTTGGCCGCAGCCTCCACGGCGGCCGCGGCATCTTCGATCGTCGCATCGGGAACGGCGGCGATCACCGCTTCCGTGGAAGGGTCCACGACCTGGATTTCCCTGCCGTCGGCGGATTGCCTCCATTGGCCGCCGATATACAAGCCGTGGGAGAATCTATGGAAGTCGGCAGTGTCCTGATCGTCCTCCAGCACCTGATGAGATATGTTCATGGCCTGCTCCTCGATTGCTCACATGACGTAGGTGGCGAGGTCGCCATCATAGGCTGCCTGGATCAGGCCCCGCATGGCTGCCAGATCGAATGGCCGCGGATTGTTCTTGATGAGACGGTCAATGCCGAGCGCCTGTTCGGCCGTCCAATCGAGCTTGTCGGCGGGAAGCCCGAGCTTGGCCAGCGAAGGCGTGATCCCGATCGCTCCAAACAGCCGGCCGATCTCGTCGATCGTCGCGTCGGCCATCTCACCGGCACTCCGGTCCCTCCCGTCGAGACCAAGGGCGAGGCCGATCTCGGCCATCTCGGCGGCCGCGGCGGCCCTGTTGTACTTCATGACATACGGCAACATGGTGGCGACACCCAGCCCGTGAGCGGTGTGGGTGAGGGCGCCGACCGGATATTGCACCGCGTGCGCCGCCGCCGTTCCGGCCGTACCGAACGCACAGCCGGCAGCAAGCGCGCCCATCATCACATCGGCCCGAGCGTCCTCGTCGGCGGGGTCGCTGTATGCCTTCTCGAGACTGCGGCCAAGCAGCTTGATCGCGAGCAGCGCAAAATGATCGGTCAGCGCGCTCTTTCCGATGAAGACATGCTGTTGCGGGAGGCTGGGGTCAGTGCCGCGCCTGACGGCGGTAAAAGCCTCGATTGCATGTGTCAGCGCGTCTGCACCCGCGATCGCCGTCAGTCCCGGGGGACATGTCATCGTCAGTTCCGGGTCGCAGATGGCGGCTGCCGCGATGAGATGCGGGCTGGAGATGCCGACCTTCAAGGCGCGATCCGGATCCGAGATCACCGCGACAGGGGTCACTTCCGAGCCGGTGCCGGCTGTCGTTGGCACCGCGATCACCGGCAGCGTCGGACTAGGCACCTTGAACTCGCCATAGTAGTCCTGGAGCAGGCCGCCGTGACTGATGAGCAATGCGGCGCATTTGGCCATGTCGAGACAACTGCCGCCTCCGATGCCGATCACCATGTCGGGCGCAAAATCCCGTGCCTCCTCGACGCAAACGGCAACTGTGTCTCGGGGAACGTCGGGCAGCACGCGGTCATGGACAAACACGTCGATCGAAGCGGCTCGCAGCGCCGCGACGATCTCCGCGAAAGGACGGGTTGCGGCAAAACGTTCGTCGGTACAGACGAGCGCACGACGCCCGAGCCTGGCCGCGACGGTCGCAATGACGTGGCGCTGTCCCTTCCCGAAGAGGATTTCACGCGGCAGCCTTACGGCAGCGAAAAGGCTCATGTTCTGCGTCCCTCGATGATGTTGGGAGTGGAAAGCGAAAGCTGGTCGAATTCGATCCAAAAGGTATCATCTATTAAATCGTATATGATATAGGATTGCATTGAGCGAAGCATCGTGTTAGCCAGTGATCCTGTCAAGAGGCAAAGATGCAGGTCACGAACTTAAGCAATGCCCGAGAAGTCGACCCGGCTAGCGGACGCATCCAGCGATCCAACAGTCTGGTGGAGGACGTGTATGAAGCGATCTTCGCGCAACTCATGTCGCTGAAGATCGCGCCTGGCTCGCGGATCACCGTCGACAGTCTGGTCAAGGAACTCGAAGTATCCCACACGCCAATCCGTGAAGCGCTTGGCCGCCTCGAAGGCGAAGGCCTTGTGCTGAAGACACATTTGATCGGCTACCGCGCCGCGCCGCAGATAACCAAGCGCCGATTTGACGAACTCTATGAGCTTCGCCTGCTGCTCGAGCCGCATGGGGCGGCCAAAGCAGCCGCATTGATGGATGAGACGAAACTTGCGGTGCTTCAGGAGTCCGCAGGGGGCATGGCGCGCCGCGAAGGCAAGGATGGACGCCTGCGTTACTCCAACTTTGCGCGGCAGGACGCCATTTTCCACGACAGGATCATGGAATTTGCAAACAATGATCTCGTGCGCCAGACTCTCGCTTTCCAGCATACGCACTTCCACATCTTTCGCCTGATGTTCCATTCGCGCGTTACCGAGGAAGCGCTCGACGAGCATGAGGCTATCCTGGCCGCCTTCGCTGCCTCCGATCCTGTTGCGGCGGAACAGGCGATGCGCCGCCATATCGAGCATTCTCGTGATCGTTTGTTGCTGGCGTTCGATTGAGACTGTCACGATGTCAGTCACCGTCCACATCGGGAGCGGCGCCGTCAAGCTGGAGGCACCGTTGACCCCGCAAGCAAACGCCCGGGAATGCCACGTCCCGGGTCCCCCTTTCTGAGACCCGCGCCGCCGGGCGAGTGCAATGCCCGCCTGACTTCCATCCACAAAACGAGGAAACCGACTATGCCAGGCAAGAAAATACTAATGTTGACCGGTGAGTTTACCGAAGAATACGAGATCTTCGTCTATCAGCAGGCGATGGAGGCCGTCGGCCACATCGTCCACGTTGTCTGTCCTGACAAGAACGCTGGAGACCTGATCAAGACGTCGCTTCACGATTTCGAAGGTGACCAAACCTACACCGAGAAGCCCGGCCACTATGCTTTGATGAACAAGACCTTTTCGGAGGCGGAGAAACAGCTCGACCAGTATCACGCCGTGTATTGCGCGGGCGGTCGTGGCCCCGAGTACATCCGCACGGATAAGCGCGTGCAGGCGATCGTCCGCCATTTCCACGAAAACAAGAAGCCGATCTTCACGATCTGCCATGGCGTACAGATCCTGATCGCGGTCGACGGCGTCGTGCGTGGCAAGAAAGTAGGTGCGCTGGCTGCCTGCGAGCCGGAAGTGACCCTCGCCGGTGGAACCTATATCGACCTGTCCCCGACTGAGGCCTATGTCGACGGAACGATGGTCTCGGCAAAGGGCTGGACCGCACTTGCCGCGTTCATCCGCGAGTGCCTGAAGGTGCTGGGAACGGAAATCCGCCACAACTGAGTCAATCCTTCCGATGCATCCCAGACGGGATGCATCGGTTTCTCCTCAGATCGTCCACGGCTCATGGCAACGCCTCCGTGCTCATGGGCAAGGCGACGAACGCATCGCTGCCGACATTGGCAACGACGCCCGCCGAAATGATCCAGACGGGGTTGTTTTGCCGCCCACGCGCATCTCGGCGATGTCGAGCGGCCCTTCCAGTGGATCGCAGCCTGCCCCAGCGGGCGGGGTTCGACGCCGGGTTGATTGATCTGGCCGAACAGACTGCTGGATTGCTCGGGCAGACCGAAATTCTTCCTATTTTGCGCCACCCTCTTTCAACGGAACCGTCCCCGATCCTCTGGTCAGTTCTCGAAGGAACGCCTGGACCAGATTTCTTGTTTCGTCTGCCCTGCGGTACGCGATCAGATGCCGCGAACTGAAGGTATAGGACCCGGGCTTGATCGCCCGCAACTCGCCGGCGTGGACCCATGACGATGCGAAATGAGCCGGCAGGAAGCCGATGAAATTCTCCGACAGGATCAGCATCAATTGTGCTTCCATGTGGATCACTGACGCGCTGGCCTTGGGATGCCCGACGAGATAGAGGTCGTCGAAATACCGATAGCTGCGTACAGAAAACCGCGCAGCGTGGATGGCGCTTTGGTCGATCCTTGAATCGGGCATTGCAAAAAGCGGGTGCCGTCGGCCGCAATAGAGAAAATGCGGCTCGCCGCAATAATCCCGGTAAACGACACCGGGCGCTTTCTGCGACAGCGGCCCGATGACGATGTCGCGGCCGCCATCAGCGACTTGCTGCTCAAGCTCGGATGGCGTGCCAAGCGATAGGTCGATGAAAACATCGGAATCAGGACCCATGAAGCGTCTGAGGGCATGCTGGATGCCCAATTCACTGCTTGTGAACACGCCATCGGACGTGCCGATCCGCAACCGGCCGGACAGGCTGCCGCTAGCTGCGCTGATGCGGTGTCCGAAATCGTCGAGATCGCGAAACAGTTTCTGCGCCGCGTCGTAGGTCGCCTGTCCGACCTCGGTCAGGCGGAACTTTTTGCGTCCGCGATGGCAGAGCTGGGCGCCGATGCGTTTCTCCAACTCCGCAAGATGCGTGCTGAGCGTCGGCTGCGACAGGTTGAGGGTGATCTGCGCGTCGGCGAAGCCGCCTGAATCGGCCAGCGCCACGAAGACGCGCAGCAGGCGGATGTCGATGTTGTCCAAACGACGCATGGCTTGTCCCTCGAACGGCGATACATCGACATTATTCGATGTAAAATTCTAAATAAACTCATTTACATCAATGCTTGAAATCGCGAGCCTGCGCGGAACAAAAATGGGGAACAATCATGAAATCGTCACTCCGCATCGCGTTGTCCGCAGCACTGGTGCTCGCCAGTTCGCAGTTCGCCTTCAGCGCCGACCAGATACGCATCCTTGCTCCGACGTGGCTGGGATTTGCACCTGTCCACATCGCCGGCGACCTGGGCTGCTTCGCCGGCAAAGACCTAGATGTCAGCATCAAGTTCGAGGATGACCTCACCAACGTCATGGCAGCGATGGCGCGCGGCGACATCGAGATGCAGATGCGCTCCGTCGGCGAATATCAGGGGCGCCCGCGCGACGCCTCCACACCGGGCATCATCATCGGCACGATCGATGAATCCGTCGGCGGCGACGGCATCATCACCGACGACCAGATCAAGACGGTGGCGGATCTCAAGGGCAAGGTCGTCGCTGCCGAACCGAACATTCCCTCACGCCTGTTGCTCCAGATGGAGCTGAAGCAGGCGGGACTGTCACTGAAGGACCTCCAGATCAAGGACATCGCAACGGCCGACACGGGCGCGGTTTTCGTCGATGACTCGATTGCCGCGATCGCGACCTATGAACCGTTCATGTCGCAGGCGCTGAAGGCCTCGACCCGTCCGGGTGCTCGCATGCTGGTCTCGTCCAAGGATCATCGCGGCATCATCATCGATGCGATCATCGTCCGCAACGATGACTTCAAGGCGAACCCGGACAAATACGCGAAGTTTCTCGGCTGCATCTACGAGGCCGTCGATTTCCTGAAGGCCGAGCCGGGAAAATTCGCCGATATGGCCTCCAAGCATTTCGGCCTGACGCCGGCTGAGGTGACCGAGATCGTCGACTCCAGCCTATCCTACACGACGCTCGCCGAATCTCTCGCCTACATGGGCAAACCGGGAGAAAAAGGCACGCTCCACAGCATCTTCGATACGGTGATGGACCTCAACCTGGAGAACGGCGCTGCCGACAACAAGCTCGTGGCGACGGACCAGATCGACAATTCGGTGATCAACAAGGTGTCGGCTAAGTAACGGCAATGGACCAGGTCCGGCGGTCCGCCTTCCGGCGGCCGCCGGCGGCCATGCCATGCCGGCATCCGGGGATAGTGATCTTGTTCAGCAGTCTGTTTGTTTTTCGCGGCCGAGCTTCGCCGATGGCGGAATCCGCCGTCAGCGTTGCGGCGGCCGCCCTGGTCGTCGCGGGTTGGGAGCTGGCGGCACGCGCGGGCATTATTGCGCCGCAGTTCCTCCCCTCACCAAGCCGCGTCGTCATCGCCTTGTGGACGATGCTGACCGAGCAGAACCTCGTCTGGCATGTCGTGGTTTCGACCACACGTGTGTGGATCGCCTTCCTGCTCGCCGCGGCCATGGCCATCCCGATCGGCATCATGATGAGCAGCTACCGGATTGTCGGAGCCGCACTCGAGCCGATGATCGATTTCATCCGCTATCTTCCGGTTCCCGCACTTGTGCCACTGTCCATCATCTGGTTCGGCGTCGGCGAGGAGACCAAAATCTTCCTGCTCTGGCTGGGCACTTTCTTCCAGCTCGTGCTTCTCGTGGCCGACGACATGCGGCGGGTACCACATGAGTTCGTCGAGGTCGCCCGCACCGTCGGCGCCAGCTCGAGGCAAGTGATGACCGATGTCGCCTTGCGCTGGATGGGGCCGACCCTGATTGACAATCTCAGGATCACGCTCGGCTGGTGCTGGACATATTTGATCATCGCCGAGATTGTCGCGGCCGATTCCGGCATCGGCTACGTGATCTGGACGGCGCGCCGCTTCGTCAAAACGCCCGAAGTAATGGCAGGCGTCGTCGTCATCGGGCTGATCGGCCTCATCACCGACCAGCTGCTTCGCCTGCTTCACCGCCGGCTCTTCCGGTATCTGTGAGGGATAGGTCATGGCGAGCGGCTACATTCAGTTCGTCGATACGGCCAAGTCCTTCGGCCCGGTCGATGTCGTGCGAAAAACCGATCTTGGTCTCGACCGCAATTCGCTGGTGGTCTTCCTAGGCCCATCGGGTTGCGGCAAGACAACCTTGATGCGGATGGTCGGCGGCCTCGACGAACCGAGTTCGGGCTCGATCGTGCTCGGCGGCGAAAAAGTTGTCGGACCGGATCGCCGGCGGGGCATGGTGTTCCAGTCCTATTCGTCGTTTCCCTGGCTGACTGTCGAGAAGAACATTGCCTTCGGCATGCGCTACAGGAAAGATATTGGCGCGGCCGAGAAGGCCGAGCGGATGCGCCATTATCTCGAATTGTTCGGGCTTGCCGACTTCGCCGGCTCCTATCCGAACCGGATTTCGGGCGGCATGCGCCAGCGCGTGGCCATAGCGCGCACGCTCGCCGCCGGTTCGGATGTGCTGTTGATGGACGAGCCTTTCGGTGCGCTCGACGCGCTGACGCGCGAGCGCCTTCAGGTCGAGCTGCGGCAGATCCAGATTCGCGAGGAAAAGACCGTCATCTTCGTCACCCACGACGTGGAAGAAGCGGTGTTCCTCGCCGACCGGATCATCCTGTTTTCGCGCCGGCCGGCCTCGGTCGTAGCCGACATCGACGTGGCGGCCCAGCTTGGCCCGCAACGGCCATTGGAAATCCGGGAAACGCAGAAATTCTTCGAGCTGCGCAACAAGGTCCTGCATCTGATCCGCAACCAGACAGGAGTGATCGCATGAGCCTGTCCTTCTACGGAAAGTCGGTCGTGATCACCGGGGCCAGCCGTGGCATCGGGCTCGGCATCGCTAAGGGTTTTGCGCAAGCCGGCGCCAGCCTGCATCTCATCGCCAACGAAGCGGCTGTGCACGAACGGGCGCGTGAATTGGGCGCCACCAGCACGGAAGCCGATATTGCCGATCGTTCGGCCGTCGCGGCAGCTTTCGAACCTGTCGCTCGCATAGACGTGCTCATCAACAATGCCGGCCTCGAACTGATGACGCCGATCACCGACAGCGGCGACGATGTCGAAGCCGCCTTCCGGCGCATCATCGAGATCAATATCATCGGCACGGCGCTCGTCACGGCGCGTGCTCTGCCGCGCATGCAGGCCGGCGGTTCGATCGTCAACACGTCATCGATCTGGGGCCGCGTTGCCGAGGCGCAGTTCGGTGCATACGTTGCCTCCAAGCACGCCATTATCGGCCTGACGAAGACTTGGGCCAAGGAACTCGGGGCCAGGGGCATCCGCGTCAATGCGGTCTGTCCCGGATGGGTTCGCACGGATGCGTCGATGCGCTCGCTCGGCCGCATGGCCGAGAGAGACGCCGTCAGCGAGGCAGCACTGCTCGAAAGCATCGTCGGTGCGCAGGCGCTGCCGGGCCTGATGGAGCCGGCCGACATCGCGGGCACCTATCTCTTCCTGGCGTCGGAACTCACAGCCAACATCACCGGGCAGTCGCTTGGTGTCGACAGGGGAGAAGTGCCTTGGTAAGCCCGCTTCACGGAAAACGCGCGCTGGTCACTGGCGCAGCCAGCGGTATCGGCCGCGCCACCGCGCGCGCCTTGCGCGAGGCCGGGGCGACGGTTCTGGGCCTCGATCTCGAGGCGTCAGAGGGCGATATCCCGATTCTTGCCTGCGACCTCGCCAGCGAAACCGACATCATTGCCGCGGTCGGGCAGGGCAGGGAACGGATTGGCGGCTATGACATCCTCGTCAACAATGCCGGCATCCTGCAGGAAGCACCGCTTGGCGGGATTTCGCTCGATCATGTCGACCGCATGTTCGCGGTCAATGTGCGGGGCGCGATCATCGTGGCGCGGGAAGTCCTGCCGCATCTTCCCGAGGGCGGACGCATCATCAACATCGCCTCCGAGCTCGCCTATCTCGGCCGGTCGGGCGCTTCGGTCTACTGCGCGACGAAGGCGGCGTTGCTCGGCCTTACCCGCTCCTGGGCGCGCGAACTTGCGCCCCGCATCCTGGTCAACGCCGTGGCGCCCGGGCCGACCGACACGCCGCTTCTTGGCTTCGACGCGCTGACCGAGAGCCAACGCGCGCTGGAAACAACACACCCGCTGGGGCGGATCGGACGGCCGGATGAAATCGCCGCCGCGGTGGTGTTCCTGGCCGGCCCCGGCGCAACCTTTTTCACCGGACAATGCCTGGGCGCCAATGGTGGCGCGGCGATGCTTTGAGAAGAGATGATCATGAAAGACCGCGTTTTCCTGGCTGAGCTGTCGTGGCCCGAGGCTAAGGAGCGGATCGCCGCCGGCGCTCCCGTCTTCCTGCCGCTCGGCGCGACCGAACAACACGGCCACCACATGGCGATGAATGTCGATGTGGTGATCCCGACCGCTATCGCCGAAAAGGTGGCGGCGCAGGTCGGAGGGCTAGTGGCGCCGACGATCGCCTACGGCAACCGCTCGCAGCCCCGGTCAGGCGGCGGCCCAGCCTTTCCCGGTACGATCAACATCACCGCACAGACTTTCTCGCTTCTGGTCAAGGATGTGATCTGCGACCTGTATCGCCAGAAGGTCCGACGCATCGTTGTGCTCAACGGCCATTACGAGAATATCGGGCCGTCGATCGAAGGCATCGAACTGGCGCTCGACGCCATTGGCCGCGAACGTGCGACGGACCTGACGATCCTGCGCGTCGACCACTGGGACATGGTGCGCGGCGAAACGCTGGCGAAAGTGTTCCCCGACGGCTATCCCGGCATCGAGCTGGAGCATGCGAGCGTGATCGAGACGTCGATGATGCTGGCGCTGCGCCCGGAGCTCGTCGACCTCGGCAAGGCGCTGCATGACGGTCCCGCGCAATTCCAGCCCTATGACCGCTATCCCAGGCCGGCCGAGGACGTGCCGCCGTCGGGCGTCCTTTCGTTGACCGAGGGCTCGTCGGCGGAAAAGGGCCGATGGCTGCTCGACGACTGCGAGACGCGGCTCGCCAACATCGTCAAACGTGAATTCTTCTGAGGTGACGAGAACATGAACAGCAATTTCTTCCAGCCGGTCGACGCCGCCGCAGTTCCCCGCTTCGCCGGGCTTTCGACCTTCATGAGACTGCCCGCCGTGGCAAGTGCCGAGGGGCTGGATATCGCACTCGTCGGTATACCGTGGGATGGCGGTACGACCAACCGCGCCGGCGCGCGCCATGGTCCGCGCGAGATCCGGAACCAGTCGAGCCTGATGCGGCGGGCCCATCACGTCTCGGGAACCGAGCCGTTCAGCATCGCCAACGTTGCCGATGTCGGCGATCTGTCGGTCAATCCGATCAATCTCCTGGACGGTCTGAAGCGCATCGAGGACGGCATCGCAGCGATTGTCGCAGCGGGCGCCATTCCGCTTGCTGCCGGCGGCGATCATCTGACGACGCTGCCGGTGCTGCGTGCGGTCGCGCGCGATGCGCCGGTCGGCATGATCCATTTCGACGCGCATTCCGATACCAACGACCGCTATTTCGGCGACAATCCCTACACGCATGGCACACCCTTCCGGCGGGCCATCGAAGAGGGCCTGCTCGATCCCAAACGTGTCGTCCAGATCGGCATCCGCGGTTCAATCTACGAGCCCAGCGAGCACGATTGGGCGGTCGCTCAGGGCATCCGCATCATTTACATGGAGGAATTTGTCCGGCGCGGCGCGGCCAGCGTTATGGAAGAGGCACGCGGCATTG
This sequence comes from Mesorhizobium sp. M6A.T.Cr.TU.014.01.1.1, assembly GCF_004022765.1. Taxonomy (NCBI): domain Bacteria; kingdom Pseudomonadati; phylum Pseudomonadota; class Alphaproteobacteria; order Hyphomicrobiales; family Phyllobacteriaceae; genus Mesorhizobium; species Mesorhizobium sp. M6A.T.Cr.TU.014.01.1.1. Next base: position 173,975 of record NZ_RZPG01000004.1, read on the forward strand.
TCGGCAGCGGTCCTACCTATGTGACCTTCGACATCGACTGCATCGACCCCTCGATGGCGCCCGGCACCGGCACCCCCGAGCTTGGCGGCTTCACCACCCGCGAAGCGCAGGAAATGGTCCGCCTTCTCGACACGGTGGCCATAGTCGGAGCTGATGTCGTGGAAGTGGCACCGCCGTTCGATCTTGGCGGGATGACGGCGCTGGCGGGGGCAACGATGATGTTCGAACTGCTGTGCGTGATTGCCAAGTCCGTCGCTGCAGGCAGGGTTCGGCTGGCCTGAGAAGGTCACGGCTGCGTCGGCCGCGTGGCGGCCGCCAGGGCGTCCATGTCGTCGTAGAGCGCCTGGCTGTGGTGGTAGAGCCGGTCGAAAACCGGTTGGGTGCGCCTGTAGGTCTCGGCCCATCTGGGGTCCGGCAGGATTTCGGCGCCGTAGCTCACGAAACGCTCGGCCGCCTGCTCGACGCGCGCGAAGCGGCCGGTCGCCGTCGCGGCCATCGCGGCACAGCCGACAATGCCGCATTCGGGCTCCCGCGGAACCAGGATCGGAATGTTGAAGGCACTCGCCTTGATCTTCAGCCAGAGTTCAGTGCGCGCGCCGCCACCCGCGGCGATAACGCGCTCCAGCGGCTTGTTTGACGCGTGTTCCATGATGCGGATGTGACGCGTCATGGCAAAGGCGACGCCTTCCAGGATCGAGCGGTGCAGATGCTCCATGCCATGCGCGGCGCCCAATCCGAAGAACTGTGCGCGGGCGTTGCGATGACGCCCCAGGCGCTCGCCGGTGAGAAAGGGCATAAAGAGCAATGCGTCGCAACCGGCAGGTGCCTCGGCAGCGTGGGCGACGATCTCGTCATAGGACAGCGCGTTGCCGTGGAAGGCGCGGCGTGCCCAGCGCATGCCGTCGCCGCCCGTCTCCAGCAGCACGAACTGCGCCCAGTTGCCTTCGATCGTCGCAACGTTCGAGATCTCCGGGTCAAGCAGCGGCTTCTCCGCGACCGCCGTGATGATGGCGCCCGTGCCGGTGCTGTCGGAACCCATTCCCGGCCGACAAGCGCCTGAACCGAGCAGTGCCACCGGATAGTCGGCACCGCCGACCAGGACGGGGGTTCCAGACTTCAGGCCCGTGTCGCGCGCCGCCTGTTTGGTGACGTGGCCGACGACATCCAGCGGGTTGCGGATCGGCGGCAGCTTGGCGGCGTCCAGACCCATGCGCTCGATCATCACCGGCGACCAGTCGAGCCGCTCTGGGTTCATGAGGAAGCTACAGGAGGCGTCGCCAGTATCCATGGCAATCTCGCCGGTCAGCCGGTAGTTGATGTAATCCTTCGGCATGATGGCGACTGCGCTGCGGGCGTATGCGGCGGGATCGTTGTCTCGGACCCATTGCAGTTTGAAGCCCGGCCATGCGGGGGTCGGCGTGTTGCCGCTTTCAGGCAGGTAGCTGTCCGGCTCATTTTCTTCTTCGAAGCGACGTACGAGATCAACGGAGCGCTTGTCGTTCCAGAGCGGTGCGGTCTCGCGGGTCAGCGCTCCGTGCGCGTCGAGCAGGACCAGCCCGTGCATCTGCCCGCAGACGCAGATGGCGGAGATGCGTTCGCGGGCGCCATCGACGCGGTCCAGCACCGTTTTGACGCTCGTTCGCGCACCCTCCCACCAGTCGACCGGCCGCTGTTCGGCCCAGCCGAACTCCGGCACGATCTGGTCGTGCTCTCGCGACGCAAGTTCGAGGATCTTGCCGCTGACATCGACCAGTGCGGCGCGGACGCTGCCGGTGCCGACATCGATGGCGAGGAAAAGCTCGCCGTTCATTTCGACACGGTTCTGAGATGGGCAAGCATGTGATCCTCTGTCTATTGGTCAGAGCGAGCGCGGCGTGGCGAGAATGCGTTCCATGGCATCAGCCCTTCGCCGCTTCGATAGCGATGCGCGAAATCTCGTCGAAATCCCGCCCCGACACCGGGATCGGGATGTCGAAGACTTCTGCGATCACCTGCGTCCAGCCATGCAGGAAATACGTCCAACCGTCCTCGATCTGCAACTGCTGTCTGGCCTGCTGCCGCCTTGCCTGGTCAAGGAAGATCAGGTCGCCACGATAATTGAGATCCCAGGCTATGCCGCGCTTGGGGAACACGCCGTCATCGGTGATCGGCGAGCCTGGGGCGTCCTTGCCAAGTCCCGTCGCGTTGATCACCAGCGAGCCGGGTTTCAGCGCCGCCAACGTCTTGTCGTTGATCTCGGGCCGGTCGGCGAGGACATACTCGATCTCGATCGTCGGCATCATGTCTTTGTGGATGCGCTCGATTTCGTCGAGACGCGGCTGCGAACGGTCGGTGACAATGATGCGCGAAGGCACGTCGGCGCGCTTGCGCATCAGGTGCCAGGTGATCGCAATCGTCGATCCGCCGGCGCCCATGGACAGGACTTCTGCATCGGTGTCCGCGAAGTATCCCGCCGGGATGAAACCATCGATCGCAAGGCCCGAAGAGATCGGATCCTTGGCATGGCAGATGAGTTTGCCGCCCCGCTTTGATATGCAGCTGGTCTCGTGCATCAGGCGAGCATGCGGATCGATGACGTCGAACAGGTCGCGCGCCGCGTTGAAGAGATCGATCTTATGCGTGGTGACGAGCGCGCCGAGCGACAGCGGGTCGGATTTTATGAAGGAGACGACCTCACGGTAGGCCTCCGGATCGGCATGAAGTGGAAAGTCGATGCCCTTGAGAACCGCATCCTTCAGCCGGAGGTGGCGCGCCCATGCGGGGAAAACCCGTATGATCGAACTGCTCGTCGTCGTGACGCCGATAAAATAGAACGTCGGCTGGGTAGCCGGCCGGCGGCTCATTTGCCGATCTCCCGGATTTCGCTCGTGCGCAGCGCAAAAGCAGCAGTGCCAAGTGAAGCAGCGATCTCGAAGGAAGCCTTCATGCCGGCACCGTGCGGGATTGTTGCCCATAGAGGGCGGAGATCAGCTTCGCATCACGCGGTCGCCAATCCGGATTGTCGACTTCCTTCCAGCCTCCATCGCCGGCGACCACGCGCGAGCGCATGCCTCCCGATCTTGCGATGATCTCGTAGTCCTGCCCTGAATCGGCGGGGGAGCAGAACAGCATCACCAGATCGTCTTCCCCAACATTGATCGAGCGGTGGACCCAGAAAGGGGGGACGTAACAGACGGTCTGGGCTTCGACGGGCAGGATCCGGACCTCGCCCTCCGGCGATTCCATCAGCATGAGGCCGTGCCCCTTCTGGCCATAGTAGATCTCGGGCCGGTCGGCCTGCTTGTGGATGTGACCGCGTGTCATGAAATACTCGTCGCCGACCTTGCCAGGCGCCATGCGCGTGACGCCGAAAATCAGATCGCCCGACTGCTCGGTCGGCCGGAACTCGGAGACCTCGTAGACGATGCGCTCGCCCCATGCCGCGCGCATGGCCTCGAAGGCGGCGGCGTCCGCATAGAGCCCATCCAGATCGCGGAAGCGTTTCTGGTAGTTGCCGGTTGCATTTCCCATCGCGCCGGTCGACAGATCGACCTTGCATCCGGTCGGCTCAAACAATCTGGTCAAGGGACTACCTCATATTGCTTTGCTGTGGTGGCGGCGCTGATCTGGCCGGCTCCTGCTTTCGACAAGAACCACACTTGCTTTGCAGGGCACGATTTGCTCTCCCTATGCGGACCAGCTTGGAGGTTGCTGGATTATGGCAGATTTCGACTACGAGGCACACGAAAGTAGGTTGGGCGTTGTCGTCATGCCGCACCCGCCGCCTTAATTCGAGAGAACCGCCTTGCTCCTCCAAGTCGCCTTCGACAAGCCTGAACACCTGGCCCTGCTCCCGCAGATGAAGGCGTTCGCCGACATTATCGAGATCGGCACGCCGTTGCTGAAACGCCTTGGCCTCTCCGCCATCACCACGGCGCGCGAGCTCTGCCCGGACGTCATGGTGTTGGCTGATACCAAAACCGTCGACGGCGGCCAGTTCGAGGCCGACATGGTATTCGGCGCCGGTGCCGCGTTCATGACGGTGCTGTCGTGTGCTTCGTCCGCCACGCATGACGCGGTGGGAAGACGTGCCGCCGCCTTCGGCGCGACGGTCATCGTCGACACCATCACCGAGACGGGCAAGGCAGAATTGCTTCCTTTGAATGCTGTCTTCCCCGAAAGCTTCGGCTATGTCGCGGTCCACTCGCCAACCGACGCGCGGCTGGCGGGCAACACCTCCACCTCACATATCGACGCCGTGAAAAAGATGCACGATCGCGGCTTTCTGGTTTCGCTCGCCGGCGGGATCGGCCCCGACACGCTGGAAGCGGTGATCGCAGTCGAGCCGGAAATCCTCGTGGTCGGCAGCGCCATCACAGAATCCGCAAGCCCGAAAGAGATAGCACGATGGATTCGCGACAGATTGCCCAATCCAGGCCGTGGCTGGCCGTGGGACAGGAGATAACCGACCTTCTTGGCCGGATCGACGTCGACGCCTTTGCAAGGCTGGTGCAGGCGTTCGATGACCCCGATCAGCGATGGTTCTTTTCCGGGCAGGGACGCTCCGGCCTTGTCGCGCAGATGGGCGCGATGCGGTTCATGCATCTTGGCCGAACGGTGCATTTTGTCGGTGAGGTATCGGCGCCCTCGATACGCAGGGGCGATGCGCTGCTGATCGTCTCCGGCTCTGGGGAGACGCCGGTCAGCACAGGCTTTGCCCGCATCGCCAAGGCGGAGGGTGCCAAGGTCGTTACGCTGACGCATGAGCCGGCGGGGACCCTGGCCGGCATTGCCGACGTCACGCTGCATGTCCCTGTCGGGGAATCGAAACAGTTTGGCGGCAGCCTGTTCGAGCAATCCTGCCTCGTCCTGCTCGACAGCGTTGTGCTCGGCCTGGCGCAGCAGATACCCGACGCGCACAAGCTGATGTTGTTCCGCCACACTAATTTGCAATGACTGGGCACCCCGGGCACGCCCGAGGGCATGCTTTTGAGCGACATGCATCAGCTGGAAGCCCGGCTGGGCACCTCATCTTCCGTTGCGGCAAGGCACTGGACTCGCTGTGCGATGCCGATATTGTACTTGAGGAGCGTTGGTGCCGTGCTCTGGCGACGGCAACCGACGGGGAGGATGCCGACGGCTTGGTCCGCAGGAACAGGTCCCGGTCAATATGGGAGGAAGTCTGATGAGAATTGGGGTCTTTCTGGCCGGCGTTTCGGCTTTTGCCGCGCTGGTTGGCGCACCTGCCTTTGCGCAGGACAAACCGTTTGCGGGCGTTACCGTGAACGTCATTACGCAGACCGGGGCGATTCAGGAGCCGCTACAGAGGCGCGCGCCCGAGTTCGAAGCGCTCACCGGCGCCAAGATCAATGTCATCGCGGTGCCTTTCTCGGATCTCTATCAAAAGATACTCACCGACTGGGCGAGCGGCACCAACTCGGTCGATGCCGGGGTGTTCGCCCCGCAATGGATGGTCGACTACATTGCCGGCGGCTACCTCGAGGACCTGACGCCGCGGGTCGAGGCCGACAAGGACATCCAGCAGGACGATGTGGGCGCGTTCTTCCGAGACTTCTCCGAGAAGTACAGCGGCAAGACCTACATGATCACGCTCGATGGCGACTTCCACATGATGTACTACCGCAAGGACGTGCTGGAAGCGGCCGGCCTGGCGGTGCCGAAAACTTGGGACGAATATCTCGAGGTCGCCAAGGCCACGCATGGCAAGGACATGAGCGGCGATGGCACGCCGGATTTCGGCTCGTGCATCGCCAAGAAGCGCAACGCGCAGAGCTATTGGTTCGTCACCGATGTGGTCGGCTCGATGACCCAGTCCAAGGGAACCAGCCAGGGCACCTTCTTCAACACCAAGGACATGACGCCGCTCGTCAACAACGACGCCTTCCGCAAGGCGCTCGACTTCCTGTCTGAATCGACCAAATACGGCCCGCCGGACGAGCTGAATCTCGATGTCAGCGATACAAGGCCGCTCTTCGCTTCCGGCCGCTGCGCGCTGAACCTCGACTGGGGCGATGTAGGCACGATCTCGATCGATCCGGCCCAGTCCAAGGTGATGGGCAAATGGGGCGCGGCGATCATGCCCGGATCCAAGGAGGTCCTGAACTGGGACACCGGCAAGCTAGAGGCTTGCACGGCAGAAAACTGCCCGCACGCGATCGACGGCGTGAACCATGCACCCTTCGCAGCTTTTGGCGGCTGGGGCGGCGGCATCAACGCGGCGGCCGATCCGAAGGTAAAGGACGCCGCCTACGCCTACTTCTCGTTCATGACGCAGCCGGCACAGTCGAACGCCGACGTGACCGTCGGCGGCACCGGCTTCAACCCGTATCGCACTTCGCAGCTCAGCTACAGCGACCTTTGGAAGAAGGCCAACATGAGCGAGGATGAGGCCAAAGTGTACCTGGGCGCGATCAACGACAGCATGAGCAGCCCGAACATGATCCTCGACCTGCGCATCCCACAAAATCAGAAATACCAGCAGGTCGTGCTCGACGAAGCGGTCTCGCGCTTCCTTGCCGGCGAAATCGACAAGGAAGCGACGGTTTCGGCGGTCGAGGAAGGCTGGAATGAGCTGAACGACGAGATTGGCAAAGACAAGCAGCTCGAACTTTACAAGGCGACTATCGGCGCCAAATAGGTGGCCAAGCAATCGACCCGGCGTGGCATCGGTCCGCGCCGGGTCTCATGCCTGCCCCACATTCCCGGGTTATGATGACCGCAACCGACACTATGCCAGAAGCTGCCGACCGCCGCAGCTGGGCCGAATGGCTGGACGGTCACTCGGGCCGGATCATGGTGCTGCCAGCCGTCGTCGTGCTTCTGTGCTTCGCGATTTTTCCGCTCATCATCTCGGCCTATCTCGCGCTTTCGCGCTTTGCGCTCGCGCCGGGCGGATTCACGCTGAAATTCATCGGACTTGTGAACTTCCGCAAGCTGCTGGTCGGCTCGCAGCAGTATCACTTGCTCGGCAAATTCGGCACGTTCGGTTTTGTCCAATCCGCTTTGCTGGCGTTGGTCGCGGCAGGGCTGCTTTTTCTTCTCGCCCGCTATCTCTGGCGTGGCAGGCCGACCATCGCCGGCGTGATTGGTCGCCTTCTCACGACGGCAATGGCTATGGGCCTGGCGGTTCTCGCGCTGGCCACCATGGCACCGGGCGGCGTGCCGGGAACTGTCGTCAACACGCTTCTCTACGTGTTCGTCGGTGTGTCCGTGCAGTTCGCACTGGGGCTGGGCCTCGCGCTCCTCTGCGGCCAGCCAATTCGCGGCAGGAATTTCTTTCGCGTCCTCTTCTTCATCCCGCTGATGGTGACCCCGGTTGGCATCGCCTACACGTTTCGCATGCTCGCCGACATGCAGAAGGGCCCCTTCGCCCCGATCGTGCGCGCTTTCGGCATCAGCGAGTGGTCGTGGGCCACAGAGGCCTGGTCGGCGCGGCTGATGGTGTTGGTCGGCGATACCTGGCAGTGGACGCCGTTCATGTTCATCGTGCTGCTGGCGGCCGTTGAGAACCAGCCGCGCGACCAGGTCGAGGCGGCGCGGCTCGACGGAGCCAACGGCTTCCAGATTTTTCGCGACATTACCTGGCCGGCGATCGCGCCGATTGCCGCTACCGTCGTGCTGATCCGGCTCATCGAGGCTTTCAAGATCGTCGATCTGCCGAACGTGCTCACCGGCGGCGGTCCCGGCCTGGCGACGGAATCGATGACGCTCCACTCCTTCATTTCCTGGCGTACCCAGGATCTCGGCGGCTCGGCCGCTGTCGGTTACATGCTCCTCTTCATCTCGACCATCGTATGCGTCTCGTTCTTCAATTTTGTGGTCCGGCCGGCGCGCCGGTTCGAAGCATGAGCGCCGAGCCGCGCTCGCTGGCGCGCCGGCTGTTCGAGCCGGCCTCGATCGACAGCCAGGCACCGGTCGCCAGGATCGTGACCTATGCGCTGCTGTTCCTGTGGACGCTCGTTGTGGTGATTCCTCTGTACTGGGTGTTCATCACATCCTTCAAGGGGCCGGGGGAGGTCGACAATGGGCCGTTCTATCTCCCGTTCGTCGACTTTGCCCCCTCGCTGCAGGCATGGGACTTCATGCTCGTGCAGAATTACACGCTGCGCCCTTACATGAATTCGGTCGTTGTCGCGGTGGCGAGCACGCTGCTCGCAGTCCTGATCGGCTCGCTGGCGGCCTACGCGCTCGTGCGTATTCGCTTCCAGGTGAAGCTCGTCGCCGTTGCGCTCTTCTTGATCCTCCTCACCGCAATCATCGTCGCGGTGGCCACTTTCGGCGTGCAGTGGGAGATCGCCGTTGCCGTGGCAGCCGCTCTCTTCATCATCGCGCTGTTCACGCTTGTTGGACGCACGAGGCTTGCTGTCGGCAACAACGACATTGAATTCTGGATCATCTCCAACCGCATCATGCCGCCGATCGTCGCCGTGTTGCCGATCTACGTGATGTTCCAGCAGATGCGCCTGCTTGACACACAGGTGGCGCTGATCGCCACCTACACCGCCATCAACCTGCCGATCGTCGTGTGGCTGACTCGCGATTTCTTCGCCGGCATCCCGCTCGACCTTGAGGAGAGCGCACAGATAGACGGGGCCTCCAAGTTCCGCGTTTTCTTCACCATCGCGCTGCCGCTGGTGCGATCCGGCTTGGTCGCGACCTTTCTGCTGGTGCTGATCCTTGCCTGGAACGAGTATCTGCTGGCCCTCTTCCTTTCCAATGCCGACGCGCAGACGATGCCGGTGCTGGTATCGGCACAGAACACGACGCGCGGGCCGCAATGGTGGAACATGTCGGTCTTGATCACCGTGATGATCGCCCCCGTGATCGTCATCTCGAGCATCCTGCAGAAGCACATTGCGCGCGGGCTGCTGGTCGGCGCAGTGAAGGGCTAGTCGATATGCGGGTCACCCTGTCCGATATCTACAAGTCCTTCGGCGCGGTCGAGGTGGTCAAAGGGCTCGACCTGGAGATCCAGGACGGCGAGTTCCTGGTGCTGCTCGGCCCCTCGGGCTGCGGCAAGACGACGGCGCTGCGCATGGTCGCCGGGCTTGAATCGGTGAGTTCCGGCCGCGTCCTCATCGGCGACCGCGACGTCACCCATGTGCTGCCCAAGTATCGCGACGTGGCGATGGTGTTCCAGTCCTACGCGCTCTATCCGCATATGACCGTTGCGGAGAACATCGCATATCCGCTGAAGCTGCGGGGCGTGCCGCGCACTGAACGCGACGCCTCCGTCCGCAGCGCCGCCGTCAAGGTCCACCTCGAGGAGTTCCTCGACCGCTATCCACGGCAGCTTTCCGGCGGTCAGCGGCAGCGCATCGCGCTTGCCCGCGCCATGGTGCGGCGGCCGAGCGTCTTCCTGATGGACGAGCCGCTCTCCAATCTCGACGCCAAGCTGCGCGGCCACATGCGCTCGGAGCTGAAGCGCCTGCAGGCTGATCTGGGCGTGACGACGATCTACGTCACCCACGATCAGATCGAGGCCATGACCTTGGCTCACCGTGTTGCCATCATGAACCGTGGCGTCGTGCAGCAGATCGCGACACCCCGACAGATCTACGACGATCCGGCGAACCTGTTCGTCGCTGGCTTCATCGGCTCACCGCCGATGAATTTTCTCCATGGCGAGCTGGTCGAGGGTACCTTCGTGTGTGCGGAAGGACGATTTGCGACCAGCGTTGCCGAGAGCCGGAAAAAGGTCACTGCCGGCCTTCGGCCCGAGGATTGCCGGGTCACGGGCCCATCGGAGGGCAAGATTGCGGCACGGGTCTACGCTGTGGAACTGATCGGCGATCATACCTTGATCACCTGCCAATTCGGTGGGGCCACCGTAACCGTCAAGGCCGATAAATCGGCGCACTACGACATGGATGAGCCGATCGGCATCACCTTCCAGGACACCGCCGTCTTTCTGTTCGATTCGGAAACCGGGGGCCGCATCGGCGGCCGCGTCCGTGGACAGGCAGCCGCGTGACGTTCGCTAATTCTCCTCCACGAACACCTCTTCGCGCTTCTTCTTGACCGCCGGCAGGAAGACGATGACGAGCACGGCGAGCGCGATGAAGAGCAGGCCGGCGCTGATCGGCCTGGTGAGGAAGGTGCTCGGGTCGCCGCGCGCGAGAATCATGGCGCGGCGCAGGTTTTCCTCGAGCAGCGGGCCAAGCACGAAGCCGAGCAGCAGCGGCGCGGGCTCGCAGCGTAGCTTGGTCAGGAGGTAGCCAAGGAAGCCGAAGAAGGCGACGGCGTAGAGGTCGTAGATGTTGGTGTTGACGCTGTAAACGCCGATCGAGCAGAACGCCATGATGATCGGGAAGAGCACGTAGTAGGGGATCGTCAGGAGTTTTACCCAAAGCCCGATCAGTGGCAGGTTCAAGACGATCAGCATCAGATTGCCGATCCACATCGAGGCGATAATGCCCCAAAACAGCGCCGGCTGTTCGATCGCGACATTGGGGCCGGGCACGATGCCTTGTATGATCATCGCGCCGATCATCAGCGCCATGACCGGGTTGGCCGGAATGCCGAGCGTCAGCATCGGGATGAAGGAGGTCTGCGCGCCGGCATTGTTGGCCGATTCCGGTCCGGCGACGCCTTCGATGGCGCCCTTGCCGAATTCCCCCGGATTTTTCGATACACGCTTTTCCACCGTGTAGGAGGCAAAGGCTGCAAGGATCGCGCCGCCTCCCGGCAGGATGCCGAGCGCCGAACCGATGATCGTGCCGCGCACAATGGGAGCCGCCATACGCCGAAAGTCCTCGCGGGTCGGCATAAGGCCGGAGACCCTTCGGATCATCACGGAGCGCTCGTGCTCGTTTTCGAGGTTGCGCAGTATCTCGGCGACGCCGAAGACGCCGACCGCCACCGCGACGAAATTCAGCCCGTCGGCATATTCGCGGATGCCAAGCGTGAAGCGCGGTGTGCCGGTGTAGATGTCGGTGCCGACAATGCCGAGCAGCAGGCCGAGCACGACCATCGCCAGCGCCTTGACGATCGAGCCGTGGGCAAGCGCCACGGACGAGACGAGGCCGACGATCATCAGCGAAAAATACTCGGCCGCGCCGAATTGCAGCGCGATCGCCGTCAGCGGCGGGGCGAAGATGGCGACGAGGAACGTCGACACCGTGCCGGCAAAGAACGAGCCTATCGCCGCGATCGCGAGTGCCGCCCCGGCGCGGCCGTTCTTGGCCATCTGGTAGCCGTCGATCGCGGTAACGGCTGACGAGGATTCGCCGGGCATGTTGATGAGGATGGCGGTGGTCGAGCCGCCATATTGCGCGCCGTAGTAGATGCCGGCGAGCATGATCAGGGAGGAAACCGGGTCGCCGATCTGGAAGGTGATCGGCAACAGCATGGCGATGGTCGCGGTGGCGCCGATACCGGGCAGGACGCCGATCAGCGTGCCGAGAAGGACGCCGATCAGGCAGAAACCGAGGTTTGCCAGCGACGTGGCCGTCGAAAAGCCGAGCGCGAGGTTGTCGAGGAGTTCCATGTTCATCCTCTCACCATACCAGCCATGGAGGCAGCCACGGGCCGAAGCGCCGGAACGGCAGGCCGAGCGCATAGCTGAAGACGAGGAACGCAAACAGCGTCAGGCAAGCGGAGAGCACGAGCGCGGTCAGCGGCCTCATGCGGCCGCTGGCAAAGGATGCGATCAGCGCCGTCAGGAAGATCGAGGGGATGAAGCCGAGGCCGCGCACGGTCAGGCCGAAGAAGATCGGGGCAGGGAGGATGAACAGCATGCCGCGCCAGGCTATATGCCCGATCGGCTCGCTCTCGAAGCGCACCGCTTCGACGAGGATGACGGCGCCAAGCAGGATCAGCACGATCGCCAGGACCAGGGGGAAATAGCCCGGTCCCATGCGGAAGGCGGTGCCGATTTCGAGGCCGAGCGACTGCAGAGCGAAAAATCCGCCAAGAAAGATGAACAGCGCGGCGCATGTGCCGTTGGTCGTGTCGATCGTGAAAGGTTTCATGACGTCCTCCCAGGCCCGCCGCGGGGCACGCTGATGCCGGTGTGAAAAACGGGGCGCTGGTGGCGCCCCGTTCAAAACCTTAGTCGGCGTACTGGCCGGCGGCTTCGATGATCGGCTTCCAGCGCGCGATCTCGCCTTCCAGCTTGGCCTTCAGCGCGGCCGGCGTCGCATCTGCGTCGGACGACGGTTTGGTGCCGAGCTCGGCGAAGCGGGCGACGACGTTCGGGTCCTTCAGCGCGACCTGAAGCGATTTCGACAGGCGCTCGGTGACCTCGGCCGGCGTGCCCTTGGGCGCGTAGAGGCCGTGCCAGATACCGACCTGCACCTCCGGGAGACCGGCTTCCGTCGTCGTCGGCAGATCGGGCAGCACATCGAGGCGTTCAGACGAGGTGACGGCATAGGCCTTGATCGTGCCGCCCTGGATCTGCTTGGTGGTATTGGTTGTCTGGTCGCACATGATGTCGACCTGGCCGCCGAGAAGATCGGTCATGGCCGGGCCGGTGCCCTTGTAGGGCACGGTGACCAGCGGTGTGCCGATCGCGCTCATGAACAGCATCCCGCACAGATGCGAGGCCGCGCCTATGCCGGCATTGGCGACGGTGACGGTATCCTTGTTCGCCTTGGCGTAGTCGACCAGCCCCTTCAGATCCGTCGGCTCGAGGTCCTTGCGGCCGACGATGGTCATCGGCACATCGGTGACGAGGCCGACATATTCGAAGCCGTTCAGTGTGTCGTATGCGAGCTTTCGGTATAGCGTAGCGCTTGTCGCCATGCCGATGTGATGGAGGAGCAGCGTATAGCCGTCGGGATCGGCTTGCGCGACGCGGCCGGCGCCCAGTGTGCCGCCGGCACCGCCGACATTCTCGACGATGATCTGCTGGCCGAGATCCTTCGACATGGCTTCCGCGACGAGGCGCGTGACCGTGTCGGTCGGGCCGCCTGCCGAAAACGGCACCACAACGGTGATGGTGCGTTCGGGATAGGTTTGCGCGCCCGCGGCGAACGGATAGAGCGTGACGGCTGCGGCTGCGGCCAGAGCGGCGACGAATTTTCTCATCGTGATTTCCTCCCAGGATATGAATTCCCAACCGCTGCCCAGAGTTCCTTTCAACACCGGCTGGATGGAGCAATAACTAGCGCAGGCTAGCGGATTGCAATCGGGGTCAAACCGCAAACTGCGATTATGCACAACCCGTCCGCGCAAAATGGGTGGAAAGGTGACATCGAGCTGGTCGAAATCTGATAGCGAATACCGGTTACGGACCTCTCTGTGCCCTTCCTCCGGACTCGCTAAGCGTGCGGTGGAAGTGGAGCTCCGCTCGCCCGTGCCCGCAACCAGTCCGAGACGCGATAGTATCGCAACATGGCGGCCGGGGCGAACGACATGAAGAAGGGTGCGCGCCGGAGCGGTTCGAGCTTCAGCGACAGGTCTTTTTCAGGGACGCCCTTCGCCCATTCGCCGAGTATGCCGCCGAGCATGCTGCCGGTCGGCACGCCCCGACCGGACAGGCCAGTCAGCGCGACGACGCCCGGCGCGAGCTGGTAGAATCGCGGGATGGTGCGCTTCTGCATGTCCAGTTCACCGAACCAGAAATACTCCCATCTCAAGTCGCTGCTGATCTGCGGATGGAGCCAATGCAGACGGTCGGACATGAGGCGGTGTGTGAACGCCATGTCCCGGCCGCGCCGGCCCATAGGGAACATCGAGGCGACAATCCGTCCCTCGGTGTTGTACTTGTAGACGAAGATGTCGCCGCGGCCATCATGCATGGTGGCGTTGCGTGGCAGGACGGTTTGGCGTTCCGCGCCGGTCAGCGGCTGCGTCGCGGCGACGAACACCTTCTGGATCTTGTAGGTCCGGTCGAGGCCGGGCCAACCGTTAACGGTATAGGCGCCTGTCGCAAAGATGACCTTGTCCGCAACCACAATCCCTTCGCCCGAGTGCACTGCCCAGGCGCCGTCCTGCCGCACGACATCGCGGACAGGCGACTTGGTATGGATCGTGCCGCCCTCCTCGATGACGGCGCGCGCCAGCCCTCTTGCATAGCTCAAGGGATTGAGGTGACCAGCCTCGGAATGGAACCAGCCGCCATAATATCGCGGGCTGCCGGTCATCTCCTCGCTAGCCTGCCTGTCGAGCACCCACGTCCTGGCGCCAACTGCATTGTACTGCTGCGCCTTCGCCTCGAGCTTGGCGACGGCGCCTGGCGTAAGCGCGCCCATGACGTAGCCGTTCTGCTGCCATTCGCAATCGATGCCGTAACGCTTGATCATCCCCGCGACTTGTCTGTTGGCCCCTGTCTGCCGGGCGATCAGCCTTTCGGCCCACGGCTCGCCCAACATGGCACGCAGTTCGGGCAGGCTGTAATGCGTAAAGGTTGGCGTGCAGTGGCCGGCATTGCGTCCCGAGCCGCCGAACCCGATCTCCTGAGCTTCGAGAAGAACGACGCGTATGCCGTCGCGAGCGAGATCGAGCGCAGTCGTCAATCCGGTATAGCCACCGCCGACGATGCAGACGTCCGCCCTCGTGCGTCCTTGCAGCGGGTCGGTTTTTGGCGCCGGTTTTGCGGTCGCATACCAGAGCGAGACTTCAAACGGCGAAAACCTTGTCATGCCAGACGGCCTCACAGCATGTCGCTTCGCGCGTCGAGCGCATCGCGCAGGCCGTCGCCGATAAAATTGAAACTGGTGACCGCCAGTGTGATGGCGGCGCCAGGAACGATCGCCAGCCACGGCGCGCTATCGAGATACTGCTGGGCGCCGTTGAGCATGTTGCCCCAACTCGGCAGCGGCGGCTGGATGCCGTAGCCAAGGAAGCTGACATAGGCCTCAAGGAGAATGGCGCGGGCGACGGTAAGCGTGGCCGCGACGATGATCGGGCCGATCGCATTGGGCAGAAGCTCGCGAAACATGATGTGGCTGTTGCTGAGCCCGAGCATCCGGGCGGCGACCACGAAGTCGCGTTCGCGCAGGGAGCGCACTTCCGCCTCGACAATGCGGGCGATTTCCATCCAGCTCGTCGCCGCTATGATCAGGGTGATCATGATCGGGCTCGGCTTGATGAAGGCAGCCATCGCCAGCAGCAGGAAGATGTTGGGAAAGGACAGCATCGCGTCGACGAAACGCATCAGCACGGTGCCGATGCGGCCGCCGAAGAAGCCTGCCACAATCCCGAGCACGGTTCCGAAGACGGTGCTGAGGAGCATGGCAGCGAAACCGACCAGCAGCGAAACGCGACCAGCCATGAGAAGGCGCGCCGCGATGTCGCGTCCGAGCGGATCGGTGCCGAAGAAATGGTAGCCGGTGAACGGTGGGGAGAACCGTCCACGCAGGTCGATGTAAAGATCATCAAAGGGCAGGAGAAAGGGTCCGATGACGCAGGCGAGGACCAGTATGATGATCGTGGCTAAGCCAAACATCGCCAGCCGATGGCGGGCAAATCGGCGCACGGTGCGGCTGCGCCACCAGGGTTGCGTGGAGCGGGCGGGGAGGAGTAATTCCGACTGGCTCATTTTTTTGGTCCTCAGCTCAATCGAATGCGCGGATCGACGAATGCGACGGTGAGGTCGGCGGCCAGGTTACCGACCAGGACGAGAACCGCGGACATCATCAGCAGGCCCATCACCACGGGGTAGTCGCTGTAGCCGAGACTATCGAGGAACAGCCGTCCCATGCCGGGCCAGGTGAAGACGGTTTCCGTCACCAGGGCGCCACCCAGTATTGTCGGCAGCTGCAGCCCCATCAGCGTGATCATCGGAAGCAGCGCGTTTCCGAGGATGTGACGGATCAACACACGTCGGGGCCTCAGTCCCTTGGCCCGGGCAGTGCGGACGAAATCCTGATTGATGACGTCGAGCGTCGCGGTCCGCATGTAGCGGCTCCACACGGCGATATTGACCAGCGCAAGAACGATGCTCGGCATGATGAGATGGATCGCATAGTCACCGAGCGAGCCATCGCCGATCGTGTACATGTTGCCGGCCGGCAGCCACCTGAGCCGGAGCGAGAAGATGTAAATCGCGATCAACCCGAACCAGAAGGTCGGGATCGACAATGCCACCATCGCGCCGACCGTCGCAGCGTAGTCGAAGATCGAGTACCGTTTGAGCGCGCCCAGCACACCTATGCAGGTGCCGACGAAGATGGCGATCGCGGTCGATACGCCCATCAGCAGCAGTGTCGCGAGAAGGTGCTCCCAGATGATGTCGAGCACGGGCCTGCCGTCCCGGAAGGAACGTCCCCAGTCACCGCGAAGCAGATGCCCCAGCCAGTCGATGTACTGTACCGGAAGAGGTCGATCGAGACCCATTTGCGAGGCGATGCGATCGAGATCGGCCTGCGTCATTCCCGGCGTGAGGCTGAACTGCGAAAGCGGCCCACCCGGAGCGAGGTTCAGGACGGCAAAGCCAATCATCGAGACCAGCAGGAGCAGGACAAGACTTTGCCAGAAACGTCCCAGCAGATAGCGAAGCATGCCGGTTGCCTCCGTTTGCTGTCAGTCGGATACGGTTGCGCCAGGGCGCGCCTTAGAGCGACGCGCGTCCAATTGGACGCACAAAGTACGCTCTAACACCTTGAATCTACGGCGATGCAGGCCGAGCCGGTCATTGCCGGCCCGGCCCATTTCCGGAGCTATGACCAGTACCAGGTGGCTACGTCCCAGGAGTCGATGCGCACATTGATGTTCGGGACGACGCCTTCGACACCGGACTTGTGTCCGCGGACCGTCGCGTATTGGAATATCGGCAGGAATGGCAGGTCGTTGCGCACGGTCTCCTGGATTTTCAGGTAGGCTTGCTTGCGCTTTTCCGGCACGAATTCGACACCGCCGGCTTCGAGCAGCTTGTCCACCTCCGGGTTGGCGTACTGCCAGGTATTCTGGCCAGCGCCGCCCTTGGCCAGAATTGATTTCGAACTGAGGTAATCCGAAGTATTGGGGTCGGACCCTGTCAGGAAGTTGATGCCGACGACAACGGAATCGAATTGCGACTTCATCCAGTAGTCCCCCCACATGACCGCAGGCGGCAGGTTGGAGATCTCCACTTCGACACCGATGTCGCGATACGATTGCTGGATGAACTGCTGCGCCTGTTCGCGGATATGATTGCCCGCCGTGGTCGAGTTCTTGAACGAGAGGCGGACGCCATCCTTGACGCGAACACCGTCGCTGCCAGGGACCCAGCCGGCGTCGTCCAGCAATTTCTTCGCCTTGTCCAGATTGTATTCCTGCTTAGGCAGATCCGGATTGTAGTAGAAAGATTGCTGCGGCATGTAGGTTTCGGTGGGGGTTGGCAGTCCGTAGTAGAGGGCGTCGATGATCGTCTGCTTGTCCAGCGCATAGTACAGCGCTTGGCGAACGGCGAGTTCCTTGAACTGCGGGCGCTCCATATTGAAGCTGAGCGATTCGACGGTGGCGGCGGGAATGACGGCTACGGATGTTCCGCTCAACGCCTTGGCCTCCTCGTAATGGTCGGGCGTGATCCACTGCAGTCCGATGACATCGATGTCGCCGGTCTTGAACTGGGTGTAGAGAACCGTCAGGTCCGGAATGTATTTATAGATCAGCCGCTCGAGATAAGGGCCATCGCCAAAGTAGTCGGTATTGGCGGCCAGCTCGATATGATCGCCGGCCGTGCGCTCCACCCACTTGAACGGTCCGGTTCCGATGGGAGCATTGTTGAACGGCGCGGTATTCTTGTCCTCCGCCGCACCGAGCACATGTTTCGGGACGATGAAAGTCGCCGCCAGGATCGACGGATAGGGCGCGTAAGGCTCCTTCATCTTCCAGCTGATCTCGGTTGGCGAGACGACGGTCAAATCCTGGATAAGTTCGTGGCCGGCGCGCCGCCAGCTCAGAAATTTCGGGTCGACCAAGAGTTCGAGCGTGAACTTGACGTCCTCGGCCGTGAACGGCTTTCCGTCATGCCACTTGACGTCATCGCGCAGCTTTACGCGCCACTCAAGCCCGTCGGCCGAGATGCCGCCGTTTTCGACGGTCGGCACCTCCTTGGCGAGTGCGGGGTAGAAATTACCTTTCGGGTCGACGCCAAACAGCGGATCGAAGACGCTGAAGTGAATGCCCTCGTCGACCTCGATATGCACCAGGTGCGGATTGAAGACGGTGGGTTCCTGAGAAAAGCCGACGATCACCTGCCCCTTGGGCGCGCTCGGCGGGGTTGCGGCAAGGGCTTTGCCGGCCCCTGTCAGGTTGGGCATGGCGAGGCCGGCGCCGGCGATTGCCATTCCAAGCGTCTGGCGACGCGTCGGCCGAAAGACTGTGCTGCTGCTCTGGTTTGACATTAGAATCTCCTTTTTGAAGTGTTCCACTTTTGCTGCGTCCCGCTCTCTTGTCGGAGCGGTTAGAATCCACTGATTGGCGCGACCTTCGATCCGTCCGAAAACCGCGACCATCTGAAGTCCGTCGGGTCGACGATCGGCGGCCGCCCCGTGACGATGTCTGCCATCAGCCTGCCTGCGGCCGGGCCGATGCCGAAGCCATGGCCCGAGAACCCAGTCGCGACATGGAAGCCGGGGACGGCATTGACCGCGGAAATGACGGGGACGGCGTCGGGCGTGACGTCGATATAGCCGGCCCAGCGCTGCGCGATCTCTGCCTTGTCCAGAACCGGAAATGCCTTGCGGGCGTTCGAAAGGATACGCTCGGAGCTTTTCTTCGACGGCTTGGGGTCGAGCACGCGGCAGTATTCGAAAGGACTGGCCTCATCCATTGCCCAACGGGTCGGCACTCTTGCCTCTTCGAGGAAACGGCTTCCGAGACGGAAATTCAGCGATCGCCATTCCATCTTCCAGGCCGGAAGGAAGTCGCGCGCGTACCGAAAGGAGTTCGGCACGATATCGACGACATTGGTGGTGCTGGAGGCGATGGTATATCCGCCATCCTGGCGCTTGCGCATGGCGAAATTGTTTGCCCATACGGCCTGTTCCGGCCCGTTCTCGACCGGCGTCGTGCGAAGGACCGTGTTCATGACCTTCAACTGAGGCAGATCAAGGTCAAGCGCTCCGCAAAATAGGTTCGACCAAGCGCCTCCGGCAAGGACGACTGCCTTGCAGGCAATGAAACCACGTTCTGTCACGACACCCGAGACGGCGCCGTTGGTTGTCTCCACGCCGCGCACCGCGCACTCCGTTAGAATGGCGGCGCCGCGCTCGCGCGCGGCTTCGGCAATCGCCGGGGCGGCCTTCTGCGGCTCGGCGCGGCCGTCGGCGGGTGTGTACAGCGCGCCTTTGACATCGAGATTGGAGCCGGGGAGGAGGTCACGCAATTCTCCCGCACCGATCATTCGCGACTCGAGCTGATAGCCTTCGAGATGACGTCCCCAGCGTTCGTGCCGGTCGTATTCCTTGTCGTTAGCGCAGGTGAACACGATTCCTGCACGCGTGTAGCCGGTATCCCGCCCCGTTCGTTCGGAGAGCCGCGTCCAGATGCGCAGTGCTTCCGCCATCAGCGGGACCTCGCGCGGATCTCGACGGGAGATGCGTACCCAGCCCCAGTTGCGGCTGGACTGCTCCTGGCCGATTCCGCCCTTTTCGCACAAAGCCACCCGCAAACCGCTTTCGGCGAGTTCCAGCGCCGTGGAGGCGCCGACGATGCCGCCGCCGATGACGACGCAGTCCACCTCCTTTGGCAGTTCAATATCTCCATGAACGGGGATGACGAACGGTCCGGGCATGCTCAGTAGAGCTCCTCGAGCTGGCAATTGATGGAAAATTCCGCGACGCTTGCATTATTGGGCAGATCGAGGAGCATCCCGATGCTCCGTGCGAGATCATCGGGATCGGTCATCAGTGCGTCGGCGCGATCGGTGATGCTGCGCGCCATATCGGTGGCGACGAATCCGGGGCAGACGGCCGTGGCTCGAATTCCGAGATCCCACCCCGCCTGCCGGATGCCGTGGGAAAGGGCGACGGCAGCAAACTTGGAGATCGAATAAGAGCCTGATGTCGCGGACTTGACCCGCTTGCCCGACAGCGAGGCGAGAATAATGACCCGGCCTGCTCGACTTGCCGCAAGCCAGTCCCATGACGCGCGCACCAGGCGGCGCGGAGCCTTCACGTTGATCTCGAACATCAGATCGAGATCGGTGTCGTCGACGTCGATGACCGACTTCGGAATCATGATGCCGGCACAGGCAATGACCGCGTCGATCCGACCGAAGCCATCGATGGTGCCGTCGACCCACGCCCGTTCGGCGTTGGCAGCCGCGGCTTCATAAGGGAATACGCGGACGCGCTCGCTGTCTGCCCAGTCAGGTTGCACCGGTTCACGCATGCCGAGCGACAGTGACCAGCCCGTTTCATACAAGTGCCGGGCGCAAGCCGCACCGATCCCGCGACTAGCACCCGACAGGAGCGCCACCCGCTGGGTGGCCTGCACTCGGCCCACTGCTGCCGGCTCCCTCATTGGCCGAGACCCACGGTGCGACGATAGACTCGCCGCAATATGTCGAGCAGACGCTTCTGGTCTTCTTCGGGCACACCGGCGAAGAAATCGCTGGATTGCTTGGTGGCGATCTTGCGAACCTTGCGGGCGAGGTCCGCTCCCTTTTCGGTGATATGGAGCTCCTGCGCGCGTCCGTCGTCCGCTGCGGCCTCCCGCGTCAGAAGATCGTGCTCGATCATCTGGTCGACCAGCCGGCCCATGGCTGAGCGATCGCGCATAATGAGCTGCGCGATGACCGAGGGTCGTATCCCTGGATGGCTGTCGACAAGAAGCAAGGTGGTGATCTTGCCGGTTCCCCGGGCGACATCGAGACCCTCCAGGCGGTCATCGAGATCACGAGAAAGGGCGATGTTGATGCTTCTGATATAGAAGCTCAACGTGTCTTCGAGGACATCGAGCCCTACCGTCTCGACGGTATGAGGAGGGCCTTTCTTCTTCTTCGGCAACGGACACTCTCCTGAGGCTTTCCTGGCAGCCTGCGTCGAGATCACCGGCAGCCTTGAAAATCGAGGTTGCCGCGAGCCTTCAAAGGCATAGTTGAGCGGGTAGTGGACAATTGCAACTACTTTTGATGGACAAAAGCAACTATCTCCCCTGCAGGAAGGCCCGAGGTGCGCGCGTGCAGTTCGATCGAGACACGGCCTTGCGATCCGCGTCCTCTATCGGCGCCGTCATCGATGGATCGCGGGACGTTCTCGATCGCCGCCTAGGCGGCGGGGACCCATTCCTTGCCGGGAATGGCAGAGATGAGTTGCTGGGTATAGGCGTGACGCGGGGATCGGAATATCTGCCAAGGCGGGCCGGACTCCACGACTTCGCCGCGGTTCATGACCAGAATCTCGTCACAGATACGGCTTGCCACTCTCAGGTCGTGAGTGATGAAGATCATGGCGATCTTCATTTCCTCCTGGATATTGGCCAGCAGATCAAGAATCTGCGCCTGGATGGAGACGTCGAGGGCGGAGACCGCTTCGTCGGCGACCAGGACCTTGGGGTCCATCATCAGAGCCCGAGCGATGCCGATCCGCTGGCGCTGGCCGCCTGAAAATTCATGCGGAAACCGGTCGTAGGCACCCTCGTCGAGCCCGACCAGCCGAAGCAGCTTCAACGCTTTCGCGCGCGCTTCGCGAGCGGACAGGCCGTGCGCCATCGGGCCGACGGTGAGGATCTTGGCGATCGTCTGCCGCGGATTGAGCGAGGCGAATGGATCCTGGAAAATCATCTGAATATGCGGCCGCATCGGCCGGAACTCGGAAGCCGAAAGCGCCGCGATATCCTTGCCGTCGAACAGAATGCTGCCGCCATCGCTGTCCAGCAGCTTCAGGAGGACGCGGCCTAGCGACGATTTTCCCGAGCCGGACTCCCCGACGATCCCAAGTGTCCGACCTTGGCGGACTTCAAAGCTGACCTGCTTGACGGCGTGCACGATGCGCGAGCGTGAGAAGAACCCGATGCCTGGCCGGTAGGTCTTGTCGAGCTTCTGCACCTCCAGCACGACAGGCGCATCGCCGCGCGACTTCGTCTCATTCTCGATCATGTGTGGAACGGCGGCGATCAGTCGCCTGGTGTAGGGATGGCTAGGATTGCCGAGCACGTCGGAAGCGACGCCTTGCTCGACCATCGCGCCTTTCTCCATGACGATGACGCGATCGGCGATTTCTGCGACGACGCCAAAATCGTGCGTGATGAACATGACGCTCATGTTCTTTTCGCGCTGCAGCCGCCGGATCAACGCAAGGATCTGCGCCTGGGTGGTGACGTCGAGGGCCGTCGTCGGCTCGTCGGCGATCAGCAGATCGGGCCCGAGCGCGAGCGCCATGGCGATCATGACGCGCTGGCGCTGCCCGCCCGAGAGTTGGAACGGATACTGATGCCGCAGGACCTCGGGCTCCGGCAGGCCGACTTCGCCGAGCAGATCGACAACTGCCTTCGCGCGGGTCGCCGAAGTGCCTGCGTGGTGCGCTTCCATAACCTCCGCGACCTGCTGGCCGACGGTCATCAGCGGATTGAGCGCCGAAAGCGGATCCTGGAAGACGATGGAGACCGACCGGCCCCTGAGGCCGCGCAGGACGTCTTCCCGTGCGCTGGCCAGATCGTGACCCTTGAACCAGATGCTTCCCTGCGTGATCCGCACCGAAGATGGCAGCAGACCCATGATCGCATTTGCGGTGACGGACTTGCCGGAGCCGGATTCGCCGACGATGCAGAGCATCTCACCCTTCTTCATGTCGAAGGATATGTTTTCGACCGCGTTCTCACGCTCCATGTTCCTGGGCAGGCGGATAGTCAGATTTTGAACGGAGAGAACAGCTTCCTCGATCGGATCGCTTGTGGTCATTTCGCTCGGCAGCATTGCTTGGCCTTTCGAAGTCCAATGATCTGACGACGCATACTAGCCGCACGTCCTACCGTCAGCGCAAGCCCGCATTTTTGCGATAGGCACCGGTGTGTCTTGAGATCGCTCCGAAATCATAGTGATCTTATCCGGGGCGAAGCCGGCCATATCTCGATAATTTCGGACTGGCTTCCGCGACCGAACTGCTTCTGGATATTGCCGTTTATTGAACGGGGCCGGGGAGGCGAGGCCGGCCCGCGGCGAATGAAGCCGACTTGCGAATGGCATGTTCGACGCCGCGGAGTTCGGCCAATCCTTTGAGCCGACCGATGGCCGGATAGCCGGGCTGGGCCCCACGCGTCAGGTCGTCGAGGATGTCCTGGCCATGGTCGGGGCGCATCGGGATGAGAGCGTCCGGGCGCCCTTCCTTCTTGCGCCGCGCTTCCTCGTGGAGTAGCGCCGCCACCACTGCCACCATGTCGGTGTCGCCGGCAAGATGCTCATCCTCGTGGAACGAGCAGGGGATGCCGGCCGCTTCCTTGCGCACATTGCGCAAATGCGCGAAGTGGATTTTTGGCCCCATCCGCTCGATCATGCCCGGCAGATCATTATCCGGTCTCGCACCGAGTGATCCCGTGCACAGTGTCGCCCCGTTGGCCGGGCTGTCGACCGCGTCCAGAATGTACCGATAGTCGGCCTCGGTCGACATGACGCGCGGCAGGCCCAGCAGCGGAAACGGCGGATCGTCAGGGTGGCAGCAGAGACGCAGGCCAAGGCTTTCGGCCGTAGGCACGACCTCCGCCAGGAAATCGACGAAATGCCGGCGCAGCGTTGTTGCGTCGATGCGGTCATAATTTGACAGTTGCGCCGCGAGACCGTCGAGAGACGTGTCTTCGGTCGAGCCGGGCAGACCGGAATTGACGCTTCTTGCCAGAACCTTGCGTGCAAAATCATCCATCTGCGCGTGTCGCCGCTCCGCCTCGGAGGCGATCTCCGGTGTGTAATCGCCGAGCGCCCCTTGGCGCTTCAGGATATGGATGTCGAATGCGGCGAAGTCGACCAGATCGAAGCGCATGGTGGTGCCGCCATGCGGCAGGCGCCAGGCGAGGTCGGTGCGGGTCCAGTCGAGCACGGGCATGAAATTGTAGCAGATGACCGAAATGCCGGCCCGCGCCAGGTTTTCCAACGATGTCCTGTAGTTGGCAATATGGCTGCGCCATTCGCCGACCTGCGTCTTGATCGCTTCGGAAACCGGCAGGCTCTCGACGATCTCCCAGTTCAGATCGCTTGCGCTTCCATCCGGCAAAGATGCGACTTCGCGCTGACGGTTTTGGATTTCGGCGGGCAGCCAGACGGCGCCGTAAGGAACGTGGTGAAGGGCTGAGACGATGCCTTGTGCACCGGCTTGACGCGCGTCCGCGATCGTCACCTTGTCGACTGGGCCGAACCAACGCCACACATGTCTCATTCGAACACTCCGTTAGAAAAGAAACGCCCTGCGGCTGCGCGCTCGCGTTTCCCGCAGGGGTGACCGACCCGCTGCTCCTCTTCATCGGTTGCTATCAGATTCCGATGTATGTGACGATCCTGCTCTGGCGCCTGTACCGCCAAGCGAAGTTCCTGGCTAGAGCAGCGCTTCGTATAGATCGCCGATCTTTTCAACTTCGAAATCCGCTGCCCTGCTCTCCAGGAGGGCAGGGGAAGTGGGGTGGTCCAGCATCGTAGCCATCGCTGCTGCCAGGGCCGCGGCATCGCCGACCGGCACCAAGGCGCCAAAACGACCGTCACCCAGAATCTCGCGCGGGCCATGTGGTGCATCTGTGGAGACTACGGGAACACCGGCAGCCATGGCCTCGACCAACACATTGCCAAAGCCCTCGCTCGTCGAGGAAAGCACGAACAGATCGGCTGCGGCGTAACAGGCCGCGGGATCGTTGACGTAGCCAGCAAAGAGCACATCCGCGCCTATGCCGAGTTCTTGGGCATAAGCGCGCAACTCGTCGGCCAGTGGACCTTCACCGAAGATGGCAAGTCGAACGCGGCGGCCGGCGCGCAGGATAGCGAAGGCCCGCAGCAAAGTCCGATGATCCTTGACCGGCACCAGGCGCCCGGCGGTGGCAATGACCGGGCCATCGCCCATCGCCGCCAGCTTTGCCTGCCAGGCATAGGAATGTCCCTGGGGCGCCGCAGCCGGCGGCAGCGGGTTGTTGATGACGACAACCTTGGATTTGGGGAAGCCGCGGGCCGCAATATCGCGGCCGACACCCACTGAGACGGCGATGGCTTTGGTTGCGCGCGCTGCAACCAGCGCGGAAAGCCAGACCGCTATTCTCGCGCCGAGGCTGCCGGAAGGCAGTGAGGCCGCCGCGTGGAAGCTCGGAAAGAATCTAGCTCGGCTTCGCGCCAGGAGAAGCGCCAGCGTCACGACCAGATTGGCAAATTCCGGGGCGCTATAGACCGCATGGGGACCAAGGCGGTCGAATAAACGTGCGCTTCGCACGATGCCTTTCAGCGTCTCCCACTTGCCGTAGCCCTCGCCCCGGATAGGAAGGTCGAAATCGATCAGATGCACAGCAGGGGAGCGCAGCGCGGCGTTAGGTCCTTCCGCGTTCCAGGTAAAAAGTGTGACATCGTGCCCACGCGACGCCAATTCGTTTGCCATGAGGACGAAGACACGCTCGGCGCCGCCGCCCCTGAGGCTGGCAATGTGAAAAACAATGCGCTTCGCCATGCCTGGATTCAGGCTTGGCTGACGCCAATGCCTGGTCGGTTCGGCGGCTGGCGCATGTCGCGCACGATGCCCATGGCTAAGGCGAGCAGCATGCCTAGAGCAAAGCCAGCGAAAGCTCCCAGGCCTGCCATGAGGGGGGTGCGGGGCGGCCACGAGCGCCCGTTTGGCGGTACTGCGGTGGAAATCACCTGCACGTTCGTGGTGTCGATCTGCTCGCGCTCGGTGATTTGGCGGGCGCGAGACAGGAAGCTTTCATAGATCGTCCTCCTTGAGGCGGCGTCCCGTTCAAGCTCACGTAGGGCGACCTGGGACTCGCTGTCGGTGAAAACATTGCTCTTCAGATCGTTCATCTTGGCGCTGAGGGAAGCCAATGAGGCGTTGGCCTTATCCAGGTTGGCTTTTGCCGTGCCGACCGTGCGGGAGAACTCCGCCCTGAGTTGAGAACTGACGGTTTCGAATTCTGTCCTGAGCCTGACAATCGTCGGGTGGCGCGGACCAAAGGTCATGGACTGTGAATCGATTTGCTGCCGCAGGCCGTTTGCCTTGTCGCGCAGTGCTGCGAGTGCTGCCGAATCCGCCGGGTCAGGGTTGGCTCCATTGACACCGGACGCAACCAAGGCGTCGTAACTTGCCTGCGCAGCGATCACGCGCGATTGCGCCTCCCCAATTTCGCTATTGAGCTGCGTCATCGTCTGCGAACTGACGAGCTGGCCATTGCTGGAGGACAGGTTGTGGCTGCGCCTGTAGCTCTCGACCTTCTCTTCGGCCGCTTGCACGTCGCGCTTGAGTTGGCCGAGCCGGCCGTCAAGAGCAGCTGCTGCACGGCTGGCACCAGCAGCTTCGGCCTTGGCCAGTTCTTCCTGGAAAGCTTTCACTATGGCTTGCGAGATCAGGATCGCCTTGCTGGTGGTTTCCGCCGACACCGAGAGGGTCGTGACGAACGACGTTTCATCTGCAGTGACATCGACCCGCTCCGCCAGGCTCTTCTGGGCGACAAGCTTCGGATCGGACTTGCCGCCACTCGCTCCAACACCAGACGTGGAGGCACTCTGGTCCGGGTCGAAAAACTCCGGATCGTTGGCTAGACCGAGTTCGTCCACCACACTTGCAAGCACGTTGCCCGAGGTCAAGATGCGCTGCTTGCTGCGCGCGTTGAGAATTTGGCTGTCGACCTGGCCCGGTTGCGAGTAGAGGTCGTTTTCCACAACCTGCAAATTGGCAGGATTGATGAGGATTTCCGTTGTAACGGTATAACGCTGTTTGCTCAGCAGCCCATAGGCGGCGCCGATGACGCCGCCGGCCACTGCCAGCATGCAGGCCACGGCGAGCCCGGCACGCAGCCAGACAAACAGGCGTCGAAAATCGAGCTCAAGGAAATCGCCGATCTTGTCAAGCGTCACCGTCGGGACAGGCTCGGGCGTGTGCGGAGTGACAGGGGCGGAGGTGCGTGCCATGACTGGGGCATCCTGTTGCAGCCTTGCCCTGCTGGCGCGCCGTGCATTGGCGATACGCTCAAGCGCGCTGATATCGGAATCCGCCACAGAGGGAAGGGGTGTGTCGGAAGCGGCGGACATGGTGCTAACTCTGGTTATTCGCTATGCGGGCAGCACTACAGAAAGATCGTTAACATCTCATTTTCCAAGTTGGCATATTTTGCCGATTCACGCGCCGCGGCCGTTCGGCGGTCCCTTGAATGGATCTCGTTGGCCAGAATGCCGTTTGAATACCGCCACTTGGATGGGCCATGAGCTATCCCGCTGCCGCTTCGGAACGATTGATGTCCAGCCAGGCGCGCCGTCAGAACGCGCTGTCGCTTCTGTTTTTCCTATGCGCGGCGTTCGCGTTCCTGCTCCGCCTCACGGTGTCACCGCAGATTATGAACATGGTCGTCGACTATACGGCCGACGGTGGCTCATTCTACGAGAAACTGCATTTCGGCACCTATGCTATCTTTCTGCTGCTTCCTTTCGTTCTTTTCAGCCGACAGTTTCTGCTGCAGGGCGACGAAATTGGAATATTCAAGGCTTTAATGCTCTATTCTGCGCTGATGTTCGCGCTGGTGCCGTATCTGTTCATCACCGGCCGTGCGGGCTCTTCCGGGTTCATCATCGATACTTATCTGGTGGCGGGCGCCGCAGGCCTTTTGATGCTGGCCTTGAACGCGGAAGTGCGGCGGGCGTTGGGCGACGTCGTGCTTGGAATGGTGATCCTCAGCGCTGTGCTCGGCACGATCGAAGCGGTGACTCAACATCGGTTTATGCCTTACGGTCTCAACGAACTGCAGTTCAGGCCGATCGGCCTATCGGCGCATCCGCTGGCACTAGGCGCGCTTTGCGCCACAGCCATCGGATTCGTACCGCTGACGCGCTGGCGCATATGGGTGCGGGTGGCATCGATTCTCGTGTTGCTCGTCGGTTGTGCTGCGTCAGGCGCCCGCGCCGCCCTGATGCTCGCTGCCGGAGAAACCCTCATTCTGCTGATGTTCGTGCCTTGGCCGCGCCTGACTCTCAAGCACCAGCGGCAGGCCAAGTCCGTCGTGCTGCTGGTCGCCCTGGTGGGCGGCGCAGCGCTGGTGGCCATACTGTTTTCGGGCGGGCTGCTGAATCGATTCGGCAACACGATCTTTGACGAGAATTTCATGGCGCGGGTGACGATCTACCAGATATTCGGACTTGTTAGCTGGAAAGACATCCTGTTTGGCATGAACGTCGACGACCTCCTGGCGATCGTCAACGAGAAGCTGCATCTGCCTTATATCGAGAGCGCGCCGGTGGTCATCATCATGCTCTTCGGCTTGCCGATAGCTGTGCTCTTTATCGTGCTGGTATTCTGGTTCATTTTTCGGCTGCTGCGCGCGGCGCCGCTGCCGGCATGGATCGGCACCATGACGTTTCTGCTTGCTGCGCTGTCGAACAATGCGCTTTCGTCAAAAGCGCCGGATATCACGACCATCGTGGTGTTGCTGCTTGCCTATAGAAACGTGCCGTATAGAAACCAGCCGAAGAGCACATCTTCGACCGCTGTTGCATCCGAGCCGAAACTGGATCGGCTTGGATAAGCGCAGGCTCCAGACCCCTCAGCCGGCGCTATCCACAACTTCGACATTGCCGGCGCGGTTAAGCGTGTGAATGCCCGTGCGGGCCCATGCCGGCCCCGGGCCGATCGGGTGGGGCGGCGCAAAACGGACATCGCAATCGTCAAGCCGATCCAGCCGCATCAACCCCAGGCCGCCGCCATAGGCTCTCGACCCGTTTTGGACCGGCAGCACCGGCGCGTCACCGTGGCGGATAAAGGCGCCACCGGGTCGAGCGGCCGAGTGATCGACGGCGATAGGGTTGAGCGCATGTGCAACCCACGGCCCGCGCAGCGAGGGCGCGGAATAGACCGTCATCGTATCCGACGCGCTGCCATAACCGAACCGCTCTGTCCCGAACAGCCAGAAGCGCCCATCCGATTCGAGCAGCGTGGCGTCATTGAAATCCTTGTCCGTCATCAGCACCGTATCGCGTACCCAGCGATCAGGAAACTGCGCGGCACGGTAGAGCACAAGCTCGCGCGCCGCTCCACTTTCAGGGATCATGAAAATCTCGCCGGCCTGAGCGAACACCTGCGGATACGACAGATGATGCGCTTCCTCCAGCACAACCCTCGGCACACCGAAGGTGCCGTCGTCACCCAGCTCGGCGACAGAAATCACGCCGCGACCGGTGGCATAGGGAAATTCCTCGACAAACAGATAGTAGCGGCCATCCCGCTCGATGACGAATGGATCGGCGTAGAATCGCTGGCCATCGTCCGGGAGGAGGGTGAACAGCGTACCGTCGAGTTGCCCGGTATCTGCGACACCTGGCCCGTCGATCAGCCGATAGGCAACCTGCCAATAGAAGGGGCGCCGCCCAAGTCTAAGTTTTTGCACGGCGCGATCGATCAACCCCCTGCGGAAAAAAGGCAGATAGTGCCGGACAAAACCGCCGTTCCTCAGGATCGGCGCCGGGCTATCGGCGATTGGCACAAGTTCGCCCGCGGAAAAACGGGCGACGCTTTGCGCAACCAACGAGATCGCCCCAGCCAGCAGGTCGTTGCAACTGCGAGACAGCCAGAGACGGTCGCTGAGCATCGGTCGCCCCCGGGCGACTGCGACGCCGTCGAGGCGAACGGCAAGTTCGGGCAATCGCCCGCTCGCCAGCATCTCGGCCATACCGGCGGGGAAGGTGCTGTGGCCGCAAAATTCTAGCGTCAGAACCGGCGTGCCGCGTCGTGCGGCAGTGCCGGTGAGATCGACCACGAGGTCGGCTGGACCGGTACCGCCAGACGGTAACGGTTTGGAGGGGCTTGCCAACGAGGGTCCGAAGCGCCGGCTCTCGATCGCCAGCACAATGTCCAGTCCGCGAGCGATCGGCGCA
Organism: Mesorhizobium sp. M6A.T.Cr.TU.014.01.1.1; assembly: GCF_004022765.1. Classification (NCBI taxonomy): domain Bacteria; kingdom Pseudomonadati; phylum Pseudomonadota; class Alphaproteobacteria; order Hyphomicrobiales; family Phyllobacteriaceae; genus Mesorhizobium; species Mesorhizobium sp. M6A.T.Cr.TU.014.01.1.1. The sequence continues at coordinate 203,877 of NZ_RZPG01000004.1, forward strand.
GGCGTCGGCGCGCGGCAGCTCGAAACCACGTGACCAGCTGCGTTCAACCGCACCAGAAGCTCATTTTCCCAGCGCCGAGATCCAACGATGTGGCCGATAATTAAAATATTAGTCAATCGAATATGTTCTTTTTCAAGACTACTCTGCCAGGATACCTATCGGGTTAGGCTTTCATAAGAGTTACCGGGGAGAACGCGGGCTTGGCTGTTAATCATATATTAAGATTTAAGGTCACGAAGGCGGCTTCTGCCGCTATTATAACTCTTGTGGCGAATAATCAGCAGGTCGCGACGCCTTCTGGCGACCAGGATCAGCAATGAACGTCCTTTCACATCCAAAACTGCCGTCCAGGCAAAAACTGCTGATCGTGTTCGGCACGAGGCCGGAGGCGCTCAAATGCTTTCCAGTGGTGCGTGCCGCGCTCGCCCATCCAGGTTTTATTACCGAGACGTGCATCACCGGCCAACATCGCGAGATGGTCGACCAGGTCATCGAACTGACTGGCCTGCCGGTGCATCACGATCTCAACATCATGCAGCCCGGCCAGACATTGTTCGACGTGACCTCGCGCGTGCTGCTGGGCATGGCCGAAGTGCTGGAGAAGGCGAAGCCCGATATCGTCCTGGTGCAAGGCGACACGACCACGGCGATGACTGCGGCTCTGGCTGCCTTCTACAAGCGCATCCCGGTCGCCCATATCGAGGCAGGATTGCGCAGCCACGATATCAACTCTCCCTTTCCGGAGGAGCTGAACCGCAAGATCGCCGGCGACATCGCGACGTGGCATTTCGCGCCGACCATCCAGGCGCGCGACAATCTCATCGCCGAAGGAAAGGCTGCGAACACCATCTTCGTGACCGGTAATACGGTGATCGACACGCTGTTGCATTTTTCCGGCGCGATCGATGGCGACAAGTTGATGAGTGCGAAGCTCGCCACTCGTTTCCCTTTCCTCGATCCCACCAAGAAAATGATCCTCGTCACCGGTCATCGCCGTGAGAATTTCGACGGCGGCATCCACCGTATCTGTGCGGCGCTGAAGCGATTGGCGGTGCGCGAGGACGTGCAGATCGTCTATCCTGTCCATCCCAATCCCAACGTGCGCTCGGTCGTCAACGCAGAACTAGGGGGTGTGCCGAACATCCATCTGGTCGACCCGCAGGATTATCTGCCGTTCCTGTTCCTGCAGAAGCAGAGCTATCTGGTGCTGACCGATAGCGGCGGCGTGCAGGAAGAAGCGCCTTCGCTCGGCAAGCCGGTGCTGGTGATGCGTGAGAATACCGAGCGACCCGAGGGGATCGCGGCAGGTACCGCCCGTCTCGTCGGCACCGATATCGAAAAAATCCTGTCCAATGCCAACAGCCTGCTCGACGATCAGGCCGCCTATCGCGGCATGGCGGAACGACACAACCCATATGGCGATGGCCGAGCCAGTAACCGGATCGTTGAGGAACTGCTGCATCATGGCTGAGATCAAGACCGTTTCCGTTATCGGCATGGGCTATATCGGCCTGCCGACCTGTGCCATTTTCGCCAGTCGTGGGCTCGACGTCATTGGCGTCGACGTCAACGAGTCCGTGGTCGAGAAGGTCAATCGCGGCGAAATCCACATCGTCGAGCCGGACCTTGATGGTTTGATCCAGAAGGTTGTGGCCAACGGCAAGCTCAGGGCTTTCAGTACGCCGCAGCCGGCGGACGCCTTTATCATCGCCGTGCCGACCCCGATGACCGAGGACCACAAGCCGGATGTGAGCTATGTGCTCGCGGCAGCACGAAGCATCGCCTCCGTGCTGAAGCGGGGAGACCTTGTGGTGCTGGAATCGACATCGCCGGTCGGCACGACGCGCATCATGACGGCACTGCTTTCCGAGTTGCGGCCCGATCTCAAGTTTCCTCTCGTGCATGGCGAAGAGGCCGATGTCCTGGTCGCCTATTCGCCCGAGCGCGTGTTGCCGGGAAAGGTCCTTACCGAGCTGATCAACAACGATCGCTCGATCGGCGGACTGTCGCGCAAGTCGTCGGAACGGACCGCGGCACTCTATTCAACCTTTGTTGCCGGCGACCTGTTCACGACCAAGGCCGAAAGCGCGGAACTGGTGAAGCTGACCGAGAACGCGTTCCGCGACGTCAATATCGCCTTTGCCAACGAGCTTGCGGCGGTGTGCCAGGATCTGTCGCTCAACGTCTGGGAGGTGATCGATCTCGCTAACCGGCATCCCCGCGTGAACATCCTCCAGCCGAGCCCGGGCGTCGGCGGCCACTGCATTGCGGTCGATCCGTATTTCATCATCGATGCCGCGCCTAACAGCACGCGGCTGATGGCCTCGGCACGCCGGATCAATTCCGAGCGTCCTTTGTCGGTGGTCAGGGATATAGAAGCCTTGCTCGACCCGTCCCGCAAGCAGACGATCGCCTGTCTTGGCCTCAGCTTCAAAGCCAATATCGACGATATGCGCGAGAGCCCGGCTGTCGAGGTGGTGAAGCTTTTGTCAGATATTCCCAACCTGAAGATCATCGCGGCTGAGCCCAACACACATAGGCTGCCGCATGAGCTCGAGGGCAAGGGCATCGTCTTCACCGATGCACTTTCCGCCATCGACCAGTGCGATATCGTCGTCCTGCTGGTCGACCATCGGCAATTCAACCTGGTTGATCCCGAAGCGCTCAAGGACAAGAAGCTCATCGACACGCGGGGCCTGTGGACCTGGCGCAAGGCACGCAAGCCCGACGCCCGCATCGAAGGCAAGAAATCAGCGATCGAGCACCTGGCACTTTCTGCCGGTGCAGAGGAGGCCGCATGAACGCGCACGACCCAGTATGGGCGCAGCATCGCCTGTTGGCGTCCCGGCGCCGGGAGTTCCTTGGCGCGCCGATCCATGCGCTGACCATGGCCGAGACGCTGGCCATCGCCGATGAGGCGATGACCCTGCGGCGGCCGCTGCACCATGTGGTCGTGAATGTCGCCAAGCTCGTGAACATGCGCAACAATAGCGAGCTGCGGGAGGATGTTGCGACGGCGGATGTGATTAACGTCGACGGCATCGGCGTGCTTTGGGGCGCGCGTCTTTGCGGCGTCGCGCTGCCGGAGCGGGTAGCCGGCGTCGATATCATGACCAATCTGTTGAGCCTTTGCGCGAAGCGCGGCTTCAGGCCCTTCCTGCTGGGGGCCGAACAGCACGTTCTCGATGCGGTGAAAAGGCGGCTTGCCAAGGATCACCCGAGCCTGGTGCTCGCCGGCATGCGCAATGGCTATTTCAAGCCGGAAGACGAGGCCACAATCGTCGAGGCGATCAACGCCTCGGGCGCCGACTGCCTGTTGGTGGCGATGCCGACGCCGCGCAAGGAGCGCTTTCTCAAGCGCTATCGTGACCAACTCACGCCGAGTTTCGTCATGGGCGTGGGCGGCAGTTTCGATGTCTATGGCGGCAAGGTCGCCCGGGCGCCGAAACTGGTTCAGGCGGCCGGTCTGGAGTGGTTGTTTCGGGTGGCGCAGGAGCCGCGACGCTTGTGGCGCCGCTACTACGACACCAACACTGCTTACGCAGCGCTGCTGTACCGGGAGTTCTGGGACCGTCGGGGGCGCCGAAAGGTCGATCTATAAGGACCCCCAAAAAAATAGGGCGCCGGCCCTGGGCTACAGCACCGGTCCGAAATCGGAACCACTTTTCCAGGACTACGATACGACGCGCGCCGTCACAGGTTTATGCGAGTCGTAGCCGCGCCCGCAACTTAGCTGCGAATAGCATTGCGGCGGCGGGATAAAACAGCCACGTCAGCCCGAAGAAAACCACTGCGCCAGCGGTACCGCCCGCGGCGAGCGAGAAGATGGCCGGCGCATCGCCGAGTACAGCGCTGGCAAGGCTGGCAGCCAGCCCCGTGCAGAGCGAGATGACGATCGAAATGCCGATGTCGCGCCATGGCACCGGCACCGGCGTCAGCCGTTCGCTGATGATGATGCAGGCAACAAGGCCGACCAGCGATCCGCCCGCCAGCGCCAAAGCAGCACCGACCTCCGCCATCGGCGGGATCAACAGCACAGACAGTGCGATTGTCGCCACCGAGCCGAAGGAATTGGCGATGATCAGCAGCCACGGCCGCTTGTGCGCGTGCACCACGGTGCCATAGACGAAGCTCGCGAGGTTGGCACACAGCACGCTGAAGGCGATGATCGGAAAGAGCAGGCCGAAGCGGCCGTGATATTGCGAGGGCAGCAGGAGCTGCGTGATGTCGCTGCTGAGTGCGACCAGCATAGCAGCGACCGGCAGGCAAAGGCGGATCATCAAGGCCATCAATTGCGACAGCAGCCGGCCCGATGCCGCAGGCCCGTCGTCGTCGAACCGGCTGACCACCTCGGGAAAGGCGCCCATGTTGATGGAGTTGGCGACCATATCGATCGGCTGGCGGGCCAGTGCATAGGCTGCGGCGAAGATCGCCACGGCGCCGGCATCGTAATAGATCTTGAGGAACACGCGCTCTGCGCTGTGCAGGCCGAAGCCAACCAGCGCCATGATGACCAGGGGCACACCGAGGACGAAGAACTCCTTTTGGGTGAAGCGTGGCGGACCGGCAACGACACGTCGCGATGCCATAATGCCCGCCACGATGCCGGCGATTAAAACGCCGAGGCTCGAGCCGAGCGATACCGTCAGAAAGGAATCCTGAAACAGGACGACGGCGCCTATCGGCAGCGCGAGTTGCAGCACGGCGCGCAGGAATTCAAGCATCGAATAGACCGAATGACGCTGCTGCATCTGCAGCACCGTCAACGCGAAGCGGCCGATGGAACCGGCAATCAGGTAGCTGCAGACGGCGATCGCGAACTCGACCCAGCGCTCCGGCACGACCACTGCCGAGGCGACCACGGATATAATCAGCGCCAGCGCCGTGCTGGCAAGCAACACCCGCCCGGCCAGCATCAGGCTGCCGCGGCTGATGTCGCCTTTGCCGCCAAGCCTGAGTAACGCGATACGCAGCCAGTTGGTAACGGCAACGTCGGTCATTTCGCCGACGGTCACCACCAGGGTCAGCAGGCCATACTCGGTCTGGTCGATCAACCGCGTCACGATGACCAGCAGGAGCAGCGCGGAGATCCGCGTCAGCAGGATCGCCGGGGCATAGATGAGCGTGGAGCGGAGCAGCAAAGGGTTTTCCCCGGAAATTCACCCTCGATTAACCGTCGACCGGCGGAAAATCCAGCGCGATGACGGCAAAGGGTGAACAGATTCAGTTTGAACTAACGGATTTGTCGTAAACCTAGTTTGAAACCTTTGCTTTGTAGTTCCGAAATGGAGTCATGTTGCAGCGTCTGGTTCACAATCGAAAAGTGCATGTCCTTGTCGCAACGCCCTCGGGCGTTTCGGGGCAGGGAGGCATCGACCGCATCATGGGGGCGCTGAAGCACGAGTTCGAGCGGCAGGAGATCGCCGACATCGATGTACGCTTCCTTGCCAGCCGCGGCCCGGGGCATGTCGGGCTTTCGATCTTCTATATGTTTGACTTTTGCTTGCGGATGCTCGCGGCGCGTTTGGCCAAGCGTGCCGATGTCATCCACATCAATATATCAGTTTCCGGCAGCACCTATCGCAAGATGGTGATCGCCGCCTGCGCACGGCTGCTGTCGATACCTTATGTCCTGCATTTGCACGGGGCGCAGTATGAGACATTCTGGAAAGACGATCGTGGTTTCATGAGCCGCCGCATCGAAGCTCTGTTCGAGCATGCCGGTCGGGTGATCGTCTTGGGCGGGCTTTGGCGCGACTTCGTCGCCAGCCGGGCACCGGGGGCGGCCGGCAATATTGTCATCGTTCCCAATGCCACCGCGGTTCCCACCTTGGCGCATGTCGGCGGCGGCGGCGATGCGCATATCCTGTTCCTTGGTCGCATCGGCGACCGCAAGGGCGTGCCGCAATTGATCGATGCGCTGCACCGGATGAAACCGATCGAGGGTTGGCGCGCCACGATCGCCGGCGATGGCGACGTCGAGGCGGCGCGGATGAGAACGGCCGAACTGAGCCTTGCCGAGCGCGTTACCTTTCCTGGCTGGGTCGGGCCTGACGGGGTCGCATCGCTGATCGCTTCGGCGGACATTCTGGTGCTGCCCTCCTTTGCCGAAAACCTGCCGGTCTCGGTCATCGAAGGCATGGCCGCAGGCCTCGCAGTGGTGACGACGCCTGTCGGCGCCGTGGAGGATATCATCACCAACGAGCAATCCGGATTGCTGGTGCCGCCCGGCGATGTTGCGGCGTTGACCGATGCGCTGACACGGCTGGTCGAAAATCCGGCATTGAGAGCCAGGCTTGGTGTTGCCGCGATGGCCGTGCATCGGGAACGGCTTGATCTCGCACCGTTTGTCGGCGCGATTTGCGACGTCTGGAGGTCGGTGGCGTTAAAGGCTCAATCGGTCAAGCACTGACACTGTCGTATGCGTGGACGCTTAGCGTGCGCGCCATGCTTGCGCAAGGTGACCTTATGACGAGCTGCTGAGGGTTGAGCGCGACATCGATCCCATTGGCGTCACTGCGGCGCTCCAAGCGCGAACTCGCGGTGGAATATCTCCAAATTCAACAGCGCCCATATCAGCTTTTCGTGGTCTGCCGCCCCCTTGGTGTGCTCCGAGACAATTTGATCAAGGTGTTTTGCGCTCAAATAGCTGCGAATGACGGACTGAGAGGAGCAAAGATGGTCGTGCACGTAGTTCCTCATCGAGCCGCGAAACCATTCGGCGACGGGCACCTTGAACCCGATCTTGCGGCGGTTGAGAATTTCCTCAGGAAGCATGTTGGCCATACTGTTGCGCAAGATCAGCTTACCCTTCCGCCAACCAACCTTGTAGCGATCGGGCAATGTGCTGACGAACGCAACGAGATTGCGATCGAGGAATGGCATTCTTCCTTCGATTGAACCGGCCATCATCATCCGGTCGCCTCGTTCCAAGAGATTGTCGGGCAACCACGATGCCTGATCGAAAAACAGCGCGCGGCGAAGGTGGGACGCCGTCGCGCTTGAGGAGAACGGGAAGTTGTTGCGTCCACTGCGGCAATTGGCCGGCGCACCAATGAGGCGATGGTGTTCCCGTGCTGTCATGGCCCCAAACCAGGAGATCATCCGGGTGGCAAAGTCCCTTTCACCCGCGCTTCGGGCAAATGTATCGAATTTGGCCGTTGCGCCAGGCATCGCGCGTATCAAAGGGGCGAGGAGGTTGTTGTGAAGCAAGGCTGGAACCAGCGACCGGTAGATTCCAGCCAGTGACTCTGCGCGATGTTTGGGATACCCGCCGAGAATCTCGTCTGCTCCTTCCCCAGTGAGCACCATCTTGACGTCCTGCGAGGCCCGCTCCGACATCAGGTAAATTGGAATGTCCGAACTTTGTGAAACAGGCGCCCCCAAATGGCGAATCAACTTCGGCAGGTGGTCAATCAGGTCGTCCGCTTCAATGACCAGCTCGCAATGATCAGTCTTGAAATGATCGGCGACGCGTCGGGCGAATGGGAGCTCACTGTAAGCCGGCTCGCTGAAACCGACCGAAAATGTACGAATGGGCTTGTCGCTGTGCTTGGTCATCAGGGCGACGATGGCCGACGAGTCGAGCCCTCCGGAGAGAAAGGCGCCAAAGGGTGCATCGCTGCGCATTCTAATCTCGACGGAATGGTCGAGCAGTTCCAGAAATCGTCGCTTGGCGGTTTCTTCGTCGATATCCTTGGTCAGATCGGTTTGATCTGGAGGCGTATAATAGCGCGTTTCCGTCACTGTCCCTTGCGACCAAACAGCATAGCTTCCGGGGTTGAGTTTGCGGATTTGTTTGAAAAGCGTGCGCGGTCCAGGCACATAACGCCAGCGCAGATACTCGTGGACAGCGTCCAAATCGAGCTGCTGCGCATCTGGCTGCGACGACAACAACGCATTGATCTCTGAGGCAAACGACAGCAATTTTCCGCTTTGCATGAGGTAAAGGGGCTTTTTTCCGAAGGGATCCCGGCCGAGGATCAATTCCTGCCTCTGAGCATCCCAGAGCGCGAAAGCGAACATGCCGCTCAATCGGTCAAACATGGACAAGTGCCACTGATCATAAGCTCTGAGCAGCACCTCAGTATCGGAGCGTGTTCGAAAATGATGACCGAGGCCGATCAGTTCCTGGCGCAGCTCGATATAGTTGTATATTTCGCCGTTGAAAATAATTCTGAGGCGGCCGTCGTCGACATGCATCGGCTGGTTAGAATCGGCATTTAGGTCAATAATCGCCAGGCGGCGATGCACCAATGCCAATTGGTTCTCGCCGGTGTTCAAGTCCAAGAACTCGGTACCTTCGGCATCGGGACCACGATGCCGCAATGCGTTAGACATTCTGGCGGCCCGATCTTGTGGATTCTCAACCCTCGGCCCTACCCAGCCGCCAATTCCACACATTTTCTTTCCCTTGGGCGAGCGCGTATTTGCGGCGCTATTTACGACGAATGTATTAAACACTTGGTTGCTGACAAACCGGATCGCGCGGAAAAAGGCCGCAAGGTGGTGAAGCTGAGCTTGATCGGTTCGATGAAGCTCTGCCCGTTCCGGATGAAGTGCCACCGGCGGTTGCGGCCGGAAGGCGGCAAGACGGTTTAACGAAGCCAGGCCGATCCCGATCCAGTGTGGCAGGGGTGAGGGTTGGCGTTGCCGCCCGGCTGGTTCACCCGCCAAGAGGGTAACGGCAGCTATGGCAGGCCCAGGGCCCGCAGCATCTCCGAGTCTGGGACCGCAGGCCCTTCCTGCCGGATGACGGTCATTCCATAGGGATTGGAGAATTCCCAGATAGACCATGGGATCGCAAAGCGTTCCGCCTGCTGGCGCACCGCCTTGAGGTAGCGCAGACGGTCAGCGTCGAACGCGCCCATGCGGCCGTCCGCGGACATGAGGATGACGCCGAACTCGCCCATGAAGAGCCGTCGGCTTGGGATGCCATGGGCCTCGGCCCAGTCGACCGCCTGACGGAAGCTCGCCTCGAGTTGGCTTGGGCCCCAATTCTGCTCGAAATATCGGGCGATTGCTTCATGCGCCGCTGCCATGTTCATCACCTGCTCGACCGGGCTCAAGCCGGCAGCGTCCATTTGTGCCTTAAGGGTTTCGGTCACCACTTCAGGCGTGCTGCTGTCGGCCGGCCAGGGAAGGCCCGAGGCGAAGGCGTCTGTCCCGTCGGACCGCTGATGCGTGAAGCTGTGCGGCTCATACATGTGGAAGCTGTAGTAGAGGTTCGGATCGTCAAAGCCCGGGGTGAGATTGACCAGTCCGGCAATGCTGCCGCCACAGGCGCCCGTTGCGACGATGGTGAGCTCGCTGCTGACTGCGCGAATATCGCGGACCGTGCCTGCCATGATCCGCTGCCAGTCATCGCTCCCGCTCGAATCGCAGGGGTAGTATGCCGGCTCGTTATAAGGCTCGAGGGCTACCTTGTCGGTGCCGATCTTGACCAGCATGGTGGCGACCGCCACGACCATTTCGCGGTGGCTGGCAACGCCTTCGCTGTCGGCACCGTCATAGATAATCTCCATGCTGTAGGCCGGAACCTGGGTGACGCCGTGCAGGTCGAAAACCACCTTGAGGCCGGCCGACGTGACCCGCTCGACCGCCGCGGCAAGTATGTCCAACGCCTGCTGCCGTTTGGCGCCCTCGCTGGCAAGCAGAGGGCCGGGGTCGACACTCAGCCGGACGAAGTCGAAGCCCATCGATCGAATGCTTGCAAACGCCTCGCCATCACGCCAGTTGGCGAGCGGCCTATCTCCGGCGCGCCACTCCTTCTCGCTGCGATAGGGCGGCCAACGGTAGGATCCATCATCCTCTATCGGCGACCAGTTGAGCCATCCATGCACGCCAACGCCGCGCTGGAGCGGGATCGGCGCAGCGTTGGCGGCCATCGCCATGCCGAGCACCCACGCTGCAATACACGCAATCCTTCTCATCGCCACTCTCCGTATCATGGTCGGAGATATTAACCGCAGGATCGGAAAAGATGATTGCCGTCGCGCGGCTTTTCGACAGCATGGTATATAAGAATCGAAACCTTGGCGGAGCGCGTATGAGAGTCGGCTGGTACATCAACCGGTTGCGCAGCATGGAGCCGGCCGAGGTGTTGCACCGGCTGGGCGAGCAGCGTCGAAGGATCGTTTCGCGCCGCCGCGACGACGGCTGGGAGCGTTATGCTTCGCCCCCGTTGCATCCGGTGCTGCTTGGGTGGCGCGAAGCTGCGCTGGCTGCGACGCCGGCACAACGGCAAGCCATAGCGGCGGCGGCGCAAAAAACGCTTGAGGGCCAGTTTTCCGCACTCGGGCGGACATGGCCGCCGCGCGACCGCGATCGGCTGTTTCCTCCCGAGCTTTGGCGCCTTGATCCGGTAACCGGCAGGCTTTGGCCGGGTCCCGAAAGCCATACTTTCGATATCGATTTTCGCGACGGCGGCGGCCGTGGCGATGTGAAATATGTTTGGGAGATCAACCGGCTGCAGCAGTTGCCGCCACTTGCCGCCCACCTGCTTCTCGCCGGCGACGATGAGTCCCGAATGGCCATCGAGGCGGCGATCGACAGTTGGCATTCAGCCAACCCCCCGTTTCGGGGGGGTGGCTGGGCTTCCGGCATCGAAGTCGCGCTGCGAGCCATCAGCCTGATTGTCACCGTGGACCTCGTCGGCGACCGACTGGGCGCGGCGACACGGCAGCAAGTGGGTGAAATCCTGGCGGCAAGCGCCTATTGGCTGCCGCGGTTTCCCTCCCGGTTTTCCTCCGCCAACAACCATCTCGTGGCAGAACTGGCTGGCGAGTATCTGATCGGCCTAGCGTTGGGGACCAGGGCCGACGCTGCACGCGGCGCCCTCCTGGCCGAGACGCGCAAGCAGATTCTCGCCGATGGCGCCGGTGCCGAGCAGACCCCGACATACGCCGCCTTCACGGCCGAACTCATCTTGCTGTGCGCCGCTGCGGCACGCCAGGCCGGAACGCCGTTTCCCTCGCCCGTCGAAGCGCGTCTGGCCGCATTTGCCAATTTCGTCGGCTGGCTCCCGCCAGCCGCCGGTTTTGGCGACAACGACGAAGGTCGTGTGCTGACGCTCGGGGACGAGCAGGGCTATGTCCAATCGGTCGCCGCCGCCATCCATGGTTTTCTAAGGATGCCCGGCAACGCGTCGAAGCCAGACGATTTTCGTGCGCTTTTCTTTGGCACGCCGTCCGATCCGGCACCGGTTCCGCACGGGCTGCAAACGTTCACGCAAGGCGGGCTCTCCGTCTGGCGCGGTGAGATGAATGGCCGCAGCATCGATCTGACATTCGACCACGGCCCGCTCGGCTATCTCTCGATCGCGGCTCACGGCCATGCCGACGCGCTGTCGCTCACCTTGTGCATCGATGGCGAGCCGGTGCTGGTCGACCCCGGCACCTGGCTCTACGGCTCGGGGGGCGTCTGGCGCGACTGGTTCCGCTCGACACCGGCGCACAACACACTGAATATCGAGGGCAAAAGCCAAAGCATTATCGCCGGGGAGTTTAACTGGTCGCACAAGGCGGTTGCGACATTGATGGACAGCGAGCCGGGAACCCACTGGAAGCTGCGCGCCCGGCATGACGGGTATAGAAGCCGCTTCGGCGTCGTCCACCAGCGCACCGTGACGCAACAGGCCGACGGCATTCTCGTGGCCGACCAACTGCTCGGCGGCAGGCGCGTGGCCGAGGTCGTCTTCCAACTTGCAGCCGGCCTCAGTACCAACCAACAAGCAAACACGGTCACGGTATTGCGTGGCGATGAGCCGCTGATGGCCATCCGGTTTCCTGACGCTGCGGTCGAAATCCGCGCCGGCGGCGACGCACCGGGGCAGGGCGGCTGGGTTTCACCGCGTTTTGGCGCCAGGCAGCCAGCCGAACGCATCGCCTGGCGTGGCGAAGTGGGCGAAGACGGAATCAAGATCCACCTCGCGCCAATCTCCCCGTCGCAAAGATAGCGACCGGCGCCGCAGCAGAACGGCGTATCCGTTGTTCCGGCCGTATTCGAGATTAATTACGGTCGGACATTTAGCGTTTTGTTACGGTTGATCTGCTAGTTTGGCGCAAATCCGGCATGCTTTGCTCCTTGCAGCCGCAATAGCCGCCTGGTTGCAGGCAACATGCAGTGGGTTTGGCAAGCTTTTTGCTTCGCAATTCGCCGGATCGCCATCTCACGGCCCAGGAGCCACTGCACCGATGTTTTCTGAATTCGCCAGAGTGGTTGTGGAAAAGCTTTCGAACCTCAATCTGCTGACGCTCGGCCTGCTTTTTCTCACGGCACTGGGGAGCGCGGTGGTCGCTTACTGGCGAACTGTCGAGCATAAATCCTTCAGGGACTTTTTCGATTTCGCGTTCCCGGCGGAAGTCATCCTGCACCCGTCGGCGCGAGCCGATGTCCTATTTTGGGTCACGAAACGGCTGATGATGCCTTTTCTGCTCATCCCTGCCGGCGTCACCTTCGTTGCTGCAGTTGGCTATGGGACACACCAGGCAATCGGCTGGCTGTTCGACATCCAGGCGCCGCTCATCGGCGGCCCGGCCGGACCGGTGACGATCGTCATCTTCACCGCAACCATGCTGATCGCCTACGATATCTCATACTATCTCTACCATGTCGCCCAGCACCACTTCCCGTTCCTGTGGGAATTGCACAAGGTGCATCATTCGGCCGAAGTGATGGTGGGAATCACCAAGGATCGGGTTCATCCGCTGGACGATCTGATGAATCGTATGTGGGATGGCGTCATCCCGGGGATCTGCTTCGGCATCTGGAGCCTGATCGCGCTCGATCCGGTGGAGATCGCTATCTTCGGCATCAACGTCTATGTCATCCGCAACATCCTGATGATGGACTTTGTTCGCCATACACACTTCAAGATTTCCTTCGGCCCGTTGAACAACATCATCTTGTGCCCGCACTGGCATCAGGTGCACCACAGCATCGACCCTCGGCACTATGACAAGAATTTTGGCCTGCTTTTTTCGTTCTGGGACCGCCTCTTCGGAACGCAGTTTGTCCCGGATCCGGAGGAAGACCTCAAATTTGGCCTGATAGATCGCGATGTGCGCGACTATCAATCGCTCTTTGGGCTTTACATCCTGCCGCTCAAGAAGATGGGGGGGCATGTTATCAGACTGTTCCACAGGCGTCCCGATGTCATCGCACAGCCACAGGATCGTTCCCCTTCATGAACACCATTGTTTCGATTGACGCTTCGAGCGCAGAGCGCCTGGAAGTTGTCCGTTCGGCGGAACGCCTGGCTGCGGTCGAAGCCGATTGGATGCATCTTTGGCATCGCACCGATGCGCTGATCTTTCAGAGTCATGCCTGGGTTTCGGCATGGTGGAATACTGTAGCGGACCGTGACCAACGCGCGCTGCGGATCGGCCTGGTCTGGAACGGTGACAGGCTCGTTGCCATCGTTCCCCTGGCGATCGGCAAGCGTAAAGGCCTGCGGTTTCTTGAATGGGCGGCCAACAGCTATACCGATTACGGGGATATTCTCATTGCTCCGGAATGCTCATTATCGGCCCTGCAGGGCGTATGGGCCCAGATATGTGACGCCGGCGGCTTCGATCTTGCCTTTCTCAATCGTCTTTTGCCGGGTGCGGCGGCGCGCAAAATTTTCACTGCGGATGTCTCACGCGGCATCAGGCTTCGCCCCAATCACAGGGAGGAAGTCAGTTATCGCGTCGCCGGACCGTGGAAGAGCGGAGCGGCATGGTTCGAGGACCAGTCCAAAAAGACACGCCAGAACTATCGGCGAGGCATCAAGGCATTGGAAGAAACCGGGAAAGTGAAATTTCGCTTGCTTGCGACCGATGAGCCGCTGCAGCCGGTATTGGAGCGGCTCGCTGCCCTGAAGCGCAGATGGCTGGTGCAGCACACGCGTGAATCCCAACTTTTCGAGGAGGGAGCGCCAGTGCTCGCCGCACTCGTCGACGCGCTGGCGCGCGCCGGCTTGCTGCACATTTTCGTGCTTGAATGCGATGGCGTGATGGTCGCAGTCTCGATCAACTTCGTCCAGCACCACACCATGATGGCGTTTGTGACCACCTTCGATCCGGATTTCAGCCGAGCGTCGCCGGGCATAATCCTGATCATGGACTACATACAGTGGTCGATCGATCATGGCTTGGGCATGGTCGATTTCCTCTGTGGTGCAGAGTCCTTCAAGAACAAGTTCGCAACGCAGGGTGTTATCCTACAATCCGTTCTTGGGACGCGCACGGCGCAAGGCCAGCTCGCTTTTCTTGCCGATCGTATGCGTCAGACGGTCCGGCATGTACGCGGGCGCGGGGTGGTACCGACACCTTGATTTCGGCTTGATTGCGTCAGCCTCATCAGGTCGCCGGCAGCACGAACCGCTCAAAGTGCCGATTGTGCCTGCGATGGAACGACCCGCCAGACTTTATTGCCGACATCGTCTGCTACCAGAAGGGCGCCGCGCCGGTCTATCGCCACCCCCACAGGACGGCCGAAAGCCTTGTCGTCCTGGCTCAGGAAGCCGGTGAGGATGTCTTGAGGCGGGCCAGAGGGCTTGCCACCGGTAAACGGCACGAAAATCACCTTGTAGCCGCTGCGCGGCTTGCGATTCCACGAGCCATGTTGCCCGACGAAGGCGCCATTCCTGTATTGGGGACCGAACAGGTCGCCCGTGTTGAAGGTCAGTCCCAATGAAGCCGTGTGCGCCCCGAGCGCATAGTCCGGCTTGATCGCCTTGGCGACGAGGTCGGGCCGCTGCGGCTCGACGCGATCATCGACATGCTGGCCGTAGTAGCTGTAAGGCCAGCCGTAGAAGCCGCCATCCTTCACCGAGGTCATGTAGTCCGGCACGAGGTCGCTGCCGATCTCGTCGCGCTCGTTGACGACGACCCAAAGCTCGCCGCTTTCCGGATTCCAGGACAGGCCGTTGGGATTGCGCAGCCCGGAGGCGAAGAGACGCGTCTGTTTCGAGGCGAGATCGATCTCCAGCACGGCGGCGCGGCTCTCCTCTTCCTCCAAGCCGTTCTCGCCGACATTGGAATTGGATCCGACCGTTGCATAGAGCTTCGTCCCGTCCTGCGAGGCGGTCACGTCCTTGGTCCAGTGGTGGTTCCTCCCCGCAGGCAGGTCGACGATCTTCTCCGCCGGTGCGGTGATCTCGGTCGCGCTCTCCTGGTAGGGAAAAGCCACAATTGCATTGGCATTGGCGACGTAGAGCTTGCCATTGAGCAGGGTCATGCCGAATGGCGAGAACAGACCAGTGAGGAAGGCCGTTTTGGTTTCTGCCACCCCGTCGCCATCCTGATCGCGCAGCAGCGAGATGCGATTGGCGCTAGACGTTTCCGCGCCAGCCCGGCTCTGGAAGAGGTCTGTGAAGAAGTGGCGTATGCTGCGGATGCTATCTATGAGGAAGCCGCGTATGCTGCGTGTGTTAAAGCCCTCGTCCGGCCTGGGCGGCGCATTGCTCTCCGCCACCAGCACGTCGCCGTTTGGCAGCACGTGCAGCCAGCGCGGATGGTCGAGCCCGCCGGCAAACTCGTTGACTGCAAATCCTTGGGCCGCTGTCGGCTTCGTGCCCTTCGGCCACGGCGCGGCCTTGGCGACATGGACGGTCGGCAGCCAGGTCAGATTGGGCTCCGGCAGAGTCGGGTTGGGGCCATAGCCCTCTGCGATCGGAACTGTCGCCTCTTCGCGGGACAGGAAGAAGACCGCTCCGCCGGCGACGACGAAAAGAACGATCAGCACGAGAACGGCGGTAAGCAACTTTTTCACCAGAACCTCGGAATGTCGAAAAAACGCAAACGCGCTTATCGCGTTCCGGTTGCGGACGGAGCGGCCGATAGCGAGAAATAGGCCGCAAGCGCGCGGATGTCGTCATCCGTCAGACCCTTCGCGGCATTGGCCATGAGATGGCCGAAGCGCGTTCCGCCACGCTTTCCGGCCCTGAACAGCCCAAGCTGCGCCGCGATGTAGCGCTCAGGCTGGCCGGCGAGGGAGGGATAGAACCGACTGCGGTCCTGTCTTCCATGGCAGCCGAGACAGGCTGGCACGCCGGCGTGCCTCATGCCTCTCTCGGCGATTTCCTTGCCGCGCCCGATGAGCGCGGGATCGCCCCCGCCGCTGGCATGCGTCGTCGGCAGGGCGGCGAAATGCTTGGCCAGGTCCGGCCAGAACTGCGGCCCCGCCTCAATGGCGGGCAGGCTCATCATCCCGCTTGCCCGGCTTCCTTCGGCGTAGGCACGCAGGCTTTCAAGGAGATAGGCTTCGCTCTGCCCGGCGAGAACGGGTATCGCGGGACCGCGACCCCGTCCGTTCCCACCGTGGCAGCGGACGCAATCCGCGAGCGCCTGCGGCAGGGGCCCGGCATCGCCTTCGGGAGACGCTAGCGTTTCTCCAAAGGCGAGGTCACGATAGGTGGCTTCGTCCATCGACGGCAGCTCGCGCAGGAAGGCGACCATCGCCCAGACCTCGTCGTCGCGTTCCTGCGTCGGCCAGGCAGGCATGCCGGTGAAGCGCACGCCGTGCTTGACGATGCGGAAAAGCTGCGCGTCGGTCCATTCGCCGACGGACCCGGCAAGGTCGGGCGGCTGCGGCAGCATCCTCGTGACGACAGGAGATCGCGGCTCGCCTGGCGCTCCGTGACAGATGGCGCAGCCGCGCGCGAAATGTCCGGCGGCCGGCTGGATCGCATGGCGCGGCAGAGTTTCCGGAACGTCGACCGCCAGCGCATAGGTGCGCACAGCCGATCGCATGGCGAAATGGAGAAACCATTCCGTGATCTTCCAGTGGCCGCTTGAGGCACCGACATTGAAAAAGCCGATCCAGGCCGCCAGCACCACGACGAAGGGCAGAATGGCCAGCGCTATGGCGAGCTTTTTCCAGCTGATATGCATCAGCCTGTCTCCCGCGACGGAGTGGCGAGCATGCGCGCGAAAAGCGTCAAGCCGCCGGCCAGATAGACAGCAGCACCAACCAGAAGCATGATCACGCCGCCAAGCTCCTGATCCTGCTGCGCGGAAAGCGCGATGCCGAAGCAGCTTGCCTCGCCTTTCCCATAAAGCGGCCTTGGGGTCAGCGCCAGCAGCGCGCCGAGCAAGGTCATATGGATGGATGTGAGAAGCAGGGCGAAGGCTCCGGCGGCATTGCCTGTGGTGTCCGAGCCGCGGCGCGGCAGGCAGGCCAACCACAAGAACAGCCCGGCGGCGAGGAACGTGGCCTGCTCGATGGCGGTGGCCAACAGCGAGCTTTGAGCCAGCCCCCGCATGGCCGGCGCGTGCCAGGACCAGACAATGACAAGCTCGACGAGGGAGGCGAGGAGGGGTAGGGCGAACGTCCGGTTTGCATCTGGTGTTGGACCGAGCGGGATCCCAATCGCCATCAGCGGCGCGGCGATCGCTACCACTCCCATATGCGCCAGCATGTGCGCCGAAAACGAATCCCGCCAGGCGTCGAGCAGCGGCCCGAGCCAGACCAGGGCGAGGACGAAGAGGCCGAGGATGAGGCAAGCGCGTCTCACCGGATACACTCCGTCAGGAACAATGCGGGCATCGCGGTGAAGATCACGGCGATGAAGCTGAGACCCGAGAGCAGCAGCGTCGCAAATCCCTGGAACAGGGTCCGGTCCCGCCTCGTCGGATCGTCATGGGGCGGATCATCGGTGCCGAAGCCCCATTGCCGCCAGGCGAGCCATGCGGACAGCGCGATCAGTGAGAGGGCGATCACAGTGGCGGCGGCGATACCCGCGCGCACAGCGCTGAAACTCAACCCGACAAGCTCGGGTTTAGCGCAATAGATCGCCGCGCCCAGGTAGCAGACGAGGAAATGCGCAGCCCAGATCACGGGCGCGGTAAACAGCGTCCAGAGTGTCTCGATCTGCTTCGGGATGAGCCGCATCGCCGCCTCACATCGCTGCCGGAAAGAGGCCGATGATGGTGAAGGTGATGACGGCGGTGACCAGCAGGAAATGCCAGTAGAGCACCACGTTGCCTAGATCCATGTCATGCTTCGGCGTCAGCCGGCCCGCCAGCGAGCGTGCCAGGCAATAGGCCTGCATGACCGTGCCGACCGCTGCATGGGCGAGCACCCAGAGCACGAGGATCCACACGATTGCGGGATAGACGTGGCGCGTCGGCTCCATGCCGGGAGACCACGGCCCGGCCAAGCCTGCGGCGGACGCGCCGACGGTGGTTAGCAAGGACAGCACCAGCAAGCCGCGCATAGCGGCCGTGGCGCCGCGCCTGTTGAATGTGCGTGCCGCCACCATCAGGCCCCACGCCGCAGCAAACAGGATGGCAGCTACCAGCGACCAAACCGCATCAGGCCCGGCAATCCCCGCGGTGAAGTCGGCATGGATCGTCCAGTAGAAGAAATAACCGAAGACAAGGCTGGCAAAGGCCGTGCCGTCGCCCACCATGGTGATGAACATCGCCCACCAGCCGACCGAATCGGCACCGGAGGCATAAAGCGGCAGGCTGAGGCCGAGGCCGACATCTTTTTCCGGCTTCTCGGGGATTTCGCCGGTGCCCGTCCAGAGCCAATAGAGGACGGCGCAAAAGCAGATAATTGCAGCCAGCGCCGTCGCGATCCACCAGTGGAAGGTAAGCGCGATGAAGGCGGCCCCGAGCGAGAAGGCCGAGACGATGGTGACATAGGACGTGCCGCCGACGCGCAGCACCTGGATGGGTTCGGCGTCGAGCACGGAGGTGACCAGTCCCTCGCGCCATCCCTCTTCCGCGTCGGGCAGGTAATAGCGGCCTTCATTGACCTTGCGGGCAAGGTCCTTTTGGTCCCACAGCGGATAGCGGCTGCGCACGAGGGGTATCGAGCGGACGCCCCAGTTCTCCTCCGGCTCGGAAATCCATTCCAGCGTGCCGGCGTTCCAAGGGTTGAGTTCGCCGCGCTGCTGCCGGTGCTTCGGCCTGAGCACGTCGAAGACAACCACCAGCACGCCCGCTGCGAAGACGAAGGCTCCGGCCGTCGAGATGAGGTTCAGCCAGTCCCAGCCGATTCCAGCCGGATAAGTGAAGACGCGCCGGGGCATGCCGCGCAAGCCGCTCAGATGCATGGGGAAGAAGGCGATGTTGAAGCCGCAGAACATCAGCCAGAAGGCGAGCCGACCCAGACGGTCGGAAAGCTGCTTCGCGTCGATCAGCGGGTAATAGTAATAGAGCCCGGCCATGACCGGAAAAAGCATGCCGCCGATCAGCACATAATGCAGGTGCGCGACGACAAAATACGTGTCGTGCGCCTGCCAGTCGAAGGGTGCTAGCGCCACCATGACCCCCGTCAGCCCGCCGATGACGAAGATGGCCAATCCTCCGGCACCGAACAGCATCGGCGTCGAGAAGATCACCTGGCCGGCAAGCATGGTGGCGATGAAGACGAAGATCTGCACGCCGGTCGGGATCGCCACCGCCTCGGAGGCCGCCGAGAAGAAGGCCAGCGAGATCTGCGGCAGGCCTGTCGCAAACATGTGATGCACCCACAGGCCGAAGGAGAGGAACCCAGTTCCCACTGCCGCAAGCACGATCCAGGAATAACCGACGATCGGCCGCTGGGAAAAAGTCGGCACGATCATCGCCATCAGCGCGATGGCCGGCAGGAAGATGATGTAGACCTCCGGATGGCCGAAGATCCAGAACAGATGCTGCCAGAGCAGCGGGTCGCCGCCGCGTGCCGCGTCGAAGAACGGCCAATCGAACATCCGTTCCATCTCGAACAGGAGGTCGCCGGCGATCAGCGGCGGAAAGGCGAACAGGATCATTCCCGCCACGATCAGCAGGTACCAGGCGAAGAGCGGCATCAGGTTGATGCGCATGCCCGGCGCACGGCATTTCATGATGCCGACGATGAGCTCGACGGCGGCCGCGATCGAGGCGACTTCGATGAACGAAAGGCCTAGCAGCCAAATGTCGGCGCCGATGCCGGAGAACTCCTTGTCGGTGGCGAGCGGCGGATACATGAACCAGCCTGCCGAGGGCGCCGCATTGAAGAAGATCGAGCCACAGACGAAGATACCGCCAAGGAAAAAGCTCCAAAAACTGAAGGCACCGAGGCGCGGGAACGGCATCTCGCGCGCGCCCAGCATCGGCGGCAGGAGGAAGATCGCGACCGCCTCGAAGATCGGCACCGCGAACAGGAACATCATCACCGTGCCGTGCAGGGTGAAGGCCTGGTTGAAGAAGTCGGCCGACAGGAAGTCGTTGTCGGGCACGGCGAGTTGCAGGCGCATGAGCAGCGCGAGCGCGCCGGCGAACAGCATGAAGGCGAAGGCGGCCGAGCCGTACCAGAGGCCGATCTGGAAATTGTTCACCGAGGTCCAGTAGCGCCAGCCGGTCGGATTGGCCCACACGGTGCGCAGCCGCTCTTCCTGCGCCTTGTATTCTTCCCGCGAACGCTCCTTGACCGCAGCGCTCATTGCAGGCCTCTCAGCCAGGCGGCTATGGCGCGAACGTCGCCCGGCGGCAACATGTCGAAAGCCGGCATGCTGGAGCCGGGCTTGATCAGTTCGGGCCGGGCGATGAAGCGGGCGACGGCGTCTTCGGTGTTGGGCAAGATGCCAGCTCCGACGGTGACGCGGGATCCGAGATGCGAAAGATCCGGGCCGATCGTGCCGCGCGCATCTGTGCCCGCGACGAAATGGCAGGACCCGCAGCCATGACGCAGGAACAGCGCGCTGCCGCTCGCGCCTGCGCTTGGCGCAGGAATCGCCTGGGCGGCCAGCCAGGACCGGAATGCTTCGGGCTCCATCGCCACGGCCGAGAACGCCATCAGCGCGTGAGACGTGCCGCAATATTCGGCACAAGGTCCCCGGAAAACACCGGGTTTCGTGGCATTGAGTGAAAGCCTGTTGATGCGGCCGGGGATCATGTCCATCTTGCCGCCGAGCGGTGGAATCCAGAAGGAATGGATCACATCGGCACTTTTCAGGGTCAATTCGACCCGCTCGCCGACCGGCAGCCTGATCTCGTTGGCAGAAGCGACCGGTGGCCCCTGAGATGGGTGATAGACAACTTCCCACCAGAACTGCCTGCCGGTGACCTCGATCCGCAGGGCGGCGGAGCTCGCCTGGGCGAAGGGCCGGAGGCCAGGCATCAGCCACAGTGCATAGGCGAGCAGGGCACAAAGCGTGACCGACGGGAAGACCACGCCGCCCCAAAGGATGATCCTGCTGGCGGACTTTTCGGCCAGCCTGCGGCGATTGAACAGGGCTGAATGAAGAAGCAGGCCGACCACGCCCAGCCAGATGAGCGCGCCGCCGCTTAGCATTACCCAGAACAGCACGGCTATCTGCTGCGCTTCCTCTCCCGCGGGCTCAAGTACCGACCGAGCGCCGGCATAGCCGCTCGCGAGCAAAAAAGACGCAGCGGACAGGCTGAAATATTGACCCATTTCCAACCCCTCCGCGGTAAACCGGCGAGATGGGCGGAAGGTTCCGGGCAATTGAGTTTTCGAACTAAAGCTGCATTCGCCGGGCAATTTTTCAACGACTGACGAAACAATTGCGCTTGATCCCCGTTTGCCCGTCGTGGGTATTGGGATTGCCCATGCTTAAGGAGGCGACGATGAGCGCAACCGGCCTGGAAGTTTTTGACAAAACCCTGCAAACAACACACATCTGGCTGGACGAGATCATGGCCGACCACGGGCCCGATAGGCGCGTTGCCTGGCATATGCTGGGCGCCGTTTTGCGCACTTTGCGAGACTGGCTGCAGATCGAACTGGCTGCCAATTTGGGAGCGGAGCTGCCGCTTCTCATACGCGGCGCCTACTATGATCGGTATCGGCCGCATAATCTGCCGACCAACAGCCGTTCATTGGAGGAATTCCTGCAGCGCGTGGCCGAGGAGATGAAATCCACTCGACCCGTGAATCCCGAGGATGCGACGAGATCCGTGTTCAAAGTTCTCGCGAGGCATGTCGACCTCGGCCAGTCGGCGAAAGTGCGAGACGCTTTGCCGAAACACATCCAGGCGCTTTGGCCCGAAAGCGTCGGAGTGTAGCGGCAGCAAAGTCAAAAGTCGGGGTGCCGACACGATCCTCAACTGGTTCCGCCCAGCCGGTCAGTCCCTCTGCTCGCGATACAGGCGCTCAGTCGCCCGATCGCTTTCTCTGCGTTCCGCCGGGCCGCGATCGCGCCGCGTGATGAGTGCGTAGGCGATCAGGATCGCCAGCAATAGCGGGCCGCCGGCAACGACGATCAACCACATGTTGTTTTCGAACATCTCACAAAACCGAGAGGAGGAGACCGTTCCTCCCTTCTGGTCCAGGACGGACAGCACGATTTTAGATATCTTCAACCAAATGACCTGTGCCGCCAATTCAACCGTTGCGTTCGTATGTCCCCACCAATTCTGCTTCCTCCAGGACATGTTTTTTGGCTTCTTGCCAGATGCGCTCGACGCCGGCGGACCCCGGAATCGCGAGGCTCGGCGTGTCGAGCGCGGCAAGTCGGAAATGGTAATGATGGACGCCGTGCCCGATCGGCGGTTCAGGACCGTCATAGTAAGCGTTGCCAAAGTCGTTTGTGGCTTGCCTGAGCGCTGCAGGACCAGGCTTGCCACTCTCAGCGTCGGGCAGTTCGCCGACGTCAGGCGGGATGTTGAACACTGCCCAGTGACCGAAGGTTCCGTTCGGCGCATCGGGATCCTGCACGACGAGAACGAGGCTCTTCGCCTTATCCGGCACGCCCGACCATTTCAGCGGCGGGGACACGTTCTTTCCATCACGGGTATATCTTTCCGGAATTTTTCCACCCTCGGCAAAGGCGGAACTGCTGAGCGTAAGCGGCATGGTTCATTCCTCCAAAAAACGGCTTGTTCGTGGCGGGCTTGTGCTCGGCAAGCGCACTGATGGAGGAATGGACGTCCCTCGGAAACGTTCCATTGTGCGAACCATTGGCTGGCTGGTTTTCAGGCTTTGACGATATCTGTCTGGACCCCTAACATCTGGTCTCAGACTCACTACGTGTTGAGAGGGAACCACAAAGGCTTTCCGACAGTTGAATGAAGAGGCGACAGCAACCAGACCGGCCGGGGCGAGGATACCATGCGCGAGAACCACTCCGACGTCTTCGATCTGTTTTCGGAGATTTACACGAATGCGGCGCAGGAGGAGATAAGCATCCAGCAATATCTCCTCGCCTGCCGTGAGGATAAATCGATGTATGCCTCGGCGCCCGAACGGATGGTCGAGGCGATCGGCGAACCCACTCTGGTCGATACCAGCATGGATGAGCGGCTCGGCCGCATTTTCGCGAACAGGACAATCAAGGTGTACCCCTCCTTCGCCGAGTTTTATGGCATGGAGGACACGATCGAGCGTATCGCCGGCTATTTTCGCTACGCCTCTCAAGGGCTTGAGGAGCGCAAGCAGATTCTTTACCTGCTCGGCCCTGTCGGCGGCGGCAAGTCCTCGCTGGCCGAACGGCTGAAGAAGCTGATGGAGCAGCGTCCGATCTATACGCTGAAGGTCGGCGACCAGATTAGCCCGGTTTTCGAATCGCCGCTCGGGCTTTTCCATCCCGACCGCATGGCTGACCTTTTGGAGGACAAATACGGCATCGCGCGGCGCCGGTTGAACGGCTTGATCTCGCCGTGGGCGGCCAAGCGCCTCGATGAACTGTCCGGCGACATCTCCAAGTTCAGCGTCGTCAAGCTGATGCCTTCGCGGCTGCGCCAGATCGGCATCGCCAAGACCGAGCCAGGCGATGAAAACAACCAGGACGTTTCGGCCTTGGTCGGCAAGGTCGACATAAGACAACTCGAGCATTTCAGCCAATCCGATCCGGACGCCTATTCCTACAGCGGCGGCCTGAACCGGACCACGCAAGGGTTGCTTGAGTTCGTCGAGATGTTCAAGGCGCCGATCAAGGTCCTCCATCCGTTGCTGACCGCTACCCAGGAAGGCAGCTACAACGGCACGGAAAACTTCGGATCTTTCCCTTATCAGGGCATCGTCGTGGCCCATTCCAACGAATCGGAATGGCTGCAGTTCAAGAACAACAAGAACAATGAGGCGTTCCTCGACCGTATCCTGGTGGTCAAGGTGCCGTATTGCCTGCGGGTCACCGAAGAAAGGCAGATCTACGAAAAGCTGCTGCGCGAGAGCGAATTGGCCTCCAGCTCCTGCGCTCCGGAGGTGCTGGATATTCTCAGCCGCTTCACCGTATCGACGCGTCTGGCGGAGCACGACAATTCGCCGCTCTACACGAAGATGCGCGTTTATGACGGCGAAAACCTCAAGGACATAGATCCCAAGGCGAAGTCGGTTCAGGAATACCGCGATGCCGCTGGGGTCGACGAGGGCATGACCGGCGTCAGCACGCGCTTTGCTTTCAAGATCCTGTCGCAGACATTCAACTACGACACCAAGGAAGTGGCCGCCGATCCCGTGCATCTGATGTACATTCTGGAGGAGGCGATCAAGCGCGAGCAGTTCCCAAAGGAAACGGAAGCCTCCTATCTCGACTTCATAAAGTCCGAGCTCGCCCCGCGTTATGCCGAGTTCATCGGCCATGAGATCCAGAAGGCTTATCTCGAATCCTACAGCGAATACGGCCAGAACCTGTTCGACCGCTACATCGCCTACGCCGATGCCTGGATCGAGGATCAGGACTATAAGGACCCCGATACCGGCCAGATCCTCAATCGCGAGGTGCTGGACAACGAGCTGTCGCAAGTCGAAAAGCCGGCCGGCATCGCCAATCCCAAGGATTTCCGCAACGAGGTCGTGAAGTTCACGTTGCGCGCGCGGGCAAGGAACCATGGCCGCAACCCGTCATGGACAAGCTATGAAAAGCTGCGCGAAGTCATCGAAAAGCGGATGTTCGGCCAGGTCGAGGATCTGCTCCCGGTGATCAGCTTCGGCTCCAAGCAGGACAGCGTGACGGAGAAGCGGCATACCGAGTTCGTGCATCGGATGGTCGGACGCGGCTACACCGAACGTCAGGTCCGCCGGCTGGTGGACTGGTACATGCGGGTGAACAAGGCGGGTTGAGTCCGGCCGGGATGGTTCCATGCCGATCTTCATCGATCGCCGACTGAACCCGAAGGACAAGAGCCTCGGCAACCGCCAGCGCTTCCTGAAGCGTGCGCGCGAGGAGCTGAAGCGAAGCATCCGGGATCAGATCCGCACCGGCAAGATCGCGGATGTGGATGCCGAACATGCCGTCTCCATGCCAGCGAGGGGCACAGCCGAGCCGAGTTTCGGCGATGCGAAGGACAGCGGCAAGCGGCAGCACATCCTGCCGGGCAACAAGCATTTCGCCCCAGGCGACCGGGTCCCCAAGCCCGGCCAGGGCGGCGGCGGCTCGTCTCCCGGGAAAACGGTTTCGGAGGACGACTTTCGTTTCGTGCTCTCGCGCGAGGAGGTGCTCGATCTCTTTTTCGAGGATCTCGAACTTCCCGACATGGTCAAGCTCAATCTCAAGGAGATACTCGCTTTCAAGCCGCGCCGGGCTGGATTCGCCGCGACCGGTGCCCCAACCAACATCAATGTCGGGCGCACGATGCGAAACAGCCATGGTCGCCGGATTGCGCTCAGGCGTCCCAAGCAGGGGGAGCTTGATGCGATTGCGGAGGAACTCGCAATCCTGGAGGCAGAGCCCGCGAGCGCGGCGACACACCAGCGCATTACTGCGTTGCGGGAAGAGCTTGAGCGACTTGAGCGCCGCCGCAAGCGGATCGCCTATGTCGACCCGGTCGACATCCGCTTCAACCGTTTCGACTTCCGGCCCGTGCCGAATGCCAATGCGGTCATGTTCTGTCTCATGGACGTATCCGGCTCGATGGGCGAGCGCGAGAAGGATTTGGCCAAACGCTTCTTCGTGCTGCTGCACCTGTTCCTGAAACGGCGCTACGATCGCACCGAAATCGTCTTCATCCGCCATACGCACGAGGCGCAGGAGGTGGACGAGGAAACCTTCTTCTACAATACGCAAAGCGGCGGCACGGTCGTTTCCACGGCCCTCGAAGAGATGCACCGCATCATCCAGCAGCGCTATCCCAGCAACGAGTGGAACATCTATGCCGCCCAGGCATCGGATGGCGACAATTTCGTGACCGATTCCGAGCGCTGCATAGGCCTCATGGACAGCCAGATCATGCGCCTGTGCCAGTATTTCGCCTATGTCGAGATCATCGACGAACGCGAGAGCCATATTTTCGGCACCACCGACAATGGAACCTCGCTCTGGCGCGCCTACAATGCTGTCAACCAGAGATGGCCGAATTTCCAGATGAGCCGTATCGCCAACGCAGCCGACATCTATCCGGTCTTTCGCCAGCTCTTTGCCAGGCAGCCGGCCTTCCAGAAGAGCGCTTGAGGGAGAGCCGATGGCGAGCCAGACCAGCAAATCCGGCCAAACCAGCAAATCCGGCCAAGCCAGCAAATCAGGTTTACTCTTTTCCGGATCCGACTGGGATTTCAAGACATTGTCGCGCGCCTACGAAGCGATCGAGGCGCTCGCGATCGAAGAGCTTCACCTCGACGTCTACCCGGTGCAGATGGAGATCATCTCCTCCCAGCAGATGCTCGACGCCTATTCCTCGGTCGGCATGCCGCTGATGTATCGCCATTGGTCCTTCGGCAAGCATTTCCTCTACCAGGAATTGCTCTATCGCAAAGGCGGGCGGGGGCTCGCCTATGAACTGGTCATCAATTCAAATCCTTGCATCGTCTACCTGATGGAGGAAAACACCATGGCCCTGCAGGCCCTGGTGACAGCCCATGCAGCGCTTGGTCATAATCATTTCTTCAAGAACAATCACCTGTTCCGGCAGTGGACGGATGCCAGCGCGATCCTGAGCTATCTTGATTTCGCGAAGGGTTACATTGCCCGCTGCGAGGAGCGGCACGGCGTGGCCGCGGTGGAGGCGATCCTCGACTCCGCCCACGCGCTGATGGAGCAGGGCGTGTTCAGATACCATCGGCCGCCGAAGCTGTCGTCGGAGCGGCAGCGCGAAGGCGTTCGCGAGCGCCTGGAGTACGAAGAGCGGTCCTACAATGACCTGTGGCGCACGCTCCCGCGTTCGAAGGACGGAGACAATGTTGGGGAAAAGGATCCCGGCATGGCGGAGCGGAAGAAAACGCTCAACCTGCCCGAGGAGAACCTGCTCTACTTCCTGGAAAAAAACAGTCTGGTCCTGGAGCCTTGGCAACGTGAAATCATCAGGATCGTCCGCGTCGTCGCGCAATATTTTTATCCGCAGCGGCAGACGCAGGTGATGAACGAAGGTTGTGCCACGTTTGTGCACTACACACTCATGAACACGCTGTTCGATCGCGGCCTGATCACCGAAGGCGCGATGCTGGAAATCCTGCGCAACCATTCGAATGTGATTTTCCAGCCGGGCTTCGACGATCCGCGGTTTTCCGGCATCAATCCTTATGCCTTGGGCCTGGACATGATGCAGGACATCCAGCGCATATCGACTGAGCCGACCGCCGAGGATCGTGACTGGTTCCCCGATATAGCCGGCAACGGCAATTGGCGCGAAACCCTGCTCGACGCATGGGCGAACCATCGCGACGAATCTTTCATCCGCCAGTATCTGAGCCCCGCCCTGATGCGGAAATGGCGGTTCTTTATCCTCGCCGATGCCGCCAGCGAACCGCATTACGAAGTCGCGTCGATACACAATGAGCGTGGCTACGAAAAGATACGCGCCGGGCTCGCTCACAACTACGACATCGGCGCCAGCCGGCCGGATATTCAGGTGGTGGATGTGGATCTGCTCGGCGACCGACAGTTGCGACTGGAGCACAAGGTGAAGAACGGCATCGTGCTGGAGGAGGCCAGCCGCGACGCGACACTGCGCCATATCCGTCGCCTGTGGGGCTATGAGGTCAGCCTGGCGGCGATCGATGCGCAAACGGGTGGGACGCTCAACGAGCGTTCGACCAGCCAAATCGGGGAATGATCAACCGGACGGCCGGCGACGGCGTCGGTCTACAGCCAATCGCTGCGGGGCCGCGCTGTTTCGCCATGCGTCAGCCCAGCCTCTCGTGATCAGGCTTGCTGTGGGTCCGATGCTCTGGCCGTAGGACCCGGGAAGGTCGGTTCCGTGGGAATCTCGGGTGGTGTATCGGGAGGAATTTCGACGGGCTGCCTTTCCGGGCTGGGAACGGGATCAGGCGAAGGCGGAGGAACGCCCGGAGGCTCATTCGGCGGAGTTTCCGGCGGAGCAGGCGGCCGGGCAGGCTCAGGATTGGGATTATCCGGTATTGGAACGGGATTGTTCGGATCAGGATCAGGATCGGTCATGGCCGTTTCCTTGAGGAGGATCACCCTGGGATGACAACCATCGCGCCTGACGATGGTTCCCTGCCGTCACAGGCGTGGCCATTTGGAAGGCCGATGGCACGGACGCGCCGTCCGAATGACAATTTCGGCGGAGCTCAATGCCAGCGGCGCTGGAAAATGGGGCCGCGCCTCCACCTTCGTCACCTTTACCGGGTCGGGGAGCACTCTATGTACGCTGCTTATTGCGAGGCACGGATCAGGGAGCAGCAGCATGCGCGCGTTCATGATTGTCACCCTTCTTCTGGTCGCAATCACGATGGCGCTCTCGCTCGCGCACGCGTTGGAGTTGCCCGGCAAGTTGCGCCTCAAGGAGGCCACTTACAAATCTGTGCAGGCGATCTACTATCCCGGCTTCACTATCGGCGGGTTCGCCGAGATCGGCGGCATCATTGCGCTCGCCATCCTGCTCTACCTGACGCCTTATCCAGGCGCTCGATTCTGGTGGACCTTGACGGCCCTTGTCTTCTTGGTGGCGGAACATGCGACCTATTGGTTGGTCACCCATCCCGTCAACAATTTCTGGGTGCAAGATGTCGCTGTGTCGAAGCCAGCCGCGACGTTTTTTTCATTGCTCCCTCGGAAGCAAAGCCGCGACTGGAGAGACTTGCGCGACGTTTGGGAAGCCTCGCACGTCGCCAGGGCAGGCCTTGCGATGCTGAGCCTGATCTCAATTGCTGTCGCCGCGACATTTTTTGCTGGGAGTGAATAACGCGGAGGATGCGCAGCGACGCTACTTGTTCGTCCGCATCTTCTGCCTTGGATTGATCCCGCCAAGGGCATTCGTGTCGTTCTCGACGTCGCCTTCGATCGTGTTTTCGCCTTCGAGCACGAGTTCGTCGCCTTCCTTGATCGTGCCCTTGGAGGTCCCGATACCGGGATTGTTCCTCAGATCGGCATCGCTCGGCTTTTTCCATTTTGGATGTTTGGTTCCGCTCATGGCACAACTCCTTCGAAAAGGGTCCTGTTCTAGAAACAGCAGGGCGCGATGAATGTTCCGCCGAAACGCACCTTGATGCGGCTCTGCCGTGAGGCGCTAAAGCCCGAACGGATAGGTGTCGGGAACGCCCGTTCCGACATGCTCCGGCCCAAGCGGCGTCACCGCGGCGGTCTCGTCAAACCAGACGAACGCGTCAAATTGCTGGGAAAGAGAGGCATCCGCATAGTGGCTGCGCAGCTCGGTCTCCGGCCGATAGATCACGCCGATGAAGCGCTCCAGCCGACGCTCCAGAAGCCGTTCGCGCAGCGTGTCGTCGCGCTTGATGTCGAGCAGGAAACGCGAGACGCCGCAGTCGTGGCAAAGCCGCTCGTAGCTATCGCTATGGGAAGGCCGCACCCGCTTGATTTCCATCTCGCCGTCCCAGTCGGAGGCCGCGGCCACTGTCCCGGAATGCGTGCCGAGCCCGATCAAGGCTGCCCCGTCGCCGAAACGCTGGCGGCAGAGCTGGCCTATGTTCACTTCGTCCCTGACAATTCCCATCTCGGTATAGCGGGCGTCGCCAATATGGGAATTATGCGCCCACACGACCGCCTTGGCGTTCGGCCCGCGAGCTTCCAGCAGATGCTCGAGCGTCTCGAACATGTGGGTGTCGCGCAGGTTCCAGGACTGCGCGCCGCCATAGTACATGATCCGATAGTAGCGTTCTGCGGAAGCGATCAGCCGGGCATTCTGGGTGGCATCCAGAAAATCGACGCCGTCCTGCTGCGCATAGTCGAGCTGTTTGGCAAGCAGTTCGCGGCATTGTTCAAGCACCGCCTTCTCGCATTTCTCGTAACCCGATGTGAGCGCGACACGGCCATAGGTGGATGGCTCGTTTTGCCAAGGCGTCAGGCAGCCATAGCGTTCACGTGCGATCTTTGCCGCCTGCGGATCGACCCGGTCGAGATATTGCAGAACCGCGGCGATCGATCCGCTCATGTTGTAGATGTCGAGGCCATAGAACCCCGCCAGTCGGGACGATATCCTGATCCTTTCATTGTGTTGTCGCATCCAGTCGACGAACGCCGCAACGTCCGTGTTGCGCCACATCCAGGTGGGAAACCGCTGGAACGGCGGATCGGCGTCAGCGCGTGACGACCGGTGGCGGACGTAGCGATCGATCGCCGCTGCATCAGGCCAGTCGGCCTCGACTGCGACGATGGTGAAGCCGTGTTTCTCGATCAGCCTGCGAGTGATCGCCGCGCGGGCTCGGTAGAACTCCGACGTGCCGTGGCTCGCTTCACCGAGCAGGACGACGCGCCTGTCGCCAAACCGGTCGAACAATTCGCCGAACGCCGGATCGTCGAAATCCGGCAGCGGTTCGGCCGCCGCCGCGATCATCTCCGGCAGGCTGCGCGTGCGCGCGCGTCCGGACGGACGATCCGCGATGCGGCTGCCATTCTCGGGCCAGCCCTGCTCGCCGATGAGCGGGACAAACCGCACGCCGCCGAAATCCTCTTCGCTGTAAGTTGCAGCGCCGGTTCGGGTGACCTTGAGAAGGCGCTGATCATGCGGTTCGTCGCCGACCGGGATGACGAGCCTGCCGCCGACGTCGAGCTGCTCCTGAAGCGCAAGCGGCGCACCGGGTCCGCCGGCTGCGACC
This sequence comes from Mesorhizobium sp. M6A.T.Cr.TU.014.01.1.1, assembly GCF_004022765.1. Lineage (NCBI taxonomy): Bacteria > Pseudomonadati > Pseudomonadota > Alphaproteobacteria > Hyphomicrobiales > Phyllobacteriaceae > Mesorhizobium > Mesorhizobium sp. M6A.T.Cr.TU.014.01.1.1. The sequence goes on from NZ_RZPG01000004.1 coordinate 234,744, forward strand.
AGAATGGCGTCGAAGGGCGCTGCGTCGGGCCAGCCTTTGGTGCCATCGCCGGTGCGAACTTCGATATTATCATAGCCAAGCTCTTCGAACCGCTGCCTCGCCGTTTCGGCCAATCCAGCGTGGCGTTCGATCGTGTAAACGCGTTCGACGATCCGGCTCATCACGGCAGCCGCGTACCCGGAGCCGGTGCCAACCTCCAGGACATGGTCGCCCGGTCCGATCTCCGCCATCTCGATCATCAATGCGACGATGTAGGGCTGCGATATCGTCTGGCCCTCCGCAATCGGCAGCGGCCCATCCTCGTAGGCGAATTCTTCAAAGCCGGGTGCGACGAAAGCCTCGCGCGGAACCTCACGCATCGCTTCCAGCACCTCGTGGTCATGGATGCCACGGCGACTGAGATGGACTTCGACCATTCGGTTGCGTGCATCGGGAAGATCGAGCATCTTTTGCTCCTCTTGCCAGTTGGCGGCCCTCCGGCCCGATTGTGCCCCCCAATCGTGCCCAACGGCGACAATCTCTCCATCAGTGCGCGCCCGGCCTCGGCAGCGCTTGATCTCATTTCCTGCGGCTCGTCTCCTTAACCGTTGGCGAGCTTCCAGGTTCCTGCAAAAGAGCGATTGGCGGGCGTAAATGGCGGCTCCAGCCGAACTTATTTCCGTGAAAATCCTTTCTCCGGGGCGATGGCACTCCAGATATCGACGGGCAAACGCATTCTGGAGACGTTTCGATGAACGACGAGGCTCGGACCACCGCGCAGCCAACAGGCCTTGATCAGGTCGCTCTCATGAACCGCTATTGGCGCGCCGCGAACTACATTTCGGTTGGCCAGATATACCTGCTCGACAATCCGCTCCTGCGCGAGCCCTTGAAAGCCGAGCACGTCAAGCCGCGGCTGCTCGGCCATTGGGGCACGACACCCGGCCTCAATTTCATCTACGTCCACCTGAACCGCGTCATCCGTGAGCGCAGTCTCGAAATTCTGTTTATCTGCGGCCCAGGTCATGGCGGCCCGGCGATGGTCGCGAACACATGGCTCGAGGGCACCTACAGCGAGATCTATCCGGAAATCGGCCAGGGCGAAGACGGCCTGAGAAAGCTCTTCCGGCAATTCTCCTTTCCTGGCGGCGTGCCTAGCCATGTGGCGCCCGAAACGCCCGGCTCGATCCATGAAGGCGGAGAACTGGGATATGCGCTGGTCCATGCTTTCGGCGCGGCCTTCGACAATCCCGATCTGGTGGTCGCCTGCGTCGTCGGCGACGGTGAGGCGGAAACCGGTCCGCTCGCGGCGGCATGGCACTCCAACAAGTTCCTGAACCCGGCATCCGACGGCGCCGTGCTGCCGATCCTGCATCTCAACGGCTACAAGATCGCCAACCCGACAATCCTAGCCCGCATGGATGACGTGGAATTGCGAAGCCTGTTTGCCGGCTATGGCTACGAACCATTTTTCGTCGAAGGTCACGAGCCAATTCCCATGCATCGGTTGATGGCCACGAAGCTGGACACCGCGCTGGACAGGATCCGCTCAATCCAGAAGCGAGCCCGTGCTCCGGGCTGGCAGGGAGAGCGTCCGCTGTGGCCGATGATCGTGCTGCGCAGCCCGAAGGGCTGGACCGGACCGAAAGAGGTCGATGGCAAGAAGGTCGAGGATTTCTGGCGCTCGCATCAAGTGCCGGTGTCGAATGCTCGCGGCAACGAGGCGCACCGCAAGATCCTCGAAGACTGGATGCGGAGCTACGAACCGGAAAAGCTGTTCGACGACGGCGGGCGTCTACTTCCAGACCTGGCGGCGCTTGCGCCAAACGGGTCCCAGCGCATGGGCGCGACCCCGTATGCCAATGGCGGATTGCTGAAGCGCGACCTCGCGCTTCCAGATTGGAAAAGCCTGGCGCTCGATGTGCCGCGTCCAGGAGGCGCCAAGGCCGAGGCGACGCGGATTCTCGGAAGCTATCTCCGCGACGTCATACGCCTGAATGCTGAGGCCAGGAATTTCCGGCTGATGGGGCCGGATGAGACATCCTCTAACCGCCTTGACGACGTATTCGAAGTCACGGACCGGGTCTGGATGCAGCGGATCGAGCCCTATGACGTCCAGCTCTCCCGGGACGGCCGCGTCATGGAGGTGCTTAGCGAGCATCTCTGCCAGGGTTGGCTGGAGGGCTATCTGCTGACCGGCCGCCATGGCCTGTTCTCCTGCTACGAGGCGTTCATCCACATCGTCGATTCCATGGTCAACCAGCATGCGAAATGGCTGAAGACATCCAGAGAGCTTGCCTGGCGCAAGCCGATCGCTTCACTCAATTACCTGCTGACCTCCCATGTCTGGCGGCAGGATCACAATGGCTTCAGCCACCAGGATCCGGGCTTTGCCGATTTCGTCGCCAACAAGAAGGCCGATACGGTCAGGCTCTATTTCCCGCCGGATGCCAACACGCTGCTCTGGATCACCGATCATTGCCTGAGAACCTACAACCGCATCAATGTCATCACCGCCGGCAAGCAGCCAGCGCAGCAATGGCTGTCTGTCGAAGACGCAGAGACGCATTGCCGGGCGGGGGCGGGGATCTGGGAATGGGCCGGAGCTGGGAAAGGCGAGGATCCGGATGTGGTCATGGCCTGCGCCGGCGACGTGCCGACACTGGAGACGCTCGCTGCCACCGACATTTTGCGCTCGGCGCTTCCGGACCTGAAGGTTCGCGTCGTCAACGTGGTCGACCTGATGACGCTGCAGTCAAATTCAGAGCATCCGCATGGCCTCGCCGATGAGGATTTCGACGCGCTGTTCACGAAAGCCAAGCCGGTGATCTTCGCCTATCACGGCTATCCCTATCTCATCCACCGGCTGACCTACCGACGCGCCAACCATGACAACATGCATGTGCACGGTTTTCGCGAGGAAGGCACCACGACCACGCCGTTCGACATGGTCGTGCTCAATGAGCTCGACCGTTTCCACCTGGCGCTCGCCGCGATCAAACACGTGCCTGGGCTCGCCGAACGGGCGAAAGATCTTGCCGCCGAACTTCAAGCGAAGCTTGTGGAGCATAGGGCCTATGTCCGCGAGCACGGCGAAGACATGCCCGAGATTCAGAATTGGAACTGGCCCCAAAGCGGTGCGACGAAGGCGGGCGATTGATGCGACAGGCAATTCTCGCGCTGAACGCCGGCTCCTCCAGCATCAAGTTCGGACTATACGACCTTGAACCCTCTGGGGAACTGCAACTCGTCTCGCGTGGTGCGCTGGATCTCGGCGACGCACCGAGGCTCAGCGCAAAGGCGGCCGAGGGAACGGTGCAGTGTGATCGGCCGCTTGCGGGAGACGCGCGCAATGCCGGCATCGGCGCGTTGCTCGACTGGATCGAGAGCGAGCTTGGCGGGCGGAAACTAATCTCCGCCGGCCACCGCATCGTGCATGGCGGGCGCGAATTCGTCGAACCCGTCCGTCTGACGCCTGAGGTGATCGACGCCTTGGACAGGCTGACGCCGCTTGCGCCGCTGCACCAGCCTCGCAGTCTCGCGCCGATCCGCACGCTTGCCGCGCTGCGGCCGGACCTGCCGCAGGTCGGATGTTTCGACACAGCTTTCCATCAGACGATCGATCCGATCGTGAGCCGCTTCGCGCTGCCGCGCAAATACGATGCGGAAGGGATCCGCCGCTACGGGTTTCATGGGCTTTCCTACGAATACATCGCCGGGCGGCTCAAGGAGATATCGCCCGCTCTTGCAGCGAAGCGGACGATCGTTGCCCATCTCGGCAGCGGAGCGAGCCTATGTGCCATGCACGACGGAAGAAGCGTCGATACGACGATGGGCTTTTCCGCGCTCGACGGCCTGGTCATGGGCACACGCTGCGGCGCCATCGATCCGGGCGTGCTCTTGTACTTCGTCCTGGAAAGAGGCATTGCGGCGGAGGCTCTGCAGCACATGCTCTATGAGGAATCCGGGCTGCTCGGAATATCCGGCATCTCAGGTGACATGCGCACGCTGGAAGCGAGCGACGACCCCCACGCGCGCGAAGCGGTGAGCCTTTTTGCGTTCCGGGCCGCAAGGGAGGCCGCCGCGCTCGCCAACACTTTGGGCGGCCTCGAATGCCTCGTGTTCACCGCCGGCATTGGCGAGCGCTCGGCGCCGGTCCGCAAAGCAATATGCGAAAGGCTCCATTGGCTTGGCGTGGCGATCGACGAGCCATCCAATGCCTCGCATGCCGGGATCATAAGCCGGCCGGACAGCAAGGTCGAAATACGCGTCGTCGCGACCGACGAGGAGAGCATCATTGCCCGCCACACGCGGGTGCAAGGGAATGCTCGATAACGCAATCAACGGCACGGTTTCCAACGCAAGGAACCCTGCGCGCCCGCGCCCGTTTCCCCATCTGATTACCAAAGGGAGAAATCCAATGGCCGAGACCACCAGTACGGCAGGCGCCTCAAAGGCGACAACCGAAGCCCAGGAGGCGATGAAGAAGCAGATCGCTGAGCTTCGCCGCGAAATCACCAAAATAAATCGGACCCTTTCCGACCAAGCCGAGGAGGCACAGGGCTGGTACGATAGCGCGGCCGACCGGGCCTCGCGTGCGGCCCGACAATTGCGCAACCAGGCGCACACCGTGTCTGAGACTGTCCAGCAGAACCCAGGCACAATCTCTTCGGCGATGGTGCTTGGCGGCGTATTCGGTGTCCTTCTCGGAATTGTGATTGCGAAGAGTTCCGAGCCTGAGCGGCGGTGGTTCTAGGGACAGATGACCACCTTGCAGTGCCGAGCCTGGCTATCGGCAATCAAGCATGGCTTTTGCGCTATCGGCATCCGTTACGATGACCGTCGCCAACCCGGCCCCCGCCACAGCTAGAAGAATGGCATGTTTGTGCGTCCCGCCTGAGGCGATGATGCGGCAGGGGATATTGCGGTAGTCTTCGAGCTCCGGCGAAAGCACCTGGCGGTTGAGAGGGTGGTCCACAGGCTTACCTTCGGCATCGAGATAGCGGCCCAGGAGGTCGCCGACGGCGCCGGCGGCAATGAGATCACGCGCATCCGTTCCCTCAGGCAGGCCGTAACGCACTTGCAGCGATTGCCGCGATACGTCCCCCACGCTCAGATAGGAGACATCCACATCATAGGTGCGGGGGAATATCCTCTGGAACACCGATTGGGAAATGATCGCCTCGCGCGATTGCGGGCTCTCGGCGTAGATCGGCGCCGCGAAATAGCAGCATTGCGCGCCCAGGACCTGCGCGAAGCCGCGGACGATCTCGAATGTGTTGATCTCCGAGCCGCGCGTCAGTCCGCCCATCATCGACCGAATCTCCATCTGCGGCTCGCTGACCGCCGTCATGTGCCGCACGGTTTCCCGCAGCGTCGCGCCCCAGCCGACGCCGATGGAGGCAGGCTTGCGGCTTTGGGTCAGCCGGTCCAGATAGGCGGCAGCACCCCGTCCGATGACCGAGTGCACCAGCCCGGGATCGCCCGGCGTCGGCACCACGACGGCATCCTGCAGGCCGAACCGGCTTCGCAATTCGGCCTCGAGTTCGATATTGGCGGCAAGCGGCGAGCTGAAGCCTATCCGCACGATCCCTTCCTCAAGTGCTGCGGCGAGAAGCTCGTTGACCCTGCGGCGGGTGAGATGCATACGCTCGCCGATCTCAGCCTGCGTCAGACCCTCCACATGATAGAGCCATGCGGCCCTGATCATCAGCTCCTGCTGGTCCATGCGCTTTCCTCCCCCCATGCCGTGGCCGCTTTCAGTTACAAACGTCACACTGGTGTAGCATTTGTAACCTACGAATCCCGGCGATCTGTTTCCGGCTGACTGGCCGATGTCAGCAAGGAAGTCATGGCCGTTTAGCCGGATAGCAGATTCAACAAGAATAGATCAACATGGATAAATGCTCTAGGCATGGGCAGGATACTCCGTGCTTATTTAGAAGATAGTTATATTAATACTTTGTGCCTAAATGTGTAATCTGCGGATTGTCACAAATAATTCATCTGTTCATTGCGAAACAGACACAGTGCTGAACATAAAACCGGTCGGATTGCTTTGGCCACGACTTGCCATTCCCGCAAAAGGAGATTCCGATGTTTTCACTCACTCGGCGCGGCGCGCTTGGTATCCTCGGCGTAACCGCAGGCAGCATGATGCTGCCGCGCTTTGCGATCGGTCAGGGCGCGCGCCCGTCCGTCACCATCGCCGTGCAGAAGATCACCAACAACAACACGCTCGACATATGGAACGAGCAATCCAATGTGGGCGAGCGGGTGTTTTTCCCCAATTTCTGGGAAGGGCTGATCCTGCGCAACTGGATGGGCAACCAAGGCCCGGTTCCCGGCCTTGCGACCGAGTGGAAACGGATCGACGATAAGACCGTCGAGCTCAAGCTGCGCCAGGGCGTGAAGTTCCACAATGGCGACGAGCTGACCGCCGATGACGTGGTGTTCAGCTTCTCGGCCCAGCGCGTTTTCGGCGACACGCAGCCGGTCGGCGGCAAGACGATCTTCGAGGACGACCACAAACCCGCAACGCCAAAGGAACTGCCTGCCACGATACCCGGCATCGGCCGCCGGCTGTGGCCCCGGCTCGCCGGCGTCGAGGCGGTGGACAAACACACGGTGCGTTTCCACAACGCGACCTCGGATGTGACGCTGGAGGGCCGCCTCTATGCCTTCGGCAGCCAGATCGCCAACCGCCGTGCCTGGGACGAGGCGGCGAACTATGTCGACTGGGCGCGCAAGCCGGTCACCACCGGCCCCTATTCGGTCGGCGAGTTCAAGCCGGACGTGTCGCTTACTCTCGTGGCCTTCGACGACTATTGGGGCGGTCGCCCGCCACTCGAGCAGATCCGTTTTGTCGAGGTTCCGGAGGTCGCCTCGCGCGTCAACGGGCTTCTGTCTGGCGAGTATGATTTTGCCTGTGACCTGCCGCCCGACCAGATTCCCGCTGTTCAGGGCGCCCCCGGCTTCGAGGTGCAGGGCTCGACGATCCTCAATCACAGGGTTTCGGTGTTCAACACCCAGAATCCGATACTCGAAAACCCGCTGGTGCGCCGCGCCATGACCCATTCCATCGACCGCCAGGCGATCATTGAAGCGCTATGGGCAGGCCAGACGACGATTCCGGCCGGGCTACAGTTCCCCTTCTATGACGAGATGTTCGTGCAGGGCTGGAAGGTGCCGGATTATAACCCCGATCTGGCGCGCGAGCTGCTGAAGCAGGCCAATTACAAGGGCGACGCGATCCCGTTCCGGCTCCTCGACAATTACTACACGAACCAGACTGCGAACGGCCAGATCATGGTCGAGATGTGGAACCAGGTCGGCCTCAACGTGCAGATCGAGATGAAGGAAAACTGGGCACAGATCCACGACCCGGCCGGCGTGAAAGGCGTGCGCGACTGGTCAGCCGGATGCGCTTTCAACGATCCTGTTGGCGGCATCGTCAACCAGTACGGCCCGAATGGTGAAGTCCAGCAGAAGAAGGATTGGACCAATGCCGAGGCCAATCAGATGGCCGCGATCCTGGAAACCGGCACCGACCACGCCGCCCGCAAGAAGGCCTTCGCCCGCATGCTGGAAATCTGCGAGCGGGAGGATCCGGTCTATCAGATCCTTCACCAGAATGCGGTGTTCACCGGTATGAAGTCATCGCTGAAGTGGAAGGCCGCCCCCGCCTTCGCCATGGATTTCCGCTCCACCAACTGGGCAAGCTGACCAGCAGCCACGAACCGGCTCCGGCAGGGAAACGCCCGCCGGAGCTTTTTCTTTTCACGATGTCCTTCGGGCGGACGGAGCGGAAGCGGATGGCGATGACAGCTGCAACGGCCAATCTGGTGGAACTGCGCAACCTGAAAGTCGCCTTCGACGGCGTTCAGGTGCTGCACGGCATCGATCTCGATGTCGCACGCGGTGAGGCGCTCGGCCTCGTCGGGGAATCAGGATGCGGCAAGTCAGTGACATGGCTGGCGGCGCTCGGCCTGTTGCCCGGCAAGGCAAGCGTGACCGGCTCCGTGCGCCTCGAGGGACGCGAGCTATGCGGCAGCCCGCGCAGCACGTTGGAGCAGGTGCGGGGCGGGCGGATTGCCATGATCTTCCAGGATCCGTCGAGCTCGCTCAACCCGGTCCTGTCGATCGGCCGCCAGATCACCGAGGCGCTGGCCATTCATCGGGGGCTACGGGGCGAGGCAGCGAAGACCGAGGCGCTGAGGCTGATGGACATGGTCGGCATCCCCGATGCCCGCCGCCGCTTCGATCTCTACACACATGAATTTTCCGGCGGACAATGCCAGCGCCTGATGATCGCCATGGCGCTGGCGGGTAAACCGGACCTGTTGATCGCGGACGAGCCGACCACCGCGCTCGATGCGACCATCCAGGCCCAGATACTCGATCTCCTGATCCGGCTGCAGGCCGAAACCGGCATGGCGCTGGTGTTCATCAGCCATGATCTCGGCGCGGTGTCGCAGGTCTGCGAACGCGTTTGCGTGATGTATGCGGGCCGCATCGTAGAGGAGGGTTCGGTCGCGCAGCTGTTTTCCAGCCCTCGCCATCCTTATACACGCGGCCTGTTCGACGCGATCCCGCGCATCGACGGTCCTCGAAAACGGCTGATCCCGATACCGGGCACGGTGCCGAACCCGAAAACGCTGCCGCAGGGCTGTGCCTTCGCGCCGCGCTGCTCGCGCACCACCGCTTTCTGCGAGACGTCGCCGCCCTCCCTCCTGCCGCAAAAGGACGGCCGCAAGCTCGCCTGCGCGCACCCGATCGAACTTGCGGTAGCCGGCAAGGCCGAACGCAAAGTCCCCGAAGATCTGCTGCAATGACGCCGCTGATCGAAGCAAAGGAGCTGGTGCGCATTTACGCGCTCAGGCACGGACCCTTCTCCCGCCCCAGTTTTGTTCGCGCCGTGGAGGATATTTCGCTGTCGGTATTCCCCGGCGAAACGCTGGGCATCGTGGGGGAGTCCGGCTCCGGAAAGTCGACGCTCGGACGAATGCTGCTCGGCATCGATCCGGCCCAGGGCGGCGAGGTGCGCTTCGAAGGGCAACCGATGCCGAGGCTTGGCACGCCGGAATGGCGGGCGCTGCGCGCCAAAATGCAGCTTGTCTATCAGGACCCGCTGGCCGCGCTCGACCGGCGGCAGACGATCGCGACCCAGATCGGCGAACCGCTGGACATTCATCGCATCGGGCCCAGGGAAAGCCGCGCCGGTCGCGTTGAGGACCTGATGGCGGCCGTCGGCCTGCGCCCCGACCAGGCCGGCAGCTATCCGCATGAGCTTTCCGGCGGGCAGCGCCAGCGGGCGGTGATCGCGCGGGCGCTGGCCGCCCGGCCCAAGCTCCTGGTGTGCGACGAGCCGGTCTCCGCGCTTGACGTGTCGATCCAGGCGCAGGTGGTGAACATGTTGAGCGACCTGCAGGAAGAGAACGGCATCGCCATGATCTTCATCAGCCATGACCTGAAGGTCGTGCGCAACCTGGCCGACCGTGTCGCCGTCATGTATCTCGGCAGGATCGTCGAGGAAGCCTCCTCCGACGTGATTTTCCAGTCGCCACGGCATCCCTACACCAAGGCGCTGGTTTCCAGCATGCCGATCCCCGGCAAGAAGCTGGAAGGACGTGTCATCCTCCAGGGCGAGCCGCCCAATCCGGCCGCACGTCCGTCGGGCTGCGCCTTCCATCCCCGCTGCCCTGTTGCGCGAGACATCTGCCGCACCAGCACGCCGGCGCTGCGCTCGGTCGAGACGGGGCGTACCGCCGCCTGCCATGTCGTGGCGGACAACGCCGCGATCGCGGCCTGATGGAGCCCGCATGATCCGTTTCGTTCTCGTGCGCGTTATGAGAGCCGTTATCACCATCCTTGCGGTGATGACCTTCGCCTTCGTCGTGCTGCGCATGTCGGGGGACCCGGCCGAGGTGATGCTGGGGCCGGACGTGCCGCAAAATGTCATCGAGGCGTTCCGCAAGTCGTGGGGTCTCGACCAGCCGCTCTGGATTCAATATTTGGCTTACCTCAAGTCGATCTTCACCGGCGATTTCGGCGTGTCGATGCGCGACAAGGCGCCCGCGCTGCAACTGGTGCTGGAGCGCGTGCCGGCCACGCTGCAGCTCACCGTTCCGGCGCTCATCCTGAAGCTGCTGATCGGAATTCCGGCCGGCGTCTATGCGGCGCTGCACCGACAGAGCTTCGCCGATCGCGGCGTGATCCTGCTGGCGATCCTCGGCTTTACCATCCCCTCCTTTGTCATGGGCCTGCTGCTGGTGCTGATCTTTTCGGTGACGCTGGGCGTGTTGCCTTCCGGCGGTCAGGAGACATGGGTGCATGGCATCCTGCCGACGCTCACCATGAGCGTGGGCGGCGTAGGCATACTCGCCCGTTTCTCGCGCAGCGCCATGATCGAGGTGATGGGGCAACCCTATATCCGCACAGCTTCCGCCAAGGGGCTGAAATGGCGCGACGTGGTGTGGGGCCATGCGCTGCCCAACGCAGCCGTGCCGATCGTGACCATCGTCGGCTTCATGGTCGGCTCGCTGATCGCCGGCGCGGTGGTGGTGGAATCGATCTTCTCCTGGCCGGGCATCGGCAGGCTGCTGATTGTCTCGGTCAGCAATCGCGACCTTGCTGTCGTCCAGTGCATCCTGCTCATCGTCGCGGCCACCATGGTGGTGTCGAACCTCGTCGTCGACCTGCTCTACGGCTGGCTCGACCCGCGCCTGCGCTCGCCCGCGAGCCATTGAGGAGAACCGGCATGGCTTCGATCTATCCGGCGACCACACAGCCAAACGCGAGGCAAAGGGCTGGTTTCCTGTCGTCCATTCGCCGCAACCTGCCGCTGAGCGTCGGTCTCGGAATCCTGTGGCTGGTCGCCATGGTGCTGGTTGCCATATTTGCCGACCGCATCCGCCCCTATGGGATCACGCAGATGGATCTCACCAGCCGGCTTGCGCCCCCCGGCATGCTGAAGCACTTGCTGGGCACCGACGAGCTGGGCCGCGACGTGCTTTCGCGCCTCATCCAGTCGATCCGCCTTTCGCTCGTCATCGCCTTCGGGGCGACGCTCCTCTCGGCCGTGTTCGGCACGGCGCTCGGCTTCGCCGCCGCGCAGTTTCGCGGTTTGGTCGAGCATCTGGTGCTGGCGCTGGCCGACTTCCAGGCGGCCCTGCCGTTTCTCATCATGTCGCTGGCGGTGCTGGCGTTCTTCGGCTCCTCCATGGTGCTGCTGGTCTGCCTGATGGGTTTTTACGGCTGGGAGCGCTATGCGCGCATCGCGCGCGGTCTCGCGATCTCGGCGGGCGCGCAGGGCTATGCGGCCTCGGTGGTGCAGCTCGGCGCTACGCCGGCGCGGGTTTACCTGCGCCACATCCTGCCCAACGTCGCCTCGACGCTGATCGTTTCGATGACGCTGACCTTTCCCGAGATCATCCTGATGGAAAGCGGGCTGTCCTTCCTCGGCCTTGGCGTCCAGCCGCCGGCGACCAGCCTCGGCAATATGGTCGGCTTCGGCCGCGAATATCTGACCCGCGCGCCGTGGATCATGCTGGCGCCGGCCGCCGTCATCATGCTCACCACGCTGTCCATCTCGCTGGTTGGAGACTGGCTGCGCGACAGGCTCGATCCCACGGTGCGGTGAGATGTCGATCAGTTCTAGGAGACTTCCATGACTTTGATCACTGGCATGACTTTGATCACCGGCCATCGCGGCGCCCGCAATCTGTGGCCCGAGAACTCGCTTGTGGGCTTCCGCAACACGCTGGAGCTCGGTGTCGATGCCATCGAATTCGATGTTCACCTGACGGAAATGGGCGAGCTCGTGGTCATCCACGACGCAACGCTCGAACGCACGACGGAAGGCTTTGGACCGGTGCGGAAGCTGACGTTCGAAGAACGGGCAAACGTGAGATTGAAAGATACGGACGAGACCATCCCGACACTGGCGGACGTGCTGGCCGCGCTTTCTTCCAGGGCCGGGCCGGACCTGCATGTCGAGATCAAGACCGACGAAACCGGCATGCCCTATCCCGACATTGCCCGGCGCGTCGCCGAGGAGCTTCGACGCTTCGGCGTGGAGGACAGGACGCATCTGACGTCCTTCGACATTTCCGTTCTGGAAGACTGCCGGCGCCACGCGCCGCAGGTCGCGCGCCTCGTCTCCGTCAATGCTGACTGGGCCGAAAGACAGGGTGGCCTGGCGGCATTCCTTGCTCGCGTCGACGGACTCGTGGACATCGTCGCCATCCATCACGAGCTGATGGAGGCGCAATGGGACCTGGTTCGCGCCACGCTGCCGCTCGACCGGCTTTGCGTGTGGACGGTGAACGAGGAGGCGACGATCCGCCACTGGCTGGGACGGCGGATCGGCCGCCTGACATCGGACCGCCCGGACCTCGCCATCGCCTTGCGCTCCGCCGTGGTGACGGCAGCGCCGCTCGAAACCAACCGGGCCTGATCACGCCGATCGGCCGCATAACGACAATGCCAATCTGGCCCCACCTGGAGACAAAGCAAATGAGCAATCTTATCGCAACCGGCTTCAACGCGCAGTCTCGCGACGGCGAGCTGGATAGCCTCGAAGCCGATCTTCGCCGGCTCGAAAATATCGGCGTCGACACCGTCGAGCTTGCGCTCACCAGCATCGATCTCATCGCGGGCGGCCGCATCATTAGGGAAAGAGCGGACAGGCTCGTCGCGTTGACGGCCAAGTTTTCCTTCCGCTACACGGTTCATGGCCTCGTCTCCTCCAACTTCATGGACCCTGCGACCTGCACGTACCAGCTGCAGGCTGCCAAGGCGCTGGTCGAGATCTGCGACCGGATCGGCGCCCGTATCCTCGTCCAGCATGGCGGTTTCCTGCGCGCCGACCAGCCTCTCTTGCGCGCGGATGCGGACCGGCGCGAGCGCGAGGCTCTGTCCGAACTGGCGGAATTCGCCAAGCCTTACGGCGTACGCATCGCGCTGGAGAACATCTTCACCGCGGAACCGGGGCAATACCGGCAGACGCCAGCGGAGGTGGCCGAGACCGTCAAGGCCGTCAACCATCCCAATCTGGTCGCGCTGATCGACTTCAGTCATGCCTATCTCGAAGCGACCTATCGCGGACTGAACTTCCGCGAGCAGATCCGCGCCATGGCGCCAGTGGCCGGGCATCTGCATGTCCACGATTCCTTCGGCCGCCCACAGGGTTTTTACAAGCCCTACTTTCTGCAGGAAGCGACGGCGCTGGGCCTCGGCGACCTGCACATGCCGCTCGGCTGGGGCGACATCGCCTGGGAGGAGATTTTCAGCGAGCTGGCGTTCCTGCCGGGAACGGTGCTGATGATGGAGATCGGCGAACGCTACCGCAGCGAGCAGCCAGCCAGCCTCGAACGCGCGAAACGCCTAATGGCGCTGAACGGCACGCGCAGTTCCATGGCTGCCGAATGACAGGCCATTTGATTTTGGCCTGAAGGACATTGCAACGGTCGAGACTGTCTGGGTATCGTTGGCATAGTTCGAATTGAGGAGCAGCCGGCCGGATCGGCCGGCCGCACTGCCGCTTAAGGTTCGTGTTGGCGACGCAACCAACTGATGGAGAAGATATGCGGCAAGCGCTGATCGTGTGGGGCGGCTGGGACGGACACGAGCCGGAAGAGGGTGCGCGCGTCGTCAAGGCGATGCTCGAAGAGGAGGGGTTTGGCGTGCGCGTCGAAACCACGACGGAGATATTCGCCGACCCCGCGATCGCCGATTTGAGCCTGATCGTCCCGATCTACACAATGGCCAAGCTTGCGAAGAACGAGGAGCTCAACCTGACAAAAGCAGTCGAGGGCGGTGTCGGCCTTGGCGGCTATCATGGCGGCATGTGCGATGCATTTCGCGAAGCCACGGAATACCAGTTCATGTGCGGCGGCCAGTGGGTGGCCCACCCGGGCAACATCATCGACTACCGGATCGACATCACCAGGCGCGACGATCCCATCATGAACGGCATCGATGATTTTTCGTACCGCTCGGAGCAGTACTACATGCATGTGGATCCGTCGAACGAGGTGCTGGCGACAACCACCTTCTCCGGCGAGCACGCATCCTGGATCGAAGGCGTGGTCATGCCGGTCGTCTGGAAGCGCCGGCACGGCAAGGGAAGGGTGTTCTATTCGGCGCTCGGCCATGCCGCCAAGGAGTTCGCGGTGCCGCGGATGCGAACGATATTTCGTCGCGGCCTGGTGTGGGCGGCGCGCTGAGAGCGCTTGCCGGAGCACGCACCGTCGTTTCATCGGGCAATGCGGCGCAGGGCCAAGGCAGCGACAGCGGTGGCCGCTGCCAGAAGCGGCAGCCAGGCTTGCGGATCGCCCATGGCATGGAGCGTCAGGCCGCTGAGCAGCAGCCACAGCAGCGGTATCGGAAACAGCAGCGGCACAGGCCCGCCGCTCGCTGCAAGCAGGACGCCGAGCGCCGCGATCGCCGTCGGGTCCGGCGCGATGCCGAAGATTTCGGCGCTCGCCCATGGCCGCCCGAAGAGCGGCGGCAGGAGCGGATAGACAACGATGCCAACGGCCATGATCAGCAGCCCGAGCCGACCCGTCATGTCCCGCCTGTCGAAGGCGAGGCTGCCGCGTGCGGCACCGCCGATTACCAGCAGCAGCGCCTGCAGGCCGAAGGCCGGCGCGACATAGGCGATCGCCCAGTTGATCACGGCATAGCGGCTCCACAGGAAGGACCAGCCGACGAGGGCAAAGAGCGCGGCAAGGATGAGTGCGATCCAGAGACCATGGCGACGCGGCCGCCGCAGCACGAGCAGGGCAATGGCAAGGCCGGCGGCGAGTGTCAGGAGATGCAGCGGCCAGATGGCTGCATTGTGCAACTCGAACATGCGCCAGTAGACGCGCGGCGAGAAGAGCAGGAAATCTTCCAGCCGGTAGGTCCACCATTCCGACATCTAAGCAGGTCCCGCAAAAGTGTCCCACGGTTTTGCGACAAGAACCTGCGACAAACAACAGAAACTAAGCAGGCATTCGTGGGCCAGCCCACGAATGCCTGCTTAGAGGTCCCGGATGTAGGCCGCCATCCGCTCGCGCATGGCCGCGTCGGGGAGGGGACCGGTCGCGGCCGTCACGTTCTCGCGCACATGGTCGACGCGGGTCGTGGCGGGGATGGCGACGGTGACGGAGGGATGCGCAAGGATGAACTTCAAGATGAACTGCGCCCAGGATCCGGCGCCGATCTCGGCCGCCCAGTCGGGCAGCGTCTCGCCTTCGAGCTGGCGCGTCAGCGCGCCTTGCTGAAACGGCCGGTTGACGATGACGGCCATGCCGCGCTCGGCCGCCAGCGGTAGGAGCCGTTCCTCCGCCTCACGGTCGACGACGTTGTAGGTGAGCTGCACGAAGTCGAGCGGATGCGCGCGCATGATCTGTTCGAACAGGTCGTGCCGCCGTCCTTCGGACGTCGTGATGCCGACATAGCGGATGCGCCCGTCCGCCTTCATGGCGAACAGGGTTTCGAGATGCGCTTCCCAGCCGACGAGGTTATGGACCTGCACGAGGTCGAAGCGCGGCACGCCCCAGAAGCGACGCGACTGCTCGATCTGCGCGGCTCCGTCGGCGGCGGAGGAGGTCCAGACCTTCTCGGCGGAAAACAGCGCCTTGGGCCGGCCGAGCTTCTCGAGGCCATAGCCGATCACCGGTTGCGAGGAACCGTACATCGGCGAGGAATCGATCATGCGGCCGCCTGCCTCGAAGAAGGCCGCGATCACCTCGGCGCATTCGTTGCGCAGCACCGGATCGTCGCCGACATTGAAGGTGATCCAGGTGCCCAGCCCAACTGCGGGAAGCATCTCTCCCGAGGAGGGCACAGCCCGCATCAGCGGCGCAGGCGCGCCGGGCGCGGTTCCCGGCAACACGAAGGCCGCTCCGGAAGCGGCGGCAGTCTTCACGAATGTCCTGCGGGTGATAATCATCATCTGCCATCCCTATACTCCTGACCACAAAAATGGTTCCGGGCGACCGACCTTCGCAAGGCCGATCTGGGGGCGATCGGCGGGGAGCCGGCCGGTCTCAAGAGCGGTTCAGCTTTTGATAGAACCGCCCAACCGCTGTAAGTTTGTCACTCGCTCTGCAACCAGCCCGATTACCTGGAGGTAGCCCCTGTCCTGACCTGACGGTGCTGGCGGGCATAGGCCACGCAGGCGTCTACCGTGCTGACGCAGAGCGCATCGCGGTTGTTCGGCGTATTGTTGTCGCCGGCGTAGGCAACCTCGGCAACACGGCCATCGACCATTCGAAGTTGTGTGTTGCAATAGCCGCCAGGATTGACATTGAGGGATCCTCCAACCGTCGGGATCGCACCCACCGCCAAGGTTGGAATCACGACGTTGAGATTGCCGCGTTGAACGGTACGCTGATAGGTCCAGATCTGACCTGATCCGCCCGCATCAGCGGTGGCACTCGGAAAGCCGGCGCACATTCGAACATCAGCCTCGCTGAGACCGATCATCTCTTTGCGGGCTGCCGCTGTCGTTGCGTCTTCCTTCGCGATGGTCGACGT
The DNA here is from genome assembly GCF_004022765.1 of Mesorhizobium sp. M6A.T.Cr.TU.014.01.1.1. Classification (NCBI taxonomy): domain Bacteria; kingdom Pseudomonadati; phylum Pseudomonadota; class Alphaproteobacteria; order Hyphomicrobiales; family Phyllobacteriaceae; genus Mesorhizobium; species Mesorhizobium sp. M6A.T.Cr.TU.014.01.1.1. The sequence continues at coordinate 251,250 of NZ_RZPG01000004.1, forward strand.
ATCGTCAGGGGCGACGCAGGAGGACACGATAGAACTGCCGGCCAAGAGAACAAGAAGGACAGGCTTTCGGAGGCTGGAAAATATCATACCGACTGTGATGAATTGCGCCGACCCGAGACCCTAGTTAGGCAAGCAGACAATCGAGTCAACCTGCACAACTTCACGATGTCGTTGACGTGCCGCTCAGCGCAGTGGCTGCACTGACGGGATCTGCTGCCGGCGGTCGCGGCGTCGCCTGAGCATCTTCGACGTTGGGCGGTCGCCAGCGCGCCCTGCCGATCAAACGCTTTCGAGATAGGTCTCGAGCTCGAAATCGCTGACATTGAGCGCGAACGTATTCAGCTCCTGCCGTTTGCAGGCGATGAAGGAGTCGCGCAGGATGGCCGGAAATATCTCCGCAATATGCGCTCCGCTCTCGAAGCTGGCGATCGCCGAGGCCCAGTCAGGCGGCAGCTTCGCCGGCTGACGTCCTTGCCCGTCTCTGCCCGTCGGATCGCCAGGCGACAATTGCCTTTCGATGCCGATGAGTGCGGCGCCCAGGATAGCCGCAAGCACGAGGTAAGGGTTGGCGTCCGCGCCGGCGACGCGATGTTCGATCCGGCGTGCGCTCGCTGGCCCGCCGGGGATTCGGATCGCGATCATGCGGTTCTCGTAGCCCCAGGCAACCGCGTTCGGCGCATAGGATCCAGGACGCAGCCTGCGGTAGGAATTGAAGTGCGGTGCAAAAACCAGCGTGCTTTCGGCCATGGCGGCGAGCAGACCGCCGACGGCATGGCGCATGATGTCCGACCCCTGGTCGCTGCCGTTGTCGAAGACGTTGCGGCCTTCGGCGTCGGTCAGGCTGAAATGGACGTGAAAACCGTTGCCGGCACGGTCACCATAGGGCTTGGCCATGAAGCAGGCGGCAAAGCCGTGCTTACGGGCGATGCCCTTGACGGTGCGCTTGAACAGCACGGCATCGTCGGCGGCGCGCAAGGCGTCCGCGACATGGTTCAGATTGATCTCGAACTGGCCGACACCGTTTTCGGCGATCGCGGTGTCGACGGGAATGCCTTGCATGCGGCAGGCGTCGCAGACGTCGTGGATGAAGGCTTCGAAGTCGTCAATCTCGTCGATCGACAGGGCCGCATCGGAATCGAGACGGCGACCGGTTACCGGCGAGACAGGCCCGATAGGCCGCTGCGATTGCGGGTCGACCAGATAGAATTCCAGTTCCGTGGCAGTGACTGGGGTCAGGCCCAGAGCCTTGTAGCGGTCGAGGACACGGGCCAGCGCCCGTCGCGGATCACCGAGAAACGGCGCGCCGTTCTCATCTGCAAGCCAGAGCGGAACGAGTGCTGTCGGATGTGCCGTCCAGTTCACCGGCACGATGCCGCGTCCCGTCCACTGGCAAAGGCCGTCGGCGTCGCCGTTGCCGAAAACCAGCGTGTTGTTCTCGATATCCTCGCCCCAGATGTCGAGCCCAACCAGCGAATAAGGCATGCGCAGCTTGCCCTCCAGCGCCTTGCGTGCCTGCTCGACGGGTATGCGCTTGCCGCGCATGATGCCGTTGAGGTCGCACACCGCAGCCCTCAGGCTGTGGATGTCGTCCCTGCTTTCAAGCCAATTCAGAACGTCCGTGATTGCATCGCCCAATTTCAACCCCTGGTTCCGAAAGGTGCCGCGGCCCTGATCGGTTACGATATCTCTTATAGATAGCTTGTGAGTTTATGAAAACCGCTCTGGCTGCCACCAGAGGATTTTGCTTATTTTTTCAATTCACTAGCTGGGATATCGGGTGGCATTTCAGGACCAATTGCGCGATTTGCGATCGCAATATAGTGGTAAGGTTGGGGAAAGCCAAGCGGCATTTGAGCCGGCCTACGGCGGCTCGGCAAGGAGCGGGAATAGGCCGAGCCGGCCTTCGCGCCGGGACATGAAAGAACAGGAGCGGGCGGTTGCGAAGACACCGTTCGCCGCCACGCAGCAGTCAGAGGGATGAGGCAAATGACAAATACGCCGTCGCACCGCGCGGAGATCGACCTGTCGAACTGGAGGACAAGGCCCTATTCGGCCTGGTCGTTCCAGAACGCGGCGGAACTGGTGCCGTCCGCCACGATCCGTAGCGCGCGCCAGCCGGAGACGCCGGCACTCGACCTCGGCCGGCTGTCCGACCTTGTGGTTGCCGACGTTGCCGGCAAGCCGCGTCCATTGCCGGATTTCCTGCTTGAAAGCGACACCGACAATTTCGTGGTGATGCGCGGCGGAAATCTCGTGGCCGAGTGGCATGCCCCGACAAGCGATCCGGCAAAGCCGCATCTGGTGTTTTCGGTGTCCAAATCCATCACCGGCCTTCTGGCGGGAATCCTGATCGGCCAAGGGATGCTCTCGCTGGACGACCGCTTGGCAAAGCACCTGCCCGAAGCCGCCGGATCGGCCTATGGCGACGCCACTTTACGCGATCTCCTCAACATGCAGATCAGCATCGATTTCGACGAAGCCTATCTGAGCAGAGACGGCGCTTTCGATCGTTACAGGCGGGCGATGCTGTGGAATCCGGACAAAGCGGACGATCCCGCGCCCGATCTCAAGACTTTCCTGTGCACCTTGCCGAAGGCCGCACATCCGCACGGCACGCGGCACGCCTACCGGTCACCCAATGTCGACATGGCGGCGATCATCCTCGAGCAGGCATCGGGCGAGCGCTTCGCCGAATTGCTGAGCCGGCTCCTGTGGCAGCCGATGGGCACCCATTCCGACGCGCAGATAACCGTCGATCGGGCCGGCAATCCGCGCGCCTCGGGCGGCATCTCGATGACCGCGCGCGATCTCGCCCGCGTCGGTGAGCTGGTTCGCACCGGTGGCGGCGGCATCGTTCCGGCAGACTGGATCGCCAGCCTCTGGGCCGGCGGCGACCGCGCCATCTGGGCCGCCGGCGACCAGGGCTATGCCTATCCGGGTGGAAGCTACCGCAATTATTGGTACGACACCGGCACGGGTGCGCTCGCCGCCTTGGGCATCCATGGCCAGTGGCTCTGGATCGATCCGGCGACGCAAACCGTCATTGTCAGGCAGTCCTCGGAACCCGACCCGGTCAACGACCGGATGGATCAGACGGTCGTCGCGGTGATGAAGGCAGTTTCCGCTGCCTCGTGACGGCCTCGATAGTCAGTTACGGGTTTCCGGAAACTTGACGTGCTGCAAAAGATGCGTCGCGCCGTCGTTTATGTCGCGCACGATGGCGGCACGCGCGCGTGGCCCGTCCTGGACCTCGATCGCGGCGACGGCTTCCTCATGGTAATCGATGTCGAGAATGGCGGCGAGATTGTCCTCGAAGCCGGTGGTCAGGTTCCTGAGAAACGGGCCGACCTGCATCCACACCGTCTCGATCAGGAAGATCATCTGCTCATTGCCGCAGTGGCGATAGATCGAGAACTTGAAGTTATAGTTCTTGCGCAGGTAATCGTCGATGTCGCCCTTGCGGGCTGCCAGGGTCAGCTCCGTGCAGTGGCGACGGATCGCTCGCAGATTGTTGCCATTGATCAGCTTTGCGGCAAGCTCGGTCGCGGAGCCTTCGAGGATCGTTCGCACCTCGGTCAGCTGCGAGAACCTTTCGGCCGAGATGACCGGCACCTCCATGCTGCCGTTCGGCATCGGGCTCAGCGCACGCAGCGCCTGCAGCCGCATGAAGGCGCTGCGCACCGGCATGTCGCTGGTGCCCAGTTCCTTGGCGAGCTTGCGCGAGGTCAGCTTCTGACCGGGCGCAAACTGGCCCGACATCAATGCCCTGACGAGTTCGAGATAGACTTTCTCATGCAGGGGCACGGTGTCGACGGCGGTCAACCCGAAAAGCGTTTTATCGGCCATTGGCGGTGCGCTACTTCATTCGTTCTGAAATCTACGCAGCTGGCTACATCTGCCGCTAGAGATGATGGCTGGCCGAACGCGGCATGAAGGCCGAAGTCAGCGATTTTTCAAGAACATGATAGACGCTTCAACCGCAGCGCTGCAAGCCGCGTCGTCGTCACCTTCCGGGTTGCGGCCAGCAAATGCCGCGCCGACACAAAGCCGGCCGGACAACAGCTCATGCCTGCTCCAGGAACGCTCGGCGTTACGCGATGTAAAATGCGTACTTTCCCGGCGTCTCAGATAAATAAATGCTTTTCAGTCGCACAAAATGATGAAACAATAAAATTGAGACTGGGGAAAATTCGATGCGCAACGTCAGCGGACATGGCAAGCGCCTGTCCTATTACGATTTCGGCCACACGACGGTGTACGCCTCCCGCTTCGACCAGCGCTTCCCCTATTGCGCCTATGTGCCCGACGACTATGACGAGGACGGCGACAAGACATATCCGCTAGCGGTGATCGTGCATGGCACCGAACGCGGCATGCTCGCCTACCGGGATGCCTTTGCCGACTTCGCCGAGCAGAACGGCGTGATCGTGCTTGCCCCGCTTTTTCCGGCGAGCATCTGTTTCCCGGGCGACCTTTCCTCCTACAAGATGCTGCGCGAGGGCGACCTCCACTACGATGCCGTGATGCTCGACATGGTCGAGGAAATGCGGGAGCGCTACCGCATCCGCGGCGACCGCGTGCTGATGTACGGCTTCTCCGGCGGCGGCCATTTCACCCATCGTTTCCTGTTCCTCCATCCCGAACGCCTGCTGGCTGCATCGATCGGTGCGCCGGGCGTCGTGACCCTGCTCGACTTCGATCACGATTTCTGGGTCGGGGTGCGCGACTTCGAGAAAGTGTTCGGCAAGAAGGTCGACCTCGACGCCATGCGCAAGGTCGCCGTGCAGATGGTGATCGGTGGTGACGATCTCGAAACCTGGGAGATCACCATCAAGCCGGACGATGCCTGGTGGATGCCCGGCGCCGATCTCGCCGGCGCGACCCGCAACGACCGGATCAGGTCGTTGAAGGGCAGCCTGGAGAGACACGGCGTCGAGGTGCAGCTGGATGTCGTGCCCGGCATCACCCACGACGACCGCGAGCTCATCGCCAAGGTCAAGGACTTCTTTGCGCGGGCATTGAATGGGGTTGCCGCGCCCGCCTGAAAAACTGCAGTCAACAAAACTGGAGATAAAAATGGGAACAAGATCGGGAATGGGAAGACGATTGATCCGGGTGCTGGCGGCAATCGCCATGATGGCGTGTGCGCTGCCGGCGATGGCGCAGGAGCAGCCGAAAACCGGCGGCACGCTCAAGGTTCGTATTAACGCCGACATCCGCGCCACCGACGGTCTTAATCGCGACGCGAACACCGACACGGTGCTGCACCAGATCTTCGAGACGCTGGTGGCCTACCGCGCCGATCTCACGGTCGGCCCGGCACTGGCCGAATCCTGGAAAGTGTCGGACGACGGCAAGACCTATGCCTTCACGCTGCGCGACGGCGCGGCTTTCCACAATGGCGACGCCGTGACCTCATCCGACGTCAAATGGAACTGGGACCGCCGCATGGATGCGGCCAACGAGTGGTTCTGCATTCCGTTCTTCGACGGCAGCCAGGGGCTCAAGGTCGATGAGGTGGCGACGCCTGATCCACGCACCGTTGTCTTCACGCTCAACGCGCCGAATGCGCTCTTTCTCGCGCAGCTCGCCAATGTCCAGTGCAATGGCTGGGTCGCCAGCCCGAAGAATGTCAGCACCGACGGCAAGTGGATCGCCGACAGCGCCATCGGCAGTGGCCCCTTCAAACTGAAGGAATGGGTCAAGGGCCAGTATGTCACGCTCGAACGCTTTGCCGATTACAAGCCGGTGAAGGAGGCGCCGAGCGGCTTTGCCGGCAGCCGTGAGGCCTATGTCGACGAGGTGCGCTTCATGGTCATTCCCGACACGGCGGCATCGGAAACCGCGCTGTTCGCCGGCGAGCTCGACGTTCTGCCCGATCTTGAATCATCGCGTGTCGAGGAAGCCAAGTCGCGGGGCATGACGGTGCTGTCGACGCAAGGCCTGTCGTGGACGGCGATCCTGCTGCAGACCAAGGATCCGCTGCTGTCGAACGTCAAGATACGCGAGGCGCTGGCGCATGCCGCCGACATCAACCAGATCGCCGCCGCTCGCACCAACGGTGTCGCCGCCGGTGACCCCTCTGCCGTCGCCCAGGCGAGCTCATTCTTCGACGGGGATTTTCTCAAATGGCCGGAATACGACCCGGTCAAGGCCAAGGCGCTGCTAGACGAGGCCGGCTACAAGGGCGAGCCGATCAAGATCCAGACCAACACCCGCTACCAGGGCATGTATGAAAACGCCGTGCTGCTGCAGGCGATGCTGACGGCCGCGGGCTTCAATGCGCAGCTCGAAGTGCTGGATTGGGCGGCACAGCTCGACAATTACCTTGCCGGCAAGTTCCAGATCCAGTCCTTCGGCTATTCGGCGCGTCTCGATCCGTCACTGATGTATGGCGTCATCCTCGGCGACAAGGCGACCGATCCGACAGCGCAGTGGGACAGCAAGGAGGCCCTCGACCTCTACACGAAGTCGATGGCCACGACCGACCCCGCGCAACGCAAGGCGCTGTTCAAGCAGCTCCATGCCCTCATGGCAAAGGATGTGCCGATCCTTGGCCTCTATTACGAGCCATCCGTCGACGCCGTGTCGCCGAAGGTGAAAGGCTATTCAGTATGGCCCGCGGCAAACCCCCGCGCATGGGGTGTCTGGAAAAGCGAATAGGAGCTGGCGGTTGTCTGTCGCTCGAAAGGTCGGAGGCGTGTGGCCTCCGATCTTTTGTTTGAGCTACCTGGTGGTGAAAACCTGACGCTTGGTACCGGGGCCGTAAACCCGCTCAGGGCGGGAAGGAGACCTAAACTCACCAGCTCTCCCATGGCGCGTTTGCGCCAGGAGCGATCGTTCGACAGCGATCCGAGCAGCAATGGCCGTTCTGCGTGGCCGAAGTGTCTCTGACCTTTAGTACGAGGTGACGGTTGACCGTGGAGGTCTGTGACCTAGCTTTGTGACCTAACTTAAAGCTCAAGCGGACCGCCCACAGGCACGGCAATGCCAAATCATCTTGCCGAAATTTACGCAAACAACGCAGATCTCGTTATCCTGGGCGGGATAGCAACACTTGCCTCGGTGGGCCTCTATCTTATGCTCCGGCGTATCCGTCGCCTCACATCAGATGAGAGCGAAGGCGAATCTGATCCCCCCGAGGAGGCATCTTGGGATTGGGAAAGCCCGGTCGACCTTGCAACCGAGCCTGCTTCTTCTTCTCAGGTTGCCGTGCCCTCAGACACGGCAGACCTGGATGATCGGCATCACGATGCCACTTACCTTCGGTTCGGGGTGCGAATCGAGTATTTCGACGTGATCTCCGAAGCTTACGAGAGCTCGTCTGTGGCCCAGACCAACGCTTTCGCTTCCGCGACGAACATGCCGCAATCCGGCCGCCTTGCGACATCGGTCAGAGAAATCGCTGGCTATGTTCGTAGGCAGGTGGCTGCTAATCTTGCCAACGTAAGTAGTCCAGTATTGAGGGCCCTGAGCCGTATGCCGACACAACTCGCCGCGGCGGAACGTGGGGAGCGAATTTGCGGGTCAGCATGGGACCAATTGGGTCATAAGGTTTCGCCGCGCAAAGTTGCTCAGTTGGCCAATCCGGCGCATCGCGGTTTGAATGTCACAGCTCAAAGGGGAGGGTTCAGCCTGGATCCCGAGCCGACCATCGTAACGGCCACCCCTCCTCGCGTTGGCAAGCCAATCGGTCTTGTGCCCCGCTTGGGCGTCGCCGCAATCTGTCTGGCCGTGCCGCTTAGCTATGCGATGACGAGACAAAACTGGGTCGAAAGCGCCCCCGCCATTTCGCGGGCCCAAGGCACGAGTGTCGACTTGCTCAGCCCGGATCTCACGGCTGCCCGGCTGCAAGTCGGGGCAGCCGGTGGTCAGGCAGCCGCTGCAGGGGAATTGGGCGGCCAGGAGCACCGGGTGGCGGAAAGCGAACGCGCCAGGAGCGCTGCTCTACAGGGAGCACTCCTCGAGTCGCGCAAGCAGATCGATGCGCTGAGGACAAGCATCGCAGCCTCCGACAACGCACACGAGGAGCGATTGCGCAACGAGCTCGCGGCAGCCCGCACACTTGACGCATTGCGGCGCATAGCGGGAGATGCCCGCACAATGCTGCGCGAGGCCACCAACTATGTCTTTACGGAGATGCCCGCTGCTCATCTGGAGCGTCAGCGAGCCGAATGGCGGGCGCGCAATCTGTCGCGAGCGCGGGCGAAAATTGAACAGCTTGAGGCCGAGGCGGCCGAGAATCGCGCCAAGGCCAAGGCTTCGCTGGCGCAAGCGAGCGGAATGCTCGACGACGAACGCCGGAAGTCAGAGAACCTTGGTGGCGATCTCGCCGAAGTGAAACTGTCCAATGCCGCGCTCAAGGAGCGCGCGGACGCGGCTGAGCAGGAACGGACCGGTGCAGTCACAGCGAGAGAACGAGTGGAGCAGACCGCGGCCCAGACGGAGGGCGCGCTGGCTCGAGAACGCGCTGCAGCAGCGTCGATTCGTGAGGAGCTAAAAAAAGCTCGCCTTGAGCGCGACGCGTCTGAACAGGAACGAGCAAGAGCGGTGTCAGCGAGAGAGCGTGCCGAGCAGACTGCAACCGAGACGGCACAGGCTCTGGCACGAGAACGTGCTGCAACAGCGTCGACGCGTGACGAGCTGGAAAAAGCTCGCCTCGAGCGCGTCGCGGCTGAACAGGAACGAGCCAGAGCAGTCTCAGCGACAGAGCGTGCAGAGCAGACTGCAACCGAGACGGCGCAAGCGCTGGCACGAGAACGCGCTGCAGCAGCCTCGACCCATGAGGATCTCGATAAGGTTCGCCTCGAACGCGCCGCCGCTCGAGCACTTTTGGTACGGGTCACCAGGCTGAACGAGGCTCTGGACAAGCAACGTGAAGACAATGTTTCTCTTGCCCGCGACCTGGCTGCGGCGCGCGCGGACAATGACAGGCTCAGGGCTGAGCGTCGCAGCGCGCAGATTGAGCGGCCGCCGAAGCCGCGCGCTGGCCGCGCAGCAGCCGCTGCCGGCGGGTTGAAGGCTGTCAGCCAGAAGACTGCACGCAGCAAGGTTCGCAACCCGTCGCGGATTGCCCGGGTGCGTTCTCTCACACTTCCCTATTCCCTCAGGCCAAGACACGTGACCTTGGAGTGATTTCCAAAACGAATGTGCATCCTCCTTTCGAAGGCCCAAGGCCTTTGGGAGGCGTTGCCTCGCACCCTCTCACGACGCCGCGGATGGATCACCCTTCGAATTCATCCTGCTCTCGTCGGCGGGGAGTTCTGCGCGATACGCTATGTCAGCCCGATCACCCTGCCTGTCGCGTTCAATTCGCATTTGATCGGCGCCTGCCGCGTCTCCACGTTGCCTTGCCGTCCATAGTCGATGCTGACCTCAACGGGAGCCGAGATCGTATCCGGGCTCAACCGACGTATGGAACCTGCGCTGTTGACGCGCACACTGGTCGCGCCAAACGGGGCGGCGGCCGACTCGATTGCATCATGGCAGGCGCGAACGACTTCATCCGGGACGCCCGGCAGCGCCTTGATTGGACGGACCGTCGATGGACTGTTGCTGGCGCTGAGAGGCTGGAGGTTGGCCGGGAGGTCGAGCGACCGTCCGGCCCCTGCGGACCGGGCGACACTGACGGCAGTGGCTGCCGGAGTGGCCGGCACTGCCGCCGTTGCGGCGGTGCTGGTTCCATCGTCGTCCACCGGTGAACTACTGCTGGAGCCGCTGGGCTTGGCGCCAGGCCCTTTGTGCGAGCCGCCTTTGCGGCCTTCACCGTGATGGCTGCCAGCGCTATTGCCTCCGCCACCATGGTTGCCAGCGCTATTGCCTTCGCCGCGCTCGCCGCCGGCAGCAGCTCCTACGCAAGCTACCGCGATCGAGCAAACGAATGCGAAATATGCCCAGCTGGATTCAGGGGATTGACGCACGACCACCTCCATAAAGTGCGTCGGTCGAACCGTCTTTCCGCGGCATGCAGTCAGGACGGCGCGACCGCCGCCGCCCTCAGGCAAACTCGCGACTAAGGCGCCCACGGAGCTAAACTAGGGGATGAATCCGGTGTATCAAGGACGCGGTGCGTAGTGGCCGGCATCAGCAGCGAGTTCGGCAAACAACGCATACTCCGCATAGCCGCCATCAAACTTACGGCCCATCTCACCCATCAGCCGCCGCAACGTGCCGCCGTCCAACACCGAAAGCTGGATAAAGATCAGGCTTCGTTCAAGTTGACCCGGTCGGCCATCCTGACTTTGCCCGGCTGCATGACCCGACAGAGCGCGCCGAAACCGCCTTCGCCGTGGCGCGCTATGGTTTGCAGCACTGCCGGTTCGAAAGCGAGATCGCCTTGCGCCAGCGCGGTGAAGGTGCAGCGCGCGCAGGATTCCGAAATCATGATCCGCGCCTCGCCGATCGAAAGCACTTTTCCGATGATCTGCTGCTCGACGAAACCATCCCGCGAAGCGTCGGTCTCGATCACGATGTTGGGCCGGAACCGCCTGGAATCCACTTGCGAGGGATCCGCAAGCAGGCCGGCGAGCCTGTTCATCGAGGCTGACGTGACGATGTGGATGTCGGCGCGCTGATAGCGTGGCGCGATATGATCCTGGGCCTCCGAGCCGAAGGGGACGTGCGGGTGCAGCGCCGCCGGGAAATCGAGGAAGGCCGAAACCAGCTCGCCTGCGCGGCTGGAGCCGGCATCGATCCAGGAGCCATCGTCCAATCCGATTTCCGGCCGGTCGCCCTTCAGCCTTGCAAGAAGGTTGGGCAGCGGCCGCCAATGCTTTCGCTTCTCCGGCGCGGCAACAATTCCGTCGCGCCGGTCGACGATGCCCCAGATCCGGTCGCCCGGAATACCGCCTTCCGCAAGCTCCGTTCCGTCCAGCCGTTCGCCGCCCATCGAACTGACGGGATATCGCCAGATTTCCTTGATATGGCCGAACGGTGTCATGGTGCGGAGACGAGCCGTGTCGCCGTCATTGCGCCGCTGCCTTGCGTGCGCCCGCGCCATCGGCGAAACGGCGGTCGATCAGCATCGCCGCATCGAGAAGGGCGCGCGTATAGGCGTGGCGCGGCCGGTCGAAGACGTCGTCGCGGTCGCCGATCTCGACGATCTTTCCGTCCTGCATGACGGCGACCCGGTCGGCAACCTGCTCGACCGCACCCAGATCATGCGAGACGAAGAGACAGGCGAAACCGTAGCGTTCCTGCAACGACCGGATCAGAAGCAGGATCTGTTTCTGCACTGTCATGTCCAGTGCCGAAACCGGCTCGTCGGCGACGACGAAGGCCGGTCGCCTGACGATCGCCCGCGCGATCGCGACGCGCTGGCGCTGACCGCCCGACAGCTGATGCGGGAAACGCTCGAGAAGGTCGCGCGTCAGCCCCACTTCCTCAATGACCTCATCCATGCGGGCGGTGCGCCGCATGCGGTCCAATTCGGGGTCGAGCTTCAACGGCTCGGTGACGATCTCGGCAATGGACTGGCGAGGGTCGAGCGAGGAATAGGGATCCTGGAAGACGATCTGCATGTCGCGACGCTGCTCACGCGCGTCAGCCGATCGATCACTTGCAATCGCCTTGCCAAGAAACGAGATCGTTCCACTGGCCGGCCTGACGAGGCCGACAATGGCGCGCCCGAGCGTCGTCTTGCCGGAGCCCGACGCGCCGACCAACGCAAGGGTTTCGCCGCGCCGGATGGTCAGATCGACGCCGTCGACGGCGCGCTTCGGTTCCGCGCGCGCAAACAGCCTGGGACGGCCCGGATAGTCGATGACGACGTTGCTGATTTCGACCAAGGGAGGGCCGTTGACGGCTCTTCTCGATCCGCCGGCGCTGCGCTTGGGAAGGGCGTCGACCAACCGCCTTGTATATTCGTGCTGCGGCGCGTGAAGAACCTGGGTGCTGCTTCCCTGTTCGACCGCCTTGCCTTCGCACATCACCGTCACGTTGTTCACATAGTGCGACACCATGCCGAGGTCGTGGCTGATCAGCAGGACGGCGGTTCCATTCTCCCGCGTCAGCTCCACCATGAGGTCAAGCACGTCGCGCTGCACCAGCGTGTCGAGCGCGGTGGTCGGCTCGTCGGCAATCAGCAGGCGCGGTTTGAGCAGCATGACCGATGCGAGCATGATGCGCTGGCGCATGCCGCCCGAGAATTCGTGCGGATAGGCGGCAAGGCATTTGCCGGGATCCTTGATCTGGATTCTCTCCAGCATTGCCAGCGAGCGGTCCTTTATCTCGGCGCGCGACATGTCGCGATGCAGGCGAAGCCCTTCCGCCATCTGCTCGCCGATGGTGACAGCGGGATTGAGCGAGACCATTGGCTCCTGAAAAACCATGCCGATCTGCGCACCGCGTATCTGGCGCAGCGCCTTTGGGGCAAGGCTGGTGAGTTCCTGCCCGCCGAAGCGGATGCTACTGTCCGGGGTCGTGACCAGCGGGGCAGGGAGCAGGTTGAGGATCGAGCGGGCTGCCATCGTCTTGCCCGAACCGGATTCGCCGACCAGCGCCAGCATGTCACCGGGCGCGAGATCGAAATTCAGCTCGTCGACGATCCGCTTTCCCGATGGCCCGACCGAGATCGACAGGTTGCGCACTGAAAGCATCGTGTTCTTGTCCCCGGTCGGCACGAGCATGTTTCCAGCACCTACATTTTCGGGTCGAGCCAGTCGCGCACCGCGTCGCCCAGCATGTTGATGCCGAGCAGCGTGATCGAGATGCAGAGACCTGGCAGGATGATCAAATGCGGCGCCTGGCCGATATAGGGCCGTGCCGTCGACAGCATGTTGCCCCAGCTCGGCGCCGGAGGCGGGACGCCCAGTCCCAGAAAGCTCAGCGCGCTCTCCGACAGGATGATCCAGCCGAACATGGTGGTGGCGAGCACGATGATCGGGGCGACACAGTTGGGCAGCACGTGCCGCGCCATGGTGATGATCTCGCTGTTGCCCATCACGCGCGAGGCCTCGACATATTCCCGCTCGCGAATGGACATTACGGAAGCCCGCACCACGCGCACCACGATCGGCATATAGGCAAGGCCGAGCGCAAGGATGATGCCTTCGCGGCTGGCACCGATCACCGCCATCAGGCCAAGCGCCAGGAGCAGGCCTGGGAAGGCGAGGAAGGCATCGTTGACCATCATGATGATGCGATCGACCCAGCCCCGCAGGAAACCTGCGAGAACGCCGAACACGGTGCCGGTGATCAATGCGAATATAACAGTTGCAAAAGCGATCCAGGCGCTGGTACGCGCGCCGCTGGCGAGGCGGCTGAGCACGTCGCGTCCGAATTCGTCGGCGCCGAGCAGATGCAGAGACGAGGGCCCGCTGAGGCGCGACGGCAGATCGAGCTTGAGCGGATCGTAGGGAGCGATCCACGGACCGAACACGGCTAGAAGGATCAATGTTCCGGTGACGATGATCCCGAAGATCGCGTTGAATTTCAGACCGGGCCGGCCGAGAGCACGGGCGATCATGCGGTAACCCTCGGATCGAGCAGCGGATAGACGAGGTCGACGAGAAGATTGACCGCGACATAGATGAAGGCGACGAACAGCATCGTTCCCTGAACGACGGGATAGTCGCGGGCATAGATGGCGTCGACCAGCAGCCGGCCGAGGCCGGGAATGGTGAAGACGGTCTCGATGACGACGATGCTGGATAGCAGGCTGCCGAGCACGAGCCCGATCAGGGTCCAGGTGGGCGCGAAGGCATTCTTGAATGCGTGGCGCCACATCACCGCGCTTTCCGAAAGCCCCTTTGCCCGCGCATGGGTGATGTATTCCAGGCGCGCCACCTCGATCGTGCTGGCCCTGGCCATGCGCGCAATCGGGCCGGACTCGACGAGCACCAGGGTGACCACGGGCAGGATCACATACAGAGCGGCTTGCGCGAAGTCGCGGCTGAACGGCACATAGCCGACGATCGGCAACCAGCCGAGATAGAGGCCGAAGATCAGCATGAGCATCAGCCCCAGCCAGAAACTGGGGATCGAGAGCAGGATGGTCGAGGTGGCGACGACGGCGATATCGCGCAGACTGTCCTGCTTCCAGGCGGCCAGCATGCCGGCGGGCACGGCGATCGCCGAGGCGACAAGCACAGCAAGAAAAACGATGATCGAGGAGACGGCGAAACGGTCGAGGATCAGCGGCAGCACTTCTTGCCCGCTGCCGATCGAGCGCCCGAAATCGCCTGAAAGGACATTGCCGATCCAGATCAGGTATTGCACCACCACGGGCTGGTCGAGCCCCATCTGATGCCGCATCGCCTCGACCTGTCCGGGCTGTGCGAGGTCTCCCAGCATCAAGGTCGCGGGATCGCCCGGGATGAAGCGCATCATCACGAAGACCGCAACCGACACCAGGATAAGTGTCGGTATGGCGCTGGCGATGCGGGTCAGGACAAAGCGGACCATCGTTTCTCCTGTGCTGATATCGAAGATGTCTCCCGTGCCGGCACTGCCTTCTCCGCCCTTGCGAGGACCGCATCGTCCATGGTGAGCTCGTAGCTGGTGAACTCGCGGTTTTCAGCCGGCATCGGAGCGATCTCCATGACGCCGGTGGCTGGTTCGAAGACGATCATCGCGACTGTCGCCGAGAGATTGCCGCCTTCTTTCCTGACCACTGGACGGCACACGCTGAACGGCGAAGCGAAATCGTCGAACAGGGCTTCCTTCACATCGTCGATCGTGATGTCGCCATGCCGCGCCGACAAATGCCGGCGCACGCGATGGTCACGATAGAGACTGTCCGGCACATCGCGAAGTCCGGTCTCACGCAGCTTGGACAGCGCGACCGGGCTTTGCCAGTGATTGGCATGGACGATCATGTCCTTGTTCGGATAGATCGCAAACACCTCGTCCGGCGCGCATTCGAGATCGACCGTGAACCCCTCGGCGGTGCTCAGGATCATGTTGTTGGAGCCGGATTTCGGCGTCGTCGCCACCACCTTGATGGCGTGGGAGAAATGCTGCGCCTCGAGGGCCCGGCGGCGGATGAAGGGAAGCGGAATGCCGATCTCGCGATAGTCACGGTCGGATTCGAGATAGTTCGCGGTGATGCCGATGCCGGCCGCGTTGAAGCCGCTGCGCGCCAGTCCGCCGGCTTCGGTGAAGGTGAGGAGGTCCGGCCCGTCCGTTCGCCGGATGCGCAACACCACCGATGTCTCGGCGCATTCGGCCCTCCAGTCCCAGTTCTGGCCATGGATGAGCCTGCCGTTCCGGGTTGCTTCCGGCAGGATCGCCGCGCCCGTGCAACCGTCGGGCTCGTCGTCGGAAATGCCTTTCTCGCGCCGGGCAAGCTGCAGGATTTCGGTGCGCGCATTGACCAGGACGATCGAGGACAGATCGACATTGGCGCCTGACGCGATCCCTTCCATTTCCTCGACGAGGTCGGGCGCCCATTGCCGAAGGCGAGGCAGGAAGATGCCGGAGAACCGCCCGACATCGTCCCGCCTGAAGCCGAAACGGTCGAGCTGCGCAGCGTAGAGCGCCACCGAAGCGCCGATGCGCCCGCGCGCCTGTTCGCCGTAGGCCGTGCCGCGCGCTTTCGGCGCTCCTGCGATTTCGACAAGCGGAAATGGTGTGACTGTTGTCATCAAAAGGAAAGCCTCAAACTCGTATGAGTCCGGATAGTAATGCATTTTGATTGAATGAAAAGCAGAAAAATTCGATAGATTGCCAGTTCGAACTGCGTGGCGCATATCTATAATGCGAATGCCTGAGGAAGTGCATATGAACGAAACGATCATCGACCGGCAGCCACGCAGTGAGGCGGCCAGCCCGCTGCAGATAGATCTGGCGCGGCGGATCCTGGAGCGGATCAGGGATTCGGGCTGGACGGTTGGAACCCGCGTCTCGGTGCCGGACCTTGCCCGCACGTTCGGCGTTTCGCGTTCTCCCGTCAGCGCAGCGCTGGAACTGCTGGTCGCCCAGGGCATCTTAAGTCCCTTCGAGACGAGGGGGCTGCAATTGGCGCGCGATGTCGCCGATCTCGACCCGGAGGATATACTGCCCAGTTCTCCGCTCGAGGAGCTTTACCGCAGGATGATGCGGGAACGCGCGCTCGACCAACTGCCCCAGGAGGTGTCCGAGGCGGAACTGATGCCGCGCTATCAGGCATCACGCGGCATCGTGCGCAAGCTTTTGCTTCGCTTTGCCGCCGAAGGCCTGGTGCAGCGCCTGCCGGGGCACGGCTGGCGTTTCGCCGACACGCTTGTCGGCGAGGATGCCTACCGGGAAAGCTATGAATTCCGGATGGCTGTTGAATGCGCGGCGCTGCGGTCGCCCATGTTCAATGCAGACCCCCAGCAACTGGCGCCGGTCCGCCGCGCACACGAGCGCATCCTGGCGATCGTGTCGACAGGCAAGACGCTGATCGGCGGCGATGAATGGTTCCGGATCAACGCGTCATTTCATGAAGGACTTGCGGCCTGTTCCGGCAACCGGTTCCTGGCCGATGCGGTGCGTCAGCAGAACAATCTGCGCCGGTTGCAGGAATCGGCGGGTTTCGAGGAACTGCCGGCGGAACGCATCGAGCAGTCCTGCCGGGAACACCTCGCCATTCTCGATGCCGTCGAGGCGGGCGAGATCGAATGGGCCGAGGCGCTGCTGCGCCAGCATCTACGGCAGGCCTCCGAGTTCGGTGCGCCGCAGCGCTCTATCTGACGGGCAGCGATTCCGGCCGCTATTTGGGCTGGTCAGGTTCGAGCCTGATCAGTCCGTTCCACTACTGCTGATCGTTCCTGGTGCGCTGTCAGAAAAGGTGTCTTTCATTGCGCGCAGGATAATGACGGCCGAGGCCGCGCCTGGGTCGATGTGCCCCAGGGACCGCTCCCCGAGCCGTGCCGCCCGGCCACGGGCAGCGACCATGGACCGTGTCGAATTCGCGCCGGCTTCCGCGGCCGCCAGGATGCCGTTCCACATCTCCCGGCTGCCGGCGGCGCGCGCCTGTGCGCTGACCGCAGCTTCGGTTGCTGGAATCCAGGCGTCGAGCATGGTCTTGTCGCCGCGCTGCCCCTTGCCGCGCTCTCGAATGCCGGTCGTCATGGCCTCGATGATCGCCGCCTGGCCTGAAGGTGAAAGGCGTTCGTCCTGTTTGAGGGCTTGCGCCGCTCTGCGGAACGCGGTCGCATAAAGCGGCCCGGTGGAAGCACCGACGGCATCGAGAAAGGCGGACGCGGCAGCTGTGAAAACCTCTGACGGCAGCATATGGTCGAGATCGAGCTTGGCCAGCTCAGCGTTCACAGCCATGAAGCCGAGAGACATGGTAATGCCATGGTCGGCATCGCCAATGGCGCCATCGAGATCCGAGAGATGGTCCTTTCCCGCCTCGATCGCGATGGATATGCGATAAAACATCCTGCTCAGGCATTGCGCCGCGTTTTCGGACATCATGTTCCTCCCGGTTCCAGCAGGATGCGGCCACAGGCGCGTATCCTGTATCCTCAGCCGACCCGCAGGACAGCGGTATCGCAAGGATGGTGCAATAGCTCCGTCAACTCATTGTCGAGGTGCAGGATCGATATGGACGCACCGACCATGTCGAGCGAGGTGCAATAATGTCCCACCCAGTTCGCCTCTATCTTAATGTCCTTGGCGCTCAGCCGCTGCTCCACGCGCCTGAACAAAATGTAGAGTTCCATCAGCGGCGTTGCCCCGAATGAATTGATCAGCACCGCGACACGGTCGCCCGATGCCGGCTTCATTTCGGAAAAGATACGGTCCATCACCCGGTCGGTGATCTCGTCGGCGCTCATCATTTTTTCGCGGATGACGCCGCGTTCGCCGTGGATGCCCATGCCGATCTCAATGTCATCGGGACCGATCTCGAAATTGTGACGACGGGTCTGCGGGAGGGAGCAGGGCTCCAATGCGACCCCCATCGTGAATGTCCTCGAATTGGCCTTGCGTGTCGCCGCTTCGCAGGCATCGAGCGACAGGCCGCGATCGCAGGCGGCGCCGGCGATCTTGAACATGAAGAAGTTGCCGGCAACGCCGCGGCGGCCTTCCCTGTCCTCCAGCGGCGAAGAGGCGATATCGTCGGTCGTCACGACCGTTCGGACCTCGATGTTGTTTTCCGCCGCCATCTCGGCCGCCATCTCGAAGTTCATGACATCGCCGGCATAGTTGCCATAGACGAAGAGCACGCCTTGCCCGCCGGATGCCGCCCTGGCGCACTGAAAGATCGGGCCGGGAGGCGGCGATGAAAAGATATTGCCGACAGCCACGGCATCGGCGAGACCCTTGCCGACATAGCCGAGAAAGCAGGGCTCGTGCCCGGTGCCGCCGCCGATCACAAGCCCCACCTTGCCAAGTCGCGGCCCCGTGCGGGCAACGAGGGCGCGATGCGAGCCTTTGATCGGCTGGATATAGGCGCCATGCGCCTTCACCACGCCGTCAAGCATCTCCTCGACGACATCGTCAGGGTCGTTCAGGAACTTCTTGATGTGGGTCCGGAAGTTGCTGGGCAGGGCCACCGAGCTATCGATCTTCGGGCGTTGGGAAAGCTTTTGATCGAGCTCCGTCACGCCATCGGCATTCAGAATGCCGCGGCCCGTGGCAGCGTCGGTGATGAGCACGTTGACGTAGCCGCCGCGGAGCGCGGCAAGGATCGCCGGCACCTTGTCGAAACCACCGGCGACTGCAATCCGCAGGCCGATAGACCTGAGCATGTCGAGCGAAATTCCGATCGTCCGGTCGTCGAGCGGGCCAGCTACCGGGTTGCCCCGCCCGTCGATGAAGCGTCCCGCGAGGACGCCCACGGCATCTTTGGCGAGATATTGCTGCACCGAAACCGATTCGAAAAAACCGCTGGTGTGGATCGTTGAATTCGGACGCAGCGAGGCGATGCCGAATAGCGCTTTGTTGGCTTTAGAAAGCGCTGCGAACTGACTTTCGATCAGCGGCTCGCGCAGAAGAATGTCGCGGACTTCCGCATTGGAAACGATAGCCGGCGCGGTGATGTTGATCAGCTTGCCATTGACGGCATTGGCGATGGCGGCCGCGCAGAGTTCCGGAGTATAGGCAAAACTTGCTCGCGTGCCGCCAGTCGCCTGAACGACAGTGACGTCCTGAAGGCCGGGCACGGAGGCCTGCTCGCCAATCGCCAACACGGTTCGCCCCCAGGCAACGGCCACCGTGTCTCCGGATTTCAGAAGCTTGGTCAGAGCCTGCGCGGCCGCGGTGCCGAGACGATCGATCAGCGGACGCGCATTGTCGTCGCTCGGCACGACGAGGCAGTCATGCAGCCCGAAATGCCGTTTGAGTTCCTGTGCGATCGAGAGCGAACTCAGCCGTGATGGCTCGAGGGAAATGTTGACGATGCCGCGGGCGCGGGCATCGGCCAGGTAGCTGTTCACTGTCGCCCGCGAAATGCCCATGATTTCGGCGATATCGCCTTGCGTCATGTGGTCTTCGTAGTAAAGCCAACAGGCCCAGACATAGGGATCGTCACCATAGCGCAAGGGAATGGGTTCGGCGCCAGCCTCGGGTCCTGTCCGCACCGTTCCGTTCTTCCGCGCCGATGATGTCTTGACTGTCATGCTGCCTGGTTTCCCCGAATCCAGAATCGATCCTCAAGATGAGCGCAAACAGAGGAACTCACAATCTTGGTTCGATCAGGCGTTAACCTGGCTTCCGGCTGTAAAATCAGCCGGAGGCCAGCGCTCGGGAGGAGCGTAGTCGTAGCTCAATCACTCGCAGTCGCGGACTGCTGCAACTTCTCCTTGGCACCGAGCGCCAGTGCTTTCAGAATCAACGCACAGGATGTGGCGCCGGCGTCGAGCACGCCGAGCGAGCGTTCGCCCAGGCGGCTGGCGCGGCCAATCCTTGCAACCAGGTCCTTTGTGCCGTCACGGCCTTTTTCGGCTGCGACGACGAGCGCATCCAGAGCTTCCGGGAACGGCTTGCCGCCGGCGTTGGCGCCGTCGAACGCTTGGATCGCCGGCATGAGCGTATCGAGAAGCGTCTTGTCGCCGACCTTGGCCGATCCGATCGCCTGGATGCCGTCGAGACCACTGGTGAGCATGGCACTGAAAGTCCGGGCATCGATGGATGAAGATTTCTCGATCGTTTCGGCGAATTGCGTGAACATGACGCCATAGAGCGGCCCCATGGAGCCGCCGATCTCGGTCATCAGCACCGTGCCCAGCGTATCAAAGGCGGTGGCCAGCGACATGTCGTTGCCCCTGATCCGCTCCGCAGCCATGCCGAAGCCCTTGGCCATGTTGACGCCGTGATCGCCGTCACCGATTTTGCCGTCGATCTCGCTCAGATAGGCTCGGTTTTCGATGATCCGGTCGGCGATCGAAAGAACGATGTCGCCAGCGGAAGCGTTGTCAAACTGCTGCATTCGCCTGCTCCTAAAGCCTTGCGGGACAATCGACATCCACGTCCAGCAGCCTTTTCAACTCGGCGTCGAGCGCCATGACCGTGAGTGTGGCGCCGACCATTTCCAGCGAGGTGAAGTAGTTGCCGATGTAGGTCTTGTAGATGGCTAACCCGCGTCCGGTGATTTCCTGCTCGATCGTATCGTGGAGGATGTAGAGTTCGTTGACCGGCGTTGCGCCGAGGCCGGACACAAGAACCGCAACTTCGGTTCCGGCGGCAAGATCGTGATCATCAAGCACGATCCTGACCATCTGCTGCGCTATTTCGACCGCGGACTTCAGCGGCTCGACCCTGACGCCCGGCTCACCATGATGACCGATGCCGACTTCCATCGTGCCCGGCTCAATCAGGAAGTTGGGATGCCCCACGGCAGGCAGCGTGCAAGGGCCAAGGCCAACGCCGATGGAGCGGCAATTGTCGATCGCCCGCTGCGCCGTTGCCTGCACGTCCTCGAGGCTGGCACCTTGCTGGGCCTTGGCGCCGGCGCATTTCCACATGAAGATCTCGCCGGCGACGCCTCGGCGCTTCTCACGCTCATCCGGTCCGGCCGAGCATACATCGTCGTTGGCGACGACGGTTGCGATCGTAATGTCCTCCTTGGCCGCGAGCTTGACGGCCATCTTCACATTCATGTTGTCGCCGGCATAATTGCCGTAGAGGCAAACGACACCCTTGCCGCCATTCGCCTCCCTTGCGGCGTCAAGGAAGCTCTTTGCCGTCGGCGACGAGAAGAGCTCGCCGACCGCGACCGCGTCCAGCATGTTGCGGCCAGTGTAGCCGATGAAGGCAGGCTCATGGCCGGAGCCGCCGCCGGTGATCACGCCGACCTTGCCGCTGACCGGCGCATGGCGGGCTGCGATGACGCGCGGGTTGCTGCCGAGCCTGACGATGTCGGCATGCGCCTTGACGAAGCCCTTGACCGTATCTTCGACGACCTCGTCGGGATTGTTGATGAACCGCTGCATTGTTGCTCCAATCCTGCGCCGGTCAGACAATGGTGTAGCCGCCATCGACCAGAAGGTCGGCGCCGTTGATCATGTCGGCGCCGTTCGATGCCAAAAACACCGCCGCGGCGGCTATTTCTTCCGGAAAGGCAAAGCGGCCGGTCGGAATGCGTTGCTTCAGCGCCTCTCCGCGCGGCCCATCCCAGGCCTTTCTGCCGAGGTCGGTCAACACCACCGTCGGCGAGATCGTGTTTACCGTGATGCCGTGCTTGCCCCATTCGGCGGCAAGTGTCTTGGACAGGCCGATGACGCCGAATTTCGAAGCGCAATAGGCGACGTGCTGGTCGATCGCGACAGTGCCGGCCTGCGAGGCCATGTTGATGATCTTGCCACCCTTGCCAGCTTTGATCAGGGCACGCCCGGCGGCCTGGGAAACAAGGAAAGTTCCCTTGAGATTGATATCGATGGTCTTGTCCCAGGCATCGAGGCTGAGATCCTCGGCGGGAGCGAGCAGGGCGACGCCGGCGCTGTTGACGACGATGTCGATACGGCCGAAGGCGGCTTGCGCCGCAGCAAACACGGCTTCCACCGATCGCGGATCGGACACGTCGCAGACGAAGGATTTCGCACCGTTGCCGAGTTCGTCGGCCTTCGATCTCGCAACGGATTCATTGATGTCGATCACCCCGACGACCGCGCCCTTCGCGGCAAACGCCGATGCGATGGCGCTGCCGATGCCGGAGGCGCCGCCAGTGACCAGAGCGACCTTGCCGCCCAGTGAAAAATTGAGATCAACCTGTATTGAATCCGTCATGGTGCTCTTCCCGGCTTGTTGGAAAGTGGGGCGGGCAAGAGAGCCCACCCCACGGCTGGATTACTTGCGCGTCGCCAGAAGCTGATCGACGTTTTCCGCCGTCACCGGCGTCCACGGCACATTGTAGATCTTCTCCTTGCCGTCGTTCCACGGCATGTCCTTGTAGGTTGCCCAGATGTCGGATTGCGGCTTGTAGTCCCCCTTCTTGGCAGCGAAGATAGCAAGGTCGAGCGCACCTTGAGCCTGGGCGCGCGCGTCTTGAAGGATCGAGGTCATTTCACCGGCCTTGACGGCATGGAGCGCATCGGTGATGCCGTCGATACCGGCAATGGCGAAGCTCTTCACGTCGAGGCCGGCGGCCTTGATCGCCTCGATGGCGCCGAGCGCCATTTCGTCATTCTGGCCAATCACGCCGTTGATCTGGTTCGGATGCGCGGTGAGCCAGTTTTCCATGAGCGTCTGGGCTTCGGCGCGCGACCAGTTGGCGGTCTGATCCTCGAGGATCTTGACATCCGGGCACTCGGCAAGCGCTTTCTTGTTGCCTTCGAGGCGGGAAATCTGCGCGGACTGGCCGACCGGCCCTTCGAGGATAACCACATTGCCCTTGCAGCCGATCTTGTCGAGCACGGTCTTGGCTTCCATGTAGCCCGAGATCGTGTCGTCGGATCCGACATAGGAAGTCAACAGATCGGAGTTGACGCGGGTGTTCGAACCGACAACCGGAATGCCGGCATCGGCTGCCGTCTGAACGGCTGCCGCGCCGGCGTCGACGTCGATCGGAGCGAAGATGATCGCATTGTACTGCTGGGTGACCATCGTCTTGAACTGGTCCTGCTGGACCAGGGCATCATAGCGGCCGTCGAAGACCGTCAGCTCGACTTCGCCGCTCTTGACGGCCGGGTGCTCCTGAAGCGCTGCCGACCAGATCTGCATGAACTCCGCATTCAATCCGTAAGGCGCTGCGCCGATCTTGATCTTCTCCTGCGCCATGGCCGACGAGGCCAGCAGCGCGGTCGCAGACGCGAGCGCTATCATCAATCTTTTCATTCCGTACCTCCACTTAAGTGAGCGACCGACATGGTTCGCCTATCAACGGACACGCGCAGTGCAGGTCCGATTTCGAAAGGGGCCTTTTGTTTGAGCCTCGGATTGGGTCCGACGCCCTAAGCCCCGTAGTTTCTCTTCTGGTCAAGCATCACGGCGCCGACGATCAGGGCACCCTTGAGAACTTGCTGGTAGTAGGATTGGATACCCATCAGATCGAGGCCGTTGTTCATGACGCCGATGATCAGCGCGCCGATCAACGTGCCCGTCACCCGGCCGATGCCTCCCGAAAGGCTAGTCCCGCCGATCACCACCGCCGCGATCGCATCCAGCTCATAGGCAATGCCGGCCTGGGGAAGCGCCGAGCCGGTGCGGGCGCTGAGCAGCATCCCGGCGAGGCCGGCAAGGCCGCCGGATATGACATAGACGACGAACTGGATGCGGGTAACGTTGATGCCCGAGGTCCTGGCCGCATGAGGGTTGCCGCCGACGGCATAGATGTAACGGCCGAAACGGGTCCGATTGAGGATCCACCAGGAGACCGCAAACACGACTGCGAGAACGACGACCGGTGCGGGTATGCCAAGGACATTGCCTGTGCCGATCCAGCGGAATGCTGGTGTCAGCGCGGGAACCGGACGACCTCCGCCATAGATGAGGGTCAGTCCGCGCGCCGCCGACAGCATGCCTAGCGTCGCCACGAAGGCCGGCACCGAAAACCGCGACACGATCACGCCGGAAACGGCACCGCAGGCAATGCCGACCAGCAGGCCGATGCCGAGACCCAGGGCGACCGGATAGGGCGCGCCGGAAATCCCGGCGGTCGCGGAGGAGGTCACGAAGCTGGCGCTGACGATGCCGGCAAGCGCGACGACGGAGCCGACCGAGAGATCGATGCCGCGCGTCAGGATGACGAAGGTCATGCCGATGGCGAGGACACCGTTGATCGAGGTCTGCAGCAGCACGTTCGAGATGTTGCCGGCCGTCAGGAAGAACTCGTTGGAGACCGAGAGAACCGCCGCCAGGATCAGGAACGCGAGGAAGATCCCGTATTCCTGAATCAACAGCCGGCGCTGCTCCGAGCCGAGCCAGCCGCTCGCATTCCTGTTGTCGCTAACCGACATCACCGGCTCCTTTGCCGCTGAGCGAACACCCCTGTTCATGTTGAAAGGTGGACGAGTGATTGGGCATTCGTTTCCTCCCGGCTGTAGATTCCGGCACTTCTGCCGGCGCGCATCACCATGATCCGGTCCGCCATGCCGAGGACCTCGTCGATTTCGGACGAGATCATCACGACCGTGCCGCCGGCAGCGGCGAAATCGCTGATGATCCGGTAGATTTCACGCTTGGCGCCGACATCGACACCGCGGGTCGGCTCGTCCAGAAGCAGGACTTTCGGATTGCGAAGGAACCATTTGCCGAGCACCACCTTCTGCTGGTTGCCGCCCGAAAGGCCGGAAACCGGCATCGTGTCGCGGGCAGCCTTGATCTGGAACTGCTCGCGCATGTCGCGGCTTGCTTGCGCCTCCCGAGCCCGATCCATGGCGAAGCTGGGGCTCATTTCAGGCAGGCTCGCCATGCAGATGTTTGCGCGCACGCTGTCGGAGAGATTGAGACCGGTCAGCTTGCGGTCCTCGGTGACCAGAGCCAACCCATGCGCCATGGCATCCGCCGGCTTTGAAATGGTGACCTCGATACCGTCGACCTTGATGCTTCCCGTCGATGGCTTGTCGAGCCCGAAGAGGCAGTTGAAGATTTCTGTCCGCCCGGCTCCCATCAGGCCGTAGATGCCGAAGATTTCTCCCTTTCGCACCGAAAACGAAATGTCCTCGATCTTGTTCGGGCAACTGAGCCCGGCAATTTCGATACCGGGTTCTTGCGTCGGCGTGCTGGTCTTGGCGAATTCCTCCGACAGCTCGCGGCCAACGATCATGCGAATGAGCTCGGGCCGATCGATGTCCGCAAGCGCGCCGCTGCCAACATAGGCGCCGTCGCGAAAGACCGTGTAGGAATCGGCGATCTGAAAGATCTCCGACAGACGGTGGGAAACATAGACGATGCCACGCCCTTGCGCCTGCAGGCGGCGGATCGCGGCAAACAGGTGCTGCGCCTCCCGCTCGCCGATCGCCGACGTCGGCTCATCCATGAAGATGACCTCGGCGTCGTGACTGAGCGCCTTGGCAATCTCGACGAGCTGCATCTGCGCAACCGAGAGGTTCATCATGTACTGCGTGGCCCGGATATCGAATTCCAGATCGTCCAGCAGCCTTTGCGCGGACCGGTTCATCGCACGGAAATCGATGCCTCCGAAGCGCGCCTTGGGCTCGCGGCCGAGATAGATATTCTCGGCAACCGTCATGTGGGGAACAGGGCTGAGCTCCTGCTCGATAATGGCAATGCCCGACGCCAGCGCGTCGGCGGGGCTTGCGAATTCCACATCCTTGCCGCGGCGGCGGATCGAGCCGGCATCGCGGTTGAAGATACCCATCAATATCTTGAGAAAGGTCGACTTGCCGGCGCCGTTACCGCCGCACAGGGCATGGACCGTGCCGGCGCGAAGCTGGAGGCGGCCTTCGCGCAAGGCTGCAACGCCGCCAAAGGACTTTGCCAGCCCTTCCACCTCGAGCAAAAGCTCCACGTAGTCTTCCTCCCTTTGGGCATTCGGCAATCCTTTTTGGTGGGGAGCCGATCGACACGGGGTAGCCTCCGCCCTGGTGCCAATGTGACAATAGTCAATATTTGTTCGACAAATGTCAAGTCATGGATTCGGCTTGATCGTGGCGCTGGAAATCAGGGTCGAAGCGGCCGCAACATCGCACTTGCCGGGTAGGTGCCGAGACGACGGCGACCGTAACGCGCATGCCGGCCGTTCGGCCACGCAGTGCGCCGACATCTTCTGCGGCATCCATAAGGAGTCGGGCGATCTGGAATGAGTGTTTCCCCGATCGCTTCACGCTAGTTCCGATCCGTCAAATGCCGGGATCGGACGCTTTGGGGCCAATTTTCAGTGGCGCGTCGTTTTCATCCGGATTGGGGACGGGGGCTTCGTCGGGAAGTCTGTCCGGATCCGGCTCACGCACCGGCTTCGGCTCGGGAAACGGCGGTGGCGTGGGCGCCGGAGTGGGCGTTGGTTCGGGAGTGGGAAGAATGGCCATGGTGTGATTTCCTTCCGCTCGCTGCATTCTGCCTTGGCGGGTCATCGACGTCGGGTGGGATTTCTGACGCCACCCGTTTCGACCGGTTTCGCTCTACGGGCTGATGCACGCAGAACGACCACGCGTGCCTATGGTTCCGATACGAGCCTCCGACGATCCCGCAGGCATCAGGCGCTCGTGGCAGGACGGCGCCGTCAGAAAATTGATCGAATGGTCCCCGCATGAGGGCCTTGTCGGCGTCGTGGAGCGCCATAATTTCCATTTCAGGGTGGGACAAACTCACCTGCTGAATAGGAGGCGGTCGTGAAGCACCAAACACTTGACCAACTGCATGCCGTTGCCGACGTTCACGCTGAAGCAACAGACCTCGTGGCGACTCGAAGCCAGCGTCTCGAACGTTGGGCGAAACTGCTAGAGCAAAATCCCGATCGGCGTCTCGAAGCGCTGACGGGCACCGAATACAAATCCCCTGAGATACGCGAAAAAATGCGCTACAACGACTCGCCTCTCACCGTTGCCTTCGAGGATCCGATTTTTCGCGCACAAGGCTTGAGAGATGACACCTATGGCGAAGCCAGGCGCTTCTTCGAGCTGACCGACTGGCAGTTGCACGAAATCGTCTGCCATTGCCATGTCGGCGCCACGATACGAGCGCGGTGGGCTGCCTCTCGCGTCCGTGCGGCAATGTCGGAGAGGTTCGGTTTCTTTGCCTGGCTGCGCGGAACATTCATGCATTGAAGCATCGGCATTGACGCTACAGGTCGGCATGTTCGGATGATGGAGGCGGCGAAGTGATTTTCACGCCTCCAATGGTCGTTGATGACGGATGCCGTTCGGCGGCGATCCGCCATCGGCGAGACTTGGATACCATCCGCATGGGCGGGATTCAGTCGGCGGGCGCGGTGTAGCGGCGATGGACCGCTTCCGCGATGGCGGCGCGGCTTCTATGCGGATCGAGACTATCGTCATCCTCGATGATAGCCGCTTCCTCCGCAAGTTCCATGTCCTTGACCTGGTTGCGGAACCAGGCCGAATAGTCGCCCGCGCGCAAGTGATGCTCCCAGGTGCGGTCGTCGATCCCCTCGGCGAGATGGAGGAACATCATGAGATTTTGCGCTTTCAGGTTGAGCGTGCCGTCAGCGCCGCGGAAATAGAAACTGTTGTCGCCAAGATCGCCCTCGGCATATTTGCGTATATGGCGCTTGCGTTCCTGCCGGGGACGTTCGACCGAGATCGGCCTCGCGGGATCGGCTGTCGAGCGGTTCCAATACAGAACCTTGTTTTCCGGTGGCGGCGCGACGCCCTCCGGCACGTCCTCGCCAATTGCGGCACAGAAGCTTTCGACGACCTTGTCGGCTTCCGGGCCAAGGGCCAGCACCGTGTCGACACCTGCCAGCACGTCGCGCGAAACCAGATCGGGATGGACTGTGACCAGAATGGTCGCCGAAAGGCTTTTTGGAAGCGCAAAGGATGTGCCGTCGCGTGCGTGCGGCAACAGGTGGTGTGCCTCGTCGATGATCAGCCAGTGCGGGCGTCCGGTGCGGGCGCGAAGCGCGGCAAGCTCCGGCAGCAGCTTGGCGAAGGCGTTTGGCCGTTCCCCGGTCTTGATCCCGAGCATGTTGACGGCGACATTGTTGGACGGCTTGGACAAAAGGTCGAAGATTTCGCGTGAGCTCGGCGGGCTTTTGGCGTCGCCAACCACCAGCACGTCCTCCAGTTCCTCGTAGTCGCCTTCCGGGTCGAGCACGCAAAACTGGAAGCCTTGCTCGACGAAGCGTTCGGTCAGGGCGGTGGCGAGGGTGGATTTTCCGATCCCGGACGTGCCGGCCAGCAGGACGCTGCCGCCGCGCGGTGAAAGGTGCATCACTGCGCCCGATCCGTCGTCCGCGCCAATCTCGATGCGTTGCCGCGCCGTGTCCAGCGAGGCGGCGTCATGCGAGATGAGGCCCTCGATCAACTCCCTCACGCCCGCGCCGCGGGCACCATTCGTCACGTGGCCCGCCGTCTCCCTTACCTTCGGCAGGGCATTGGCAACTGCAACGCCGAAGCCGACGGCGCGCAGAAAGGCGTGATCGTTCTCCGCATCGCCGATGCCGACGACATTGTGGGCGGACAATTCCAGATCCTCGAGGGCAGCGGCAAGACCGGTCGCCTTGTTGACCCCGCTCGGCAGCACCATGACGGCACCCTTGTTGAAGATTATCTCCAACTCCAAGCCAAGGTCCTTGATCACTTCCAGCACGATGGTCTCGTTGGGCTCCCTGGTGGCGACGACGGAACGTCCCATCGACAGGGGCGCGATCTTGCGCATCATCAGCCTGTCGACGAATTCCGCCGGAGGGGCAGGCGCAAGGATGCGCTCCTTCTTCGAAGCCGGCGTGTAGACGAGCGCGCCGTTTTCGGCGACGACCTTGTCGAAAATGCCAAGCTCCGGGAAAACGCTTTCGAGGTCGGCAAGCTCGCGACCGGTCACCATTATCAACTTGCGGCCGGTTTCCTTCAGCCGCTCGAGCGCAGCACGGGTCGCATCGGAAACGATCCCGTTTTCCGCGAGTGTGCCGTCGTAGTCAGTGGCTAACGCAAGGGCATACATCGAACCATTGTCGGCAGCCCGAAAGCCGACCCGAGATGCTTTCTCGCCGAACTGAGCGGAAAGGCATCTGTTTCGGTGACTTCCATTGGCCGAATCCCGTCATCGTTTGTCATGGCCGCCCGCAATCATGGCTGATTGGTCCCAACGGCGCTGGCTGTCGATTGTTCCCAGCGGCGCAAGGCAAGAATCGCGGAGGCCTGGCTTTTTGGTTGAGCATTGGGTGTTTTCCGAAAGCTGGTACCCACTTTCTAGCCGATGATCCTGAATCCGTTCGGCTCCTGACCGGGATCGACGTCTTGGGATGTCACGCCGGAAACCGACGCTCCGGTCGGCCCTTTCCACAACCGGTTCATCATCGTCGAAACCGCGCCTTCGGCCCCGACGATCAGTGCCGTTACGGATCCGTCATCTTCGTTGCGAACCCATCCGGACAGACCAAGCCTCTCGGCCTCGGTCCGTGTCCACACGCGAAACGAGACGCCCTGCACCCTTCCACTGAGCCTGACGCGTACCGCTTTGCGCCCATCCTCCATCATGATCACCTCCGTGCCAGTGGTTTTCTCATATCTTCAACTCCCCGGCGGCGGAAAAGGCTCCGCCTTCGCATTTCCAAGGGCTTCGGCCGGCCGCCAGTCCGATCCGCTGATGTCGGCAACGGAACCATGCGGCGGCGGCTTTGTTAAGGACGGACAGCTGCAGGTTGCTGGGCTTCGGAGCCACGATTTCATGACTAACGATTCTCCAACGGGAGGCGCCATCCCGGCATCCGTTCCGACGATCGATCCAAAAGCCGCGCCGACGCTTCAGCACGCCGAGGCCGAGGTCTTCTACACAGAGGCGATCCGCGAGCTCGCCGCGACGGACATCCCCTTTCTTGTCGCCGGCACCTATGCGGTGAGCGCCTACACAGGCGTCACGCGCCAGACGAAGGACCTCGACATTTTCTGCAAGGCCGGCGATTACGCGCGCATTCTCGCGCATTTCAAGCAGGCCGGCTATGCGGTCGAGATCGTGGACGACCGATGGCTTGGAAAGGTCTTCAAAAGCACGCATTTTTTTGACGTCATATTCGCTTCAGCCAATGGCACCATGCCGGTCGGCGACCAATGGCTGGAGCATGCACGGCAAATCGAGCTGCTGGGCAGTCAGGTGCGGATCGTAGGTCCGACCGAGCTTATCTGGTCCAAGTGCTTCATCCAGGACAGAGGCCGCCACGACGGCGCCGACGTCGCTCATACAATCCTCAAGGCGCAGGATCAGATCGATTGGCACCGGCTGCTTTCCTATCTGGAGGTTCACTGGGAGGTGCTGCTGATGCAGCTTCTGAATTTCCGATGGATCTATCCGAGCGAGCGCGATCATATCCCGGCCTGGCTGCTCGACGAATTGCTTGACCGGCTCGCTAAGCAGAGGGAGTTGCCTACTCCCCGAATGAAAATCTGCCGCGGACGCCTGCTTTCGCCGACCGACTACGAGATCGACGTGAAGGAATGGGGCTTTGCCGGCGTCGGTGGAACAGGAGAATTTCGTGATGGCTGAGAAGGGCACAACCGCCACGGCAAGAGTTGGGAACGGCGGCACCGTCAGGATTGCGGCTGTCGGCGATCTGCATGTGCGTGAAGACGGCCAGGCCTCCTGCCGTGATCTCTTCGGCGAGGTCTCGCGCGAAGCGGACGTCCTCGTTCTCACCGGCGACCTCACCAATCTCGGCAAGCCCCGAGAGGCCGAAATCCTTGCGGAGGATTTGCGCGCCTGCGCAATCCCGGTCGTCGCCGTGCTCGGCAACCATGACTATGAATCCGGCGCGGTCGAAGACGTCGCCCACATCCTTCGGCAGGCAGGCGTCCATCTTCTTGACGGCCAGACGACGGAAATCAAGGAGGTCGGCTTTGTCGGCGTGAAGGGTTTCATTGGCGGTTTTGGGTCACGCATGCTCGGCTCTTTCGGTGAGCCGGCGATCAAGGCGATGGTTGCTGAAAGCGTCAGCGAGTCGATGCGGCTCGAAAACGCAATGCGGCAGGTTCGCACCGAACGCACGCTCGTCGTCCTGCACTACGCTCCGGTCATCGAGACGGTCGCTGGCGAGCCGTTGGAGATTTTTCCGTTCCTGGGCTCGTCGCGCCTGGCGGAGACGATCGATCGGTTCAAGGTCACCGCCGTGGTGCATGGCCACGCGCATCGCGGCGTCTACGAAGGCCGCACACCCGGTGGTGCCCCGGTATATAACGTCGCCATGCACGTGGCGAAGCCGACCGGCCGTCCCTACGCCTTGCTCGAAATCTGAAACACTCTGCGCGCCGTTAGAGCGGGATGCGTTCAAGTTGACCTAGGCTTCCCGCTCTAACGATTTGTTTAGCCGCATTTCTGCGACGCCAAGTGATTCCACTTGGCTGCAAAATGCTAGCGATCGATCTCGCCGAACACGATATCGAGCGACCCGATGATCGCAGCGACATCGGCGATCATGTGCCCCCGCGACAGAAAATCCATCGCCTGCAGATGGGCAAAGGACGGCGCCCGGATCTTGCATCGATAAGGAATATTGCTGCCGTTCGAAACCAGATAGACGCCGAACTCGCCCTTTGGCGCCTCAACCGCGGCGTACACCTCTCCTTCGGGCACGCGAATACCCTCCGTGTAGAGTTTGAAATGGTGGATTGTCGCTTCCATTGAGCGCTTCATCGTCGCTCGCGGCGGCGGCGTGATCTTCTGGTTCGGGACCGCGACCGGCCCGCGGCCCTCGGGCGATCTCAGTTTCTCCAGGCATTGCTTCATGATCCGGACCGATTGGCGCATTTCCTCCATGCGGACGAGATAGCGGTCATAGCAGTCGCCGTTCTTGCCGACCGGAATGTCGAAGTCCATCTCGGGGTAGCATTCATACGGCTGTGCCTTGCGCAAATCCCATGCCGCTCCCGACCCGCGCACCATGGGGCCGGAGAAGCCCCAGGCCCAGGCATCATCCTGCCCGATCACACCGACATCGACATTGCGCTGCTTGAAGATGCGGTTGCCGGTGAGCAATTCATCGAGGTTGTCGCAGACCTTGAGGAACGGGTCGCAGAAAGCCCAGATGTCGTCCAGAAGCTTCGGAGGCAGGTCCTGGTGCACGCCGCCGACCCTGAAATAATTCGCATGCATGCGGGCGCCGGAGGCGCGCTCGTAAAAGACCATCAGCTTCTCACGCTCGGCGAAACCCCAGAGCGGCGGGGTCAGCGCGCCGATGTCCATGGCCTGGGTCGTGACGTTGAGGAGATGTGACAAGAGCCGGCCGATTTCGCAAAAGAGAACACGGATAAGCTGTCCGCGCCTCGGCACCGATATTTCGAGCAGCTTCTCGGCGGCGAGGCAGAACGCATGCTCCTGGTTCATCGGCGCCACGTAATCGAGCCGGTCGAAATAGGGCAAGGCCTGCAGATAATTCTTGTACTCGATGAGTTTTTCCGTGCCGCGGTGGAGCAGGCCGATGTGGGGATCGGCGCGGTCGACGATCTCGCCGTCCAGTTCCAGCACCAGCCGCAGGACGCCGTGAGCAGAAGGATGCTGCGGCCCGAAGTTGAGGGTGAAGTTGCGAACTGCGGCTTCGACCATGACGATGCTCCGCTGTACTGGGTTTTCATGGCCGAAGCCGGGTGCTCCGGTCAGCCACGCCCGGCCCGCCGATCATGTGGTTGTCTGGATGATCAGCGTCAGCATGCCATCGCCATCGAGGTTGGCAGCGACAACCTGCGAGGAATCCAGCCCGCTCGCCGCCAGCGCCGTTGCTGCCTGCGGCGACGCATCGATCGAGCTCTGCAGGGTGAGCAGATCTTCAACGCTGGTCTGGGTGATCACGGCCTCGGCTTGTGTCTTGAGTTCCGGAGGCAAATCCTCGAGGGCGACGATCGCAATCCCGGTAAAGTTCTGGTCGGTGAAACCCTGATCCGGCAGCGCTTGATCCGGCAGGGCTTGGTCGGGCGGCGTTTGGTTAGGCAGGCTTGGATCGGGCAGGACTTCCGGGGCCGGGGGTGCGATTTGGGGAAGCTGCGGGTTGGTGGATTGCGCGTGGATCGGCTGCGCCAGGGCCAATCCCGAAAGGGCAGCAATAGTCGTCAACATGCGCATGATCGTTCCTTCCGTTTTCCGTTTTGCTCGGGGAGGATCACTTGGTCACCACTCAACCATTGTGCCGGACTATGGTTCCCGTCGTCACGGATATGGCCATTGGTGGAAGCTCTGCCGCATCGCCCATCCGGTCGCGCGTGGTCGAAACATGGAACGATTCCGAAAGGCATTCATTCCTCCCTAATCACATCTTGATCACGGGTTCGGCGGGGCGCTTCACCTCGAGGAGAAAGCCATGAGAATCAGCGAGTGCATGACACAGAATGTTCAGGTCGCCAGTCCGGAGCAGTCCTTGCGGGATGCCGCACGAGCCATGGCCGATCTTGACGCCGGTGTTCTGCCCGTCGGCGAGAATGACCGGCTGGTCGGCATGATCACGGACCGCGACATTGCCGTCCGCGGCATCGCGGAGGGCAGAGGTCCTGACGCCAAGATCAGGGACGTGATGAGCGCGGAGGTGCAATGCTGCTTTGACGACCAGGAAGTCGACGATGTCCTTCAGAACATGGGCAATCTCAAACTGCGGCGAATGCCGGTGATCAGCCGCGACCGGCGGTTGGTTGGCATTGTCTCGCTCGGCGATCTCGCCGCGAATGGCGAGGCGGCCTGGGCCGGCGAAGCGCTGGGCGGCATTTCGCAGCCGGGCGGCGACCATTCGCAGACAGCGCACTGATGCATCATACATCATAATTGAATTCGAAGTTCCTGCTCCATCGCCGGCATCGTCGCTCGGGAACTTCGAAATCCAAAACTGCACGGTTTCGCGCCTTTGCGCTACAGCGCCGTGCGCCCGTTCGCATGATCCACCGGGAAAATCGATTCCGATTTTCCGGGGTCATGCGTCGGGCCCGATGTTATGCAACGGAGAATCGATCGATGACCCACAGCCATGTTCCGTCGCCTTGGCGGCGGGCGACCTCGGCGGTCACGGTGCCATCGGGAAGATGGGTTGAGGTGAGTGCCAGGTCTCCGCTGACAACAGCCGGGGCCTGATTTCCGGCAGCAAATTTTCGGCCCGTTGCGGTGATCTCCGCGAAGAGTGCCCGGATCGCTTCCCGGCCACGCGTCAGCTGCCCTTCACCGCTGTCGACGACGGCGTTCTGCTCAAAAAGCGCGGCCATGCCGTCGATGTCTCCCACCCACTGCCGGGAAATCAGCAGGCGCTCCAAATCCTGGGGATCATGCGCCGGCTCACGGCCTGGCTCATCGGTCATGGCGACACTCCTCCGATGCTCTCATGAGCTACAGGTTCTCACGAACTGCAGGGTCTCATGAGTTGCAGGCTGCTGCAAAGGCCTTGGCGGCTTGGGCACTGCCCTTGAGGGAAACATCGTAGGTGGTTTCGCCGCCGAGGTTGATGTGAAGACTGCTTCCGGATGCGATCCAGCCCAGCAGTGGATCCTTGGCGCTAGCCTTGAATACCGGCATGGACGCCAAGGTCAGGGAGACCTGGATTTCCCCGAGGTAGAGCAGCGTGGCGATCATCCTCCCCGGTCGACATCGCGGTCCGCAACTCGCCATTTAGCGGCGCCGGCGCGGCGCCGGTGGCTGCGGCCCTCGTTGAGGAAGTCGGCGATCCTTGCCGCCAACTTCGCCGAGGCGAAGGTGAGCAGCCGGTCGTGATGGACGACGGGCTCGTCGTTCTCATTGTCCCAGATCTCGAACCGGCAGCTTGGGTTCGGTATAGCTTCGAAACGGTGCTTCATATCGATGGTCCCGGTCGTTTGGTTGCCTTGGGCGGTCGAGGATGCAAGGGCATGGGCCGTGCCGTGGTGGGCAGTGCGGGCGCGCTTTCGCCAGCGCTGTTGGCAAACAGGAGAAGGTCGGCCCTGGCCCACAGCAGATAGCAGGCAAGCAATGTCAGCGGCGCGGCAACGAGGGCAGGGGAACCGCCCAACCACACCTCAGGCAAGGCGGCGCCCATCGACAGCGCCGCCGCGAGCATCGCCGGCAGGCGGCTGGCCAGCACCGCACTGCGGAACGGATCGGGCCATCCAGCCGGCCACCCGGGCACGCTGGCGCCGGGCCTGTAGGCGGCGCTGCCGAACTTGCCGAGCGCATGCAGCAGTCCGGCGGTCGCCGCCAGCACCGGCTGGCCGAACAGGAACAGTGCCGCGCCAAGCCCGATCGCGCCGATCCCCGACAGGAGATCGGCGAGGCGGTTAAGCGCTGGATCGGGGACATCCCGCCCGGCCCAGGCGCGGTGATAGACCTCGCCGCTGCAGAAGAAGACCAGCGTTGCCAACGTCAGCGCCACCGCACTGCTGCTGCCAGCGAAATAGTCGAACAGCGCGGCGCCGCCGCGCATGCCGGATCCCTGAGGGGCGGCGAGCTGGATCGTGACGCCCATCACCAGCCCGAGCGCGTTGCCAAGATTGTAGTAGCCGCCAGGACCGGCCATACGCGCCGGATCGCCGCCGCAAATCGTGAAAGCGCCTCCGCGGTCCGGCCAGGACCCGCAGCCTTCGGTTTCGCGTCGAGACTCGACGGCTCGAAGGACAAGAGCTCGGCCAGCGCCGAGGCAGTGCGCCATTCGGATAGCGCGTCGTCCCGGCGGAGTGGCGCGTGATCGTTGTCGAATCGCATCGAACCCTCCTCGTCATGGAGCCGACGGTTCCGGAGAGCTCGAGGCCTCCGGTGATCGGCTGTGATCGACAGACCGAGGTTCTGCGACCCCGGCTTACGGATGGCTTACGGGCGTTTGGATTATGCCTTTGGCAGCGGCACGCCCGCGCGGTGTCGGCTCGGGTATGGGATAGACCAGCCGCGAGAACGGCGCCCGGCCGGCGACCGAAAAATAATTGCCCTTGGCATAGCGAAGTTCCGGCACGAATTGCGGGTCGAGCCCGTCAAGTGAGCGGGCAAGCGTCGTGGCGCCAAGCCCGGCGGCGTTGATGAAGCGCGGTGGCGATCTCAAAGCGCTCGCCGCTGGTGCTGTCGACTGTGTCGAGAACCATGCGTCCACCCTCGAGGCGGCCGCAGACGATGCGGGTGTTGAGGCTGAGTGCCGCCCCGTGCTCCTCTACGTCGCCCCGCAAAGCAAGCATCAGGGCGTGGCTGATGCCGGTGGCGGGCGACAGCAGGGCGGCGGCCGTGCACCGCAGCTTGGGCTCCAGCGCGCGTGCCTCTGCTGCGGTCAAGGGTGTTAGGTCGCCCGCGCCGCAAGCAGAGGCGTTGGCCAGGATGGAAGCAAGCGCCGGCTCCTGTTCGGCATCTGTGGCGACGATGAGCTTGCCGCAGCGCGCATGCGGAACCGCCCGCTCCTCGCAATAACGGTAAAGCTGTTCCCGGCCTGCCACGCAGAGCCGGGCCTTCTGCGATCCGGCCGGATAGTAGATGCCCGCATGGATGACCTCGGAATTGCGCGAGCTGGTCCCGGTGCCGATGGCGTTCTCGGCTTCGAGGATCAGGGTGTCCAGGGCCGCGTTGCGCCATCTCTCGCGCAATCGCGAGGCCAATGACGCCGGCGCCGGCCACGATGCAGTCGACATGGTCCATGATCGGGCCACCTCAGCCTTGTTGTTGTGCTGCCGGTGAGCCGTTCGACGATCACGATCCGGCGATGCGCATAGGCGGCTCCGCGCAGGTTCTCGCGTTCTGCGACCTCGAAGCTGAAATTCAGCATGTCTGCGTCCACCCGCCAGCCCTTCCGAAAGGGCTTGACACCCTTACGAGAAACAGATGCATCCAACAGCATAATGCAAGAGGCGATACGCGCCGAAACGGCGGCAGGGCCTAGTCCCGGCATGCAGGACAGGAACCATCATGGACGCACGACCGAATTCTCCCGAAGCCCGCGACATCAGCTACCACATGCACGCCTACACCAATGCCCGCAAGCATGAGGAGGCAGGGCCGCTCGTGATCGAGAAGGGCGACGGCATCTATGTCGAGGATCTGGCCGGCAACCGCTACATCGAGGCGATGGCCGGGCTTTGGAGCGTCGCGGTCGGCTTCTCGGAGAAGCGGCTGGTCGATGCGGCGGTGCGCCAGATGTCCAAGCTGCCTTATTATCACGACTTCGGCTCCAAATCGCATTCGCCGCTGATCGATCTCGCCGAGAAGCTGGTGCAGATGGCGCCGGTGCCGATGAGCAAGGCGTATTTCACCAATTCCGGCTCCGAGGCCAACGACACGGCCATGAAGATGATCTGGTACCGGTCGAATGCGCTCGGCCAGCCGGCACGCAAGAAGATCATTAGCCGCATTCGCGGCTATCACGGCGTCACCATCGCCTCGGCAAGCCTGACCGGCCTGCCCAACAATCACATTTCCTTCGACCTGCCGATCGCCAATGTGCTGCACACGTCGACACCGCACCATTGGCGCGAGGCGCTGCCAGGCGAGAGCGAAGAGCAGTTTTCGAGCCGGCTTGCCGACGACTTGGAAAAGCTGATCCTGGCCGAGGGCCCGGAAACCATCGCCGCCTTCTTCGGCGAGCCGATCATGGGCGCCGGCGGCGTCATCGTTCCCCCGGCCGGCTACTGGGAGAAGATACAGGCGGTCCTGTCGAAGTACGACATCCTGATCGTCGCCGACGAGGTCATCTGCGGTTTTGGCCGAACCGGCGAGATGTTCGGTTCGCAGACCTTCGGCATCAGGCCTGACATCATGGTGCTGTCGAAGCAGATCTCTTCCTCCTACCTGCCGATCTCGGCCCTGCTGATCAACGAGAAAATGTTCGAGCCGATTGCCGACGAAAGCAATCGGATCGGCACCTTCGGTCATGGCTTCACCGGCGGCGGCCATCCCGTCGCGGCGGCGGTCGCGCTCGAGAACCTGAAGCTGATCGAGGAGCGCGACCTTGTCGGCAATGCGCGCACGGTCGGCGCGCATATGCAGAAACGGCTGCGCAACCTCGCTTCGCACCCGCTTGTCGGCGAGGTGCGTGGCGTCGGCCTGATCGCGGCGGTCGAACTGGTCGGCGATAAGGTGACCAAGACGCCGTGGGAGACGGCCGGCGCGCTGGGCGGGCTTGTCAACGGCTTCATGCAGCAGAACGGCGTCATCTCGCGCAACATGGGCGACGCGCTGGCCTTCTGCCCGCCGCTGATCATCACCGAGCCCCAGGTCGATCAGATGATCGACGCGTTTGAAAGATCGCTCGAAGCCGCGGTCAAGCAGGTCGGATCACAGAGCTGATCAGGTCGTCCAAAGCCAGAGCTGAATGGGCCTTGGTGATTGGCGAAGCCGAAGCGGTATCCATTCTCCCCCCTTGCGGGGGAGATGTCCGGTAGGACAGAGGGGGGTGTGAAGGATCGCCAACTTTCGACTTCAGCCTTGCCAACCCGAATCAGCTTGAGGGCGCGGCTGCGATCGATTTACAGGTCGGAGGGAAGCACCCCCTCTGCCTGCCGGCATCTCCCCCGCAAGGGGGGAGATCGGCAGCTTCGGCGGCGCCGCCAAGCTCGGTAATTGGTCTGAAGCGATTGCTGGGAACGATTGCCCTGGGCCACACTTGAACATCCGTTGCGCGGGTGCTACGTCGCCCATATCGACAGGGGCGCTCCGTATTGCCGGGGCTGAGATGGTGGGTGCAAGCCTTCGGTCCCTCAAGCTGATCTGGGTAATGCCAGCGGAGCGAGGCGACCATGTTTTCAGGTGCACAGATTTCCCTGTATCCGATGTGCGACGATTTCGTCGGCGTCATCCTTGGGGCGCTTTCGGCGCTCGATCCGTATCGACCGAATTTCCGCATCGAGACCGACGACATCTCGACGCTGATCGTCGGCCCGCCGGAACAGCTTTTCCCGGCCATGCGCGACCTCTTCGCATCGGCGGCGGCGAGTGGCGTGCATTGCGTGTTGTCGGCGACGGTGTCGCGCGGCTGTCCGGGCGAGCCTGACGATCCGATCTGCACACCGATTTCCGGCAGCAGCCACGAGCTGTCCCTGGCCGAGCGCATCGGCGCGGCGCGGGCGCATGTCGATGGTGCGAAAAAACTCGGACAAGAGGTCGCCGCGCAGTTCTCGCTCTATCCGCTCGGCGAGGGCCATCACATGGATGAGATCTACGGCTGCATCGACTTCCTCAAGATTTCGGGCGTCTTCGACAGGTCGAAGAATTTCTGCACGAAGCTGAGAGGCGATGCCGGACCGGTGTTCGCGACGCTGTCGGAAGCCTTCCTTCGCTTCGGCGCGCCGCAAGGCCATGTCGCGCTCGATCTCACTGTGTCGGCGAACAGCCCGAGTCCTTGTTAGGGCGTGTCGATATTCGGGGTGGGCGACGACGTCGATCGGCCGGCCCTCGGCCGCCACCGCGGCGGGATCGCGCTCAGGTGATGTCTCAGTTTAACTTGCGGCTCACGACCCAGCCGACCTTGTGCAGTGCCGACCGCCGTTGATATGCTCGATCATTCCGTCAGCGGGGAAGGATGTTCGATATTTCGCGTCGCGACCTGACACTTGGCGCGGCCGGTGCTCATGCTGCGTTTGGGCTCCACAAGCCGATCACGTTTGTCGACGCGGCCCGCGCTCAACACGCCGTCGCTCAACCTTTCCGAAAATACAAGGTTGGCGACATTGAAGTCTTTTCTCTGATTGATGGCATGCGTGACGTTCCCCTGCGGGAGGGTATGGTCAGGAATGTCAGCGTCGAACAGGTCAAGACGGCGTTGCGTGGTGCCGGTTTTCCCGACAATCAGGCGCCCCTGCGGTTTATCGTCATGGCGCTAAAGCTGCGCGATCAAGTGGTCTTGATCGACTCGGGTACCGGCGGTCATCCGATTTATGGTGAGGGGAACGGCCGGCTATTCGAGAGCATGGCTGCGGCGGGCCTTGACCCCAAGGCAGTCAAGACAATCCTGATCTCCCATCTGCACGGCGACCACATTTATGGCCTCATGAACAATGAGAGCAATGCGCAGGTCTTCCCGGATGCCGACATCGTGGTGCCCGCCGAGGAATTGAAATGGTGGACGCGCCCGGGAGTCGAGTCGATCGATCTCGGACCGACGCGCAAGGGCCTCGCTCAGCGCATTCAGGCTACGGTGGCTACGTGGAAAAACGTCAGGACCTTTGAGGGAGAACCAGAACTCCTACCTGGCGTGCACGCCGTTCAGGCCCCCGGCCATAGCCCGGGAATGGTCGCGCATCTGGTCACCTCGGGCGGCAAACAGCTCCTGATCAGCGCTGACGTGGTCAATCTTGCGCCCCATGTTTCAACAAATCCCGAGTGGCAGCTTGCTATCGACCAGGATCCGCAAATGGCCGTCGAAACGCGAAGGAAGATCTTCGATCGCGCGGTCGCCGACAAGCTCACCATTTCGGGTACTCACTGGTTGATGCCGAACGTCGGCACGTTGTCCAAGGATGGCAACGGCTACGTATTCGCAGCCGACGGGTAATATCACAGTACCCGCTGCCAACTGGACGACGACGGCTGCCGTGCCGGACGAACCGGTCGGCGTCAGACGTCGAACGCAGAACCAAGCGAGAGCGATAATCTTGGCTATCAACGGGTCGCTGCGAGATCCGAAATGGCGTCTGGAACGACCACCAGCTTGCCGACGAAATCCTTGGCGATGAAATCCGCTTGGGCGCGGTGGAAATCGGAGAGCTTGTAGACGCCGCCGACCAGCGGCCGGATCTTCTTGTCTTCGATGTAGCGAACAATACGGCGGAAGTCGTGCCGCGTGCCCTGGCTCGAGCCGTGCAACTGCAACTGCTTGAGATACATGGTGCGCAGATCGAGCTGCACGACCGGGCCGGCAATTGCGCCGGCTGTGGTGTAGCGGCCTTCGGGCCTGAGGATGCGCAGCAGATCGTTGAAGATCGCGCCGCCGACCAGATCGGCAACCACGTCGATCGGCTGGCCGCCGGTTGCCTCATTTACCGCAGCCGGCAGGTCGGCCACACCCCGGATGATCACCGCCTCGGCGCCGATGTCGAGCACGGCCTGTTCCTTGCCCTTGCCGACGACTGCATAGGGGACGGCGCCGCGCGCCCGCGCCAGCTGCACGATGCCGGAGCCGACGCCGCCCGACGCGCCGGTGACCAGCACGCGCTCGCCGGCCTTCAATGCGGCGCGTTCCAGCATCTGCTCGCCGGTGAGATAGGCGCAGCAGAAGGTGGCGAGTTCGACATCGGTCAACTCGGTGTCGACGACATGGGCGTTCTCGGCCGGCACGGTCTGATACTCGGCATAGCCGCCGTCACGGCCGTGGCCCATATAGTCGATGTCGGCGAGTGAATCGTCGTCGCGGTTGTAGATGGAGAAGTCGACCATCACCCGCTCGCCGATACGGTCCGGCGAGACACCATCGCCGACTGAGGCGATGTGGCCGACCGTGTCGGTGCCCTGGATGCGCGGGAAGATCAGCGTGTTGCCCTGACGCCGCCAGGTCGATACGGCGGCAGCATCTTCCTCCGTGCCATAGGCGCCCTGTCGCACCCAGACATCGGTGTTGTTCATGCCGCAAGCGGTGACCTTGATCAGCACTTCGTCAGGCGCGGGCGAGGGCACTTTCACGTCGGTGCGGTAGACGAGCTTTTCCGGTCCGCCGTGACCAGTCAGCTGCACGGCGGCCATGGTGGCGGGGAGGGTTTTGGTCATGGCGTTCATGTCAGTTTTCAGATGTTGGCAAACACGCTCTTCACCGCATCCGCCGTCTTCGACACGACGATGTCGGCCTCTTCGCGCGTCAGGCAGAGCGGCGGCGCGAAGCCGAGAATGTCGCCTTGCGGCATGGCGCGGCCGATGACGCCGCTTGCCGCAAGGGCGGTAGCGACCTGCGGCCCGATCTTCTGCGAGGCGTCGAAGAACACGCGGTCGTCCCGGTCGGCGACGAACTCGATTGCCGCCAGCATGCCGTCGCCGCGGACGTCACCGACATGTTTGTGGCCGCCGACGGCTTTCGTCAGTTCGGCGCGGAAATAGGCGCCGGTCTCGCCGGCGTTGGTCACCAGGTCCATCTCGTCGATCAGCTCGAGATTGGCGACGCCGGCGGCAACGCAGATCGGATGCGCCGAATAGGTCCAGCCATGGCCTATGCTGCCGAGCTTGTCGGAACCCTGCACCAGCACCTGCCAGACCTTGTCTGCGACGATGACGCCCGACAGCGGCGCATAGGCCGAGGTCAGGCCCTTGGCGATGGTGATCAGGTCGGGCTTGATGCCGTAGTGGTCGGAGCCGAACATGGTGCCCAGCCGGCCGAAGCCGGTGACCACTTCGTCGGCGACCAGCAGCACATCGTATTTCTTCAGCACCGCCTGGATCTTTTCCCAGTAGAGGACGGGCGGCGGCACGATGCCGCCGGTGCCGAGGATCGGCTCGCCGATGAAGGCGGCGACCGTGTCCGGGCCCTCGGCCAGGATCATCTCTTCGAGCTTGTCGGCGCAGTGTTGGGAAAACTGTTCCTCGCTCATCGAGCGGTCGGCGCGGCGGAAATAGTAGGGCGCCTCGGTGTGCAGGATCGGCGCACGCGGCAGGTCGAAGGTGTTGTGGAACAGGTCGAGCCCGGTCAGCGAACCGGTCATGACGCCGGAGCCATGATAGCCGCGCCAGCGCGAGATGATCTTCTTCTTCTCCGGCCGGCCGAGCACGTTGTTGTAGTACCAGATCAGCTTGATGTTGGTCTCGTTGGCGTCGGAGCCGGAGAGGCCGAAATAGACCCTCGACATCCCTTGCGGGGCGCGGTCGATGATCATCTTGGAGAGCGTGATCGACGCCTCGGTGCCGTGGCCGACATAGGCATGGTAGTAGGCGAGGTTCTTGGCTTGCGCGGCGATGGCGTCCGCGATTTTCTGGCGGCCATAGCCGACATTGACGCAGTAAAGCCCGGCGAAAGCATCGATGCTCTTGCGCCCATTATTGTCCCAGATGGTGACGCCTTCGCCGCCGGCGATGATGCGGGTCGGGCTCTCGCCGCGCGCGTGGGTGCCCATATGGGTCGAGGGATGGAAGAAGTGGTCGCGGTCCCAAGCGGCGAGTTCGTTGGACTGGTCGAGCATCTTTTTTACTCCTAAGGAAAAGTGTGGGGCGCGGCCTAGGCCACATCCAGGCAGAGGTATTTGAGATCGGTAAAGGCTTCGAGCCCATGGCGCGAGCCCTCGCGGCCGATGCCGGACTGTTTGACGCCGCCGAACGGGATCGGCGCGCCGGTGATCTTGACCCGGTTGATGGCGACCATGCCGTAGTCGAGCGCGCGGCCCATGCGCAACTGGCGGCCGCCGTTCTCGGTGACGACATAGGCGACGAGGCCGTACTCGGTGGCGTTGGCGCGGGCGACGACTTCCTCTTCGCTGTCGAAGGGCGTCAGCGCGGCGACCGGACCAAAAGTTTCCTCGCGCATGATCAGCGCGTCGTCGGTGACATCGGCCAGCAGGGTCGGCTGGTAGAACAGCGGTCCTGCAGAATCGCGTTTGCCGCCGGTGAGGCAGCGTGCGCCATGGGCGAGCGCATCGGCGACCTGCTCCTCGACCTTCTTGACGCCACGCTCGTGCATCAAGGGCCCGATGTCGGTGTCATCGGCCAGGCCATTGCCTGTACGCAACGCGTCGATGCGCCTGGCGAAGGCGGCGCAGAAACGATCGTAGATCGGGCGCTGGACATAGATGCGGTTGGCGGCGAGGCAATCCTGGCCGGACGTGGCGAATTTGGCATCGACGGCTATGGTCACAGCCTTGTCGAGATCGGCGTCGGCAAAGACGATCAGCGGCGCATGACCGCCAAGCTCCATCACCAGCCGCTTCATCGTCGGCGCACTTTGCGCGGCGATCAGCCTGCCGATCTCGGTCGAGCCGGTGAAGCTCATGGCCCGCACGCGAGCGTCCTCGCACATCCGCCCAACGATGGTCGAAGCCTTGCCGGTGAGAACGTTGAAGACGCCTGCCGGCAGGCCGGCGCGTTCGCCGAGTTCGGCCAGCGCCAGTGCCGATAGCGGCGTTTCAGACGAGGGGTGCGCGACGATGGTGCAGCC
Source organism: Mesorhizobium sp. M6A.T.Cr.TU.014.01.1.1 (assembly GCF_004022765.1). Lineage (NCBI taxonomy): Bacteria > Pseudomonadati > Pseudomonadota > Alphaproteobacteria > Hyphomicrobiales > Phyllobacteriaceae > Mesorhizobium > Mesorhizobium sp. M6A.T.Cr.TU.014.01.1.1. The sequence continues at coordinate 295,198 of NZ_RZPG01000004.1, forward strand.
GGCGGCAAGGGCGGCGGCCGCCTTGCGGGTCAGCATGGCCGCGGGAAAATTCCACGGCGTGACGACGCCGACGACACCAAGCGGCTCGCGCCGCACCATCATCTCGGCGTTCGGCAGATGGCTGGTGACGCTTTCGGCGTTAAGGCGTTTTGCCTCCTCGGCATACCACTCGACGAAAGAGGCGGCGTAGTCGATCTCGCCAAGCGCTTCCCTAAGCGGCTTGCCCTGCTCGAGCGTCATCAAGAGCGCCAGATCCTCTTTGGCAGCGATGATCAGGTCGAACCATTTTCGTAGGATTTTCGAGCGCTCCTGCGGCAAAAGTCCGCGCCAGGCGGGAAAGGCGCGCGATGCCGCGTCGATCGCCTTGCTCGTCTGCCTGCTATCGAGCGCGGCAACCCAGGCAACGGTGGCGCTTGTGGCAGGATCGGTCACCTCGAAGCTCTCGGCGGCCTCACTCGCCGTCCAATGGCCGTCGACATAGGCGAGCTCGCGCAGCAGCCGGCGGTCGGCGAGGCGGTCGAGTGCATCATGGCGGTGTGGGCGGGCAAAATGCGCGGACATGTTCGAGGTCTCCCGATGTCGAGGCGATGTGGAGAGACTATGCGCGCGGTGCAGACAGAGAGACTGTTTCAACGCCGTTGCGTAGAGAGATTGTCTCTATTGCATCGCCCGGGTAGACGATCTCTCTAGCGTTACGACGACACCGGCAGCAGATCCGCCACCGGCAAGGAAATCTCCTCCTTCACCGTCTTGGTGACGATGTAGGTGAAATAGCGATCGATGCCGATCTCGCGTTCGAGCAGCGCGTCTACGAGCCGCTGATAGGCGTCGATGTCGCGCGCCATCACTTTCAGCAGATAGTCGACGCCGCCGCCCACCGACCAGCAGGCAACGATTTCGGGAACGTCGCGGATGACGCGCTCGAAGCGGTCGAAATCGGCTTGTCGGTGGCTGGCCAGCGTCACCTCCATCAGCACGGTGGCGACCGGCGCGACGGCGCGCATCGCAACCTTGGCGTGATAGCCGGAGACGATGCCGGCCTTTTCCAGCTTGCGCAGCCGCATCCAGCACGGCGTCGGCGACAGGCCAACCTTGTCGGCCAGCGCTAGCTTGGTGATGCGCCCGTCGCGCTGAACCGCGTCGAGGATTTTGAGGTCGATCTGATCGAGTTTCAATGCGGCCATGAGCGTCTGCTTTTTTCTTGCCCGACACCATGACGGCGCATTATTTCGATTGTCAATTGCACTGATTTCGATCTCTAATAAGTCATGACATTGTGGCGTCCAGATCCCGCGCTCATCCGGCGGCCGGCCTATCAATCGCTCGCCGACCAGTTTGCGCGTGCGATCCATGACGGGCGGCTGGCCAACGGCGCGCGGCTGCCGACGCATCGCCGGCTGGCCGACGACCTGAAGCTTTCGGTGCAGACGGTCAGTCGCGCCTATGAGGAACTGATCCGCCGGGGCCTGGTTTCCGGCGAGATCGGCCGCGGCAGCTTCGTGCAGACACAGCGCCGCGAGCCGGAGCCGCCATACCTGCCGGAGCGCCTCGGCGAGGTCATCGATCTCTCCATCCTGAAGCCGGTGTGCGAGCCGATGCATCTGGAGCGGCTAAAGCAGGCGCTGGGCTGGCTTGCCGAGAACCTGCCGTCGAGCTCGGCGCTGTCGTTCCGGCCGAACATGGTGTTTCCGCGCCACCGCGCCGTCGCGGTCGACTGGCTGCGGCTCTGCGGTCTCGATGTGTCCGCGCAGAATGTCAGCCTGACCAACGGCGCCACGGCCGGCATGACGGTGGCGCTGATGAGCGTGGCGCCGCCGGGCTCGACCGTCGCCACCGAGGCGATCGGCCATCACACGCTGATCCCGCTGGCGCGCTATCTCGGCTTCAACCTCGAAGGACTGCCGATCGACGACAATGGCGTGATCCCGGAGGCGCTCGACGATGCGTGCCGGTTGTCCGATATCCGCGCCGTATTCGTGCAGCCTTCGGTGATCAACCCGACCGCAACATTGATGGATGCCGCACGGCGCGAGCAGATCGCCGCGGTGGCGCGCAAGCACGACATCGCCATCATCGAGAACGACGTGCTCGGCCCCCTGGTCGAGGGCCGGCCGCCGCCGGTCGCCGCCTTCGCGCCAGAGCGCACGCTCTACGTCACCTCCTTCACCAAGATCGTGGTGCCGGGCCTGCGCATCGGTTACCTCGCGGCGCCCGACCGCTATGTAGCCGCCGTCGCCAACCGGCATCTCGTCTCCAACTGGATGGCGACGCCACTGGTGGCGGAGATCGCCACAAAATGGGTGGCCGACGGCACGGCGATGGAGCTCGTCCGCTGGCAACGTTCGGCGCTGCGGCGGCGGCAGGAGATCGCCGCCGAAGTGCTTGCCGGGGTCGACTACCGTGTCCATCGCGACGGATTGCATCTGTGGCTGCAGCTGCCCGGCGACCGCGCCGAGGAGAGTTTCGTCTCACAGGCCCGTTTGCAGGGCGTGGCGATCGCGCCAGGCACATCCTTCCGCATTTCGCAGGAGCCATGGCAGCCGGCAGTGCGGATCTCGCTGGGCTCGACCACCGAGGGGGAACTGCGCGCCGGCTTGAGCGTTGTCACCAAACTTCTGCTCGGCGATCCGGAGCATCTTCTGCTGGCGATCTAGGCAGACATTGCCGCGAAATTGTGCGGAGTCAGAAACATTGTCATGATATTATTTTCCTGATTGACATGATTTGGCGCGTTCCGCATCGTTGAAGGCACCAGGTTCTCCAGCACGGGGAAATTCATTGTCCGCGCCCATCATCAAGATCGACGGCATTTCGAAAAGCTTCGGCACCTTCAAGGTGCTGGACGGCCTGTCGATGCAGGTCATGCCGCGCGAGAAGCTGGCGCTGATCGGCCCGTCCGGCTCGGGCAAGACGACGATCCTGCGCATCTTGATGACGCTGGAGAGGATCGACAGCGGCCACATCCAGATCGACGGCGAGCAGCTTTACCACATGGAGCGCAACGGCCAGTTGTTGGCCGCCGACGAACGGCATCTGGCAAGAATGCGCCAGAAGATCGGCATGGTTTTCCAGCTGTTCAACCTGTTTCCGCACAAGAGCGTCATCGACAACGTCACACTGGCGCCGATCTTGACCAAGGGCATGCCGCGCGCCGCCGCCGAAAAGCGGGCGATGGAGCTGCTCGACATGGTCGGCATGGCCGACAAGGCCAAAGCGATGCCGGCACAGCTCTCCGGTGGGCAGAAACAGCGCGTGGCGATCGCCCGGGCGCTGGCCCTGCAGCCCAGGATCATGCTGTTCGACGAGGTGACATCGGCGCTCGATCCAGAACTGGTCGAGGAGGTGCTGAACGTCTTATGGCGACTCTGCTCCGAGACCGACATGACCATGCTGCTCGTCACCCACGAAATGGGTTTTGCCCATGATTTCGCCGACCGGGTTTTGTTCTTCGACCGCGGCAAGATTGTCGAGGAAGGCAAGCCCGACGAGATTTTCCGCAATCCCAAGCAGGAGCGTACGCAAGGCTTCCTGAAGAAGATCATCGCGGCCGGACATCGCGTCTGACCGCCATGCCAGAGGCGGTAACGCCGCCTCAAGGGGCGGCGAGGCCGTCGCGACCAAAGCGAACCAAGAAGAGAAGCAAGGAGTTGGGAACAATGAAGAAACTTGGCATTCTGGCCGGCATGGCCGGTGTTGCACTGACCGCGATTCTGGCCGCCTCGACTGCGGGATCGGCCGACGACGGCAAGCTCGAAGAGCTCAAGGCACAGGGCTTCGCCCGCGTCGCCATCGCCAATGAGCCGCCCTATACGGCGGTTGCGGCCGACGGCAAGGTTTCGGGCGCCGCGCCCGATGTGGCGCGCGAGATTTTCAAGCGCCTCGGCGTCGCCGACATCGTCGCCTCGATCTCGGAATATGGCGCCATGATCCCCGGCCTGCAGGCAGGCCGTTTCGACGTCGTCACCGCCGGCCTGTTCATGAAGCCGGAGCGCTGCGCGGCGGTCGTCTACTCGGAGCCGGTGCTGTGCGACGCCGAGGCGATGCTGGTCAAGAAGGGCAATCCGAAGGGCTTCAAGAGCTACGAGGATGTCGCCAAGGATGCCACCGCGACGATCGGGGCGCCGGGCGGCGGCACCGAGGAGAAGCTGGCGCTCACCGCTGGCGTGCCGCGTGACCGCGTCATCGTCGTGCCGGATGGCCAGAGCGGCCTGAAAATGCTGCAGGACGGCCGTATTGACGCCTATTCGCTGCCCGTGCTGTCGATCAACGATCTGGTCAAGAAGGCCAACGATCCGAACCTCGAAGTCGTCGCTCCGGTGGTCGGCGCGCCGGTCTATTGCGACGGCGCGGCGTTCAAGAAGGGCGATGAGGCGCTGCGCGACGCCTATGACGTCGAGCTGGCCAAGCTGAAGCAGTCCGGCGAGTTCGCCAAGATCATCGAGCCTTACGGCTTCTCGGCGGCGGCGGCGATGTCGACGAGCCGCGACAAGCTCTGCTCGGCAAAGTAGGCGCCTTTTTCCTTCTCCCCGTTCACGGGGAGAAGGTGGTCCTAATGCATGTCGCCCAAAAGTGCGCAGCGGTTTTGGGATAACGACATGCACAAACAAGGCCGGATGAGGGACAGCACAAAGTTTTACGAAGCTGGCCCTGCCCCTCATCTGCCTGCCGGTATCTTCTCCCCGTGAACGGGGAGAAGGGGCCAAGACTACCGCCTCGCACAACTGTAAACGTTGGAAACTCTTGACTTCATGACCCAATGGTCCGGCTATTTCGGCCTGATATTGCAGGGAGCGCTGATCACCATCGAGCTGACGCTGATGGGCTCGGTGCTTGCCTTGATCATGGCCTTTCTCGCCGGGCTGGGACGGCTGTCGCGTTTTTTCGCCATTCGGGCGCTGGCCACCGCCTATATCGAATTCTTCCGCGGCACGTCGATTTTCGTGCAGCTGTTCTGGGCCTATTTCGTGCTGCCCTTCATCGGCATTTCGCTGACGCCGCTGCAGGCCGGCGTGCTGGCGCTTGGCCTCAATGTCGGCGCCTATGCGGCGGAGGTGGTGCGCGGCGCCATCCAGTCGATCGGCCGCGAACAGTACGAGGCCTGCACCGCGCTCAATCTCGGCCGCTGGCAAGCCATGCGCCATGTCATCCTGCCGCAGGCGCTGCTGGTCATGCTGCCGACCTTCGGCAACAACGCCATCGAATTGCTCAAGGCCACCGCCGTCGTTTCGCTGATCTCGCTCACCGACCTGACCTTCCAGGCGCAAGTGGTGCGCTCGCAGACCGGCAACACGCTGGTGCCGTTCACCACCATCCTCATCATCTATTTCGTCCTTGCGCTGATCATTTCCTGGGGCGTTCGATCGCTTGAAAGGCGCATGGCGCGCGGCCTCGATGGGGTGCGTGTCTGATGGATCGGGTCTCATAATGGAGTGGGATTGGAATTTCGTTTGGGAGATCATGCCGACGCTGATCCAGGGCGTGAAGATCACCATCCTGGCGACGCTGCTCGGCTCGGTTCTGGCCGCGATCGTGGGGCTGGCCATCGCGCTGGCGCGGCGCTCGCCGAACAAGGGCTTGTCGCGCACCGTCGGCTTCCTCGCCGAGTTCATCCGCGGCACGCCGCTGCTGGTGCAACTCTATTTCATCTTCTACGTGCTGCCGGATATCGGTATCCTGCTGCCGCCGCTGGTGGCGGGCGTCATCGGCCTCGGCCTGCACTACGGCACCTACACGGCCGAAGTCTATCGCGCCGGCATCGAGAATGTGCCGCGCGGCCAGTGGGAAGCCGCCAAGGCCTGCAATCTGAACGCCAGGCAGACCTGGACCCACATCATCATGCCGCAGGCTATTCCGCCGATGATCCCGGCGCTTGCCAACTACTTCATCGCCATGTTCAAGGAGACGCCGCTGCTTTCGGCGATCACCGTGCTGGAACTGATGAACCAGGCTAAGAGCGTCGCCAACACCTATTACCGCTATGTCGAGCCGATGACCTTGGTCGGCGCTTTCTTCCTCGTCATCAGCCTATTCTCGGTCGTGCTGCTGCGCTGGCTGGAACGCCGCTACGGGCGGATCGAAACATGACAGTGGTTCCTGCAATGCCCTTGCTCTACGGCGCCCCCCTCTGTCCTGCCGGACATCTCCCCCACTTGGGGGGAGATTGGCTGTCACCGTTGCTTTCGCCAATTTCCAATGTTGATGAACAGGCGCTGTCAGCGAAGCTGCCGATCTCCCCCCGTGTGGGGGAGATGTCCGGCAGGACAGAGGGGGGCGCCGTAGAGTGCAAACCGTTGGCAAGGAGCGCGTGGTGACCGCTCCTGTCGACATCCGCTTGCACTCGACACGGCCGGCGCTCGACGCGCGTCCGCTGGAGAAGCGCGTCGGCCTGATCATCCTTGCCACCGATCATACGACCGAGCCGGATTTTCGCCGCATGGTGGCGAGCGACCGGGTAGGCGTCTATGTCGCGCGCATCCCCTATGCCAATCCGACGACGCCGGAGAATTTACGCAAGATGCAGCCGTCGCTGACGGCGGGCGCGGCGCTGATCCTGCCCGACGAGCCGCTCGACGCGATCTGCTATTCCTGCACGTCGGCCTCCGTGGTCATCGGCGATGCCGAGATCGAGGCGGCGGTGCAGGCAGCCAAGCCCGGCGTGCCCGTGGTCACACCGCCGATGGCAGGGGTGCGTGGCTTGAAGGCGCTGAGCGCCAGGACGATCAGCATTCTCACGCCCTACACGGTCGAGACCAGCCGGCCGATGGCGGCCTATTTCGCGGCGCACGGTTTCGATATCGCCAGCTTCACATGCCTCGGCTTCGAGGACGACCGCGAGATGGCACGGATTGCGCCAACGTCGCTGGTCGATCTGGCGCGCGAGGCGACCGATGCGCAAGCGGACGCGTTGTTCGTCTCCTGCACGGCGCTGCGGGCCGCGCTTGCCGTGGTCGGCATGGAAGAGGCGATCGGCCGTCCGGTCGTGACCAGCAACCAGGCAACGGCCTGGAACTGCCTGCGGCTTTGCGGCGACGACGAGCCGCGCGCCGAATTCGGCCGTCTGATGACGTTGCCGTTGAATTGATCGCAGAGCAAAGGCCATGACCGCGAACGACGTCACCCTCTCTGATATCCGCGCCGCCCGCGAGCGTATCGCAGGCAAGGTCGAGCGCACACCGATCGTGCTTTCCCCGAGTCTTTCCGGGCAGTTGGGCGCGCCTGTTTATCTCAAGCTCGAACATCGGCAGACCACCGGCAGCTTTAAGCTGCGTGGTGCCTCGAACGCCATCGCGTCGCTGAACACCGAGGAGAAGGCGCGTGGCGTGGTCGCCGCGTCGACCGGCAATCACGGCCGGGCGCTGGCTCATGCGGCGAAGCTCGAAGGCATGCGCGCGACGATCTGCATGTCGCGGCTGGTGCCGCAGAATAAGTTCGACGAAATCCGCCGGCTCGGCGCCGATATCCGCATCGTCGGCAACAGTCAGGACGATGCGCAGCAAGAGGTCGACCGATTGGTCGCGGAAGAGGGACTGGTCATGCTGCCGCCCTTCGATCATCCTGATATCATCGCCGGACAAGGGACGCTTGGGCTCGAGATTATCGAGCAGGTTGCGGATGCCGCTTTGGTGCTGGTGCCGCTGTCAGGCGGTGGGCTGGCGGCGGGTGTCGCCGCTGCCGTGAAGGGTGTAAGCCCGAGCACGAAGGTCATCGGCGTTTCGATGGCGCGCGGTGCGGCGATGAAGGCAAGCCTTGATGCCGGACATCCAGTTTTGGTCGAGGAACTGCCGACGCTGGCGGATTCGCTCGGCGGCGGCATCGGCCTCGACAACCGGCTGACTTTTTCGATGTGCCGCGACCTGCTCGACGATGTGATCCTGCTCAGCGAGGACGAGATCGCCGCCGGCATCCGCCATGCCTATGAACAGGAGCGCGAGATCGTCGAAGGCGCCGGCGCGGTTTGCATCGCCGCCGTGCTTGCCGGCAAGGTCAGGGCGAGCGGCCCCACGGTGCTCATTCTGTCGGGCCGCAACATCGATATGACGCAGCACAGGAAAGTCGTTTGCGGCGAACACGCCTCATTCAAGGAGCACTCGGGATGAAAGTTCTTTCACGTCGAGTTTCTTCCCAAGGATCGCTATCCTTTGCAATTGAGGAGCACGCCGCATGAGCCGGATGACGATACTCACCGAAGCCGAATTGCGCGCGATCGTGAAGC